>JBBRXP010000039.1:0-37923 GCA_038238555.1 Chthoniobacterales bacterium | reverse complement strand
GTACTTCTCGAGCAGCTCCATGTACTTCTCGGTCTTCTGATCCTGCTGCTGGAGGAAGCGCTCCCAGTCGTATTCGTCCCAAACTTTCTCGGGCGGCTCTTCGTCGGACATGGCGAGTTGTTAGCGCGCTGCAGGAGTGGTTGCAAAAAGTATTGTGCGTGGCGCCAGGCATCCTTGCCAGCGGGTAGTCCGGCAAGCATGGGTGATTGCCGATCGGTGGATGGCACGCTCCCACCAGCCACCGATCAACACTCCCCATTCACCCCGTCAGCGCTGCGATGGCCTGCTGGTAGGCGGGGGCGAGTTCCGTGGCGGCGGCGATGCTGGCCTGCAAATCGCGCACGAGCCCGTCCTGCAGCGAATAGACCCAGCCGTGCACGGTGAGATCCTGCCCGCGCGCCCACGCTTCCTGCACCACGGTGGTCTGGCAAACGTTAACGACTTGCTCGATCACGTTGAGCTCGCACAGCAGATCGGCGCGCCCGTTTTCCGGCGCATCCTCGATCTGCGCGGCGTGCTTGAGCCGCACGTCCTGGATGTGCCGCAGCCAGTTGTCGATGAGCCCGAGCCTGCGGTTGAGCAGCGCGGCGTGCACTCCCGCGCAACCATAGTGGCCGACCACAAGGACATGTTTCACTTTCAAAACATCGACGGCAAACTGCATCACCGAGAGACAGTTCAGGTCGGTGTGCACCACCACGTTGGCGATGTTGCGGTGGACGAAAATCTCGCCGGGAAGCAAGTCCACGATTTCATTGGCCGGCACACGCGAATCGGCGCAACCGATCCACAAGTATTGCGGCGTCTGCTGGCGTGCGAGCGTGGAAAAGAAATCGGGTTGCGAAGCCTTGATGCGATCCGACCATGCGCGGTTATTGCGGATGAGTTGAGCGAGGTCCGACATGAGCGCCGCGTCTCTTGAAGGCCCGCTCAAACAATGGCAACCCCGGAGTGCAGGAGCGAGGATGCGTGAGAAAGGCTCAAGGAGAGGCGACACTCCTGTCGCCTTACGCGACGAAGTCGCGCGAGCCCACCTCGTCACGGCAGTTCGCGCGGCACCACCAGCCGGTACAAAACTTCCGTCCCGCGCAAAATCATGACCGGCGAGGCGACGCCGATTTCCGCCGCAACCAGTCGCTTGTGCAGATCGTCGATGGTCGCGACAGGCTCGCCTTTGAAGCCGAGAAGGATGTCGCCCTCGCGCAGGCCGGCGACCGCCGCGGGGCTGCCCGCCTCGATCTCCGCGACGAGCACGCCGCGCGCGGCCGGCAGCTTGTGAAAGCGCACCACGCGCGGATGCAGCGGCACATTCTGGCCAGCCACGCCGATCGCGCTGCGCCGGATGCGCCCCTCCTTGATGAGCCAGCCCGTAACGAACTGCGCGGTATTGCTGGCGATGGCAAAGCAGATGCCCTGCGCCGGCAGGATGACGGCCGTGTTTACGCCGATGACTTCGCCCGCGCTGTTGACGAGCGGCCCGCCAGAGTTGCCGGGATTGAGCGCGGCGTCGGTCTGGAGGATGTCATCCATCAGGCGCCCCGACTCCGCGCGCATCGAACGGCCAAGCGCGCTCACGACGCCCGCCGTCACCGTCTGCTGAAAGCCGTAAGGCGAACCGATGGCTACCGCTATCTGACCGACACGGATCGCCGCGGAATCCGCGAGCCGCACGTGTGGGAGCGCCGGTGCGTCGATGCGGATGACCGCGAGATCGGTGTCGGGATCTTCGCCGATGAGTTGCGCGGGGAAAACGCGCGTGTCGTGGAGCGTCACTTCAAGCCGGCGCGCGCCGTGGACGACGTGGCTGTTGGTGAGGATAAAGCCGTCCGGCGCGACAAGAAATCCCGAGCCGGAACCGCCCTGGCGATTGGCAGTCTCGGTGCGGATGTTCACCACGCTCGGCGCCACACGATTGACGATCGCGGCGATGGTGCGGCTGTAGCTGTCGAGCAAATCGGAATCGGCCGGCGCCTCGGATGCGACCGACGCAACTTCGGACTCAAGACGATCGCGGAAGACCGGCCGCACCTCGGGCAGCCAGCGATCCTGGAGTGAGGTGGAGAGTTTCATAAGAGTTGAATTAGACCAGTCGTCTAGTTCCACGGAAATTCAAGACGGCGAGAGATATTCCCGGATGAAGCGCGCCGCCGCCCGCAGCGGCGCGACCTTGCGCTCGACCTGGCTGCGCTGGCTGGCGCCCATCCACAGATCGCCGATCGTCGCCGCCGCAGCCGCCGGATTCAGGCTCTTTCGGATCATTCGCTTCTTCTGCCCCTCGGCGATGACCTTCTCGAAGATGCCACGCCACTCGCCGATGCCCTCGGCCAGCACCGCGCACATCGGTGCGCTCAAGGTGGCTACTTCCGAAGCGAGCTTGGTGACCAGACAGGCGCACTGGCACTCACTTCGCAGCACATGCGTCGCGGAGAAATCGAGGAACGCCATCAGCCGCAGCAAGGGATTGGGCTCCTGGTCGGTCGAGAGCAGCATCCGCCGCCTCCACTCCGCGGCCTCCTTCACCGAATGCCGCAGAAGCTCGACCCCGAATTGCTCCTTCGACTCGAAGTAGTGGTAAAACGAACCCTTGGGCACCTTGGCCGCCGCGAGGATTTCATTGAGCCCCACGGAATGAAAACTCTTTGCGAGCATGATTTCCTCCGCCGCATCGAAGATGCGCTCTTTGGTGGTGGCGAGCGCGGCTGGCATTTGAAATAAATGGATTAGACCAGTCGGCTAGGAAGGTCAAACATACCCGAAGGGGGATTAATGGCCCGAAGGGCTCAAACTAGCCGGTGGCGCAAGCCACCGGATTACGGACACAACGCAACCGCCCCGGAGGCGCGGCGCAATCCCCGTGGCTTCAGCCTCGACCGCGAGCCTTTCCGCGTTCCGCGTTCAACGACCGGGCGCTATCCGCGTTCAACACATGTCGCGACGATCACTTCGCCCCAAAGGCGAAGAGCTTCTCCTTGGTGCGGACGTAGATCTTTCCATCGGCAAAGGTGGGCGGGGCCGCGAGGTATTCGCCGAGCTCCAGCTTGCCGAGCACCACGGGCTTGTCGGTGGCCTTTGCGTCCAGAGGGTGGGCGTAGGGATCGCTTCTAGAATCTCGCTTCTTTTTCACCGGCATCTCTCCAGTTTTTTCGACAGTTCGGCAACCCGCGCTCTCACTGCATCGTTCCGGCTAAGAGGGGCGCTATGGCGCCCAGGGCAGGCATGGCGCTCGGAGCACCACCCACCCATTTACACACGCCCGCCGCAAACGAAAAGGGGTCGCTTTCAGAATTTCGCTCGGGGTGAGCGCGATGTGGGAGGCTAAGACTTCCCGAAATTTTCAAGCGCGTCTTTGTCACTGGAAAGGTGGGCCCAAAAGGTTGGCACGAGACTGGCCATGCTTGGGAGGTGAGGGATGAAGGATCGAATGTCTTTTTTGGAAAGCTCGGAGGGCATCGTTTCTAGGTGCTGCTCGAAGGCGCGGCAATCGCCAGTCTGCCTTGGACGCCGCTGCCCGCCCTCTCCTGGGCGCTGATGATCGCGGGAAGTTGGATTCCCGTGGCACGGTGTTGGTCTCGCATGACGCAAGCGGGAAGACCGAATGGTTGCAGACGCGGCTATTTCGGGGAAAGCTGCTCTCCGCTCTCGCGCTCGAACACCTCTATCATCTCGAGCATCATCTTTACCCGCAAGTGCCGCATCACAACTGGCCGGAGTTGGCGCGACGGCTCGATTCGTATTTCGAGCAAGTCGGCATTCGACCGATCAAGCTCTTCATTTAGATGCAAGATGAAGGCTTTCTACCGGCGCTGATCGGTGATGGGCGGCCGTTGCTTCTGCTCACCGGTCTAGCCCTCGCGCTCTCCGGCGCCTTCGCGCTCTTTCTCTCCGCGACCGGCTCCTTTCTTCCGCACGATGTGGACTACCTCGGCATGCTTCCCACGCAACTCTGCGCCGTCAATGAGTGCCGCATCGTGCATTTCATGTTTCACGATTGCGTCTCGTTTGGCGGAGTGCTCATCGCCATTGGCACGCTCTATCTTTGGCTCGCGGAGTTTCCGCTGAAACGCGGCGAGGAATGGGCGTGGTGGACTTTCGCGATTTCCGGGGCCACCGGTTTCGCGAGTTTTCTCTGCTATCTCGGCTACGGCTATCTCGATACCTGGCATGGCGCGGCGACGCTGGCGTTGCTGCCTTGTTTCCTGCTCGGGATGGGACGGACGCGCGCCTTGTTGCCGCCCTCCCGCCTCGGCCCGCGCTCGCTCCTGGCTCCGCGCGAGCCGGTGACATGGAAGACTCGCGCGAGCTTTGGCCGCCTTTGCCTGATCCTCACCGCGTGCGGACAGATCGGCGCGGGTGCGGTCATCATGCTCGTCGGGATGACTTCGGTTTTCGTGCCCGAGGATTTGGAATTCCTCGGTCTGCAAGCGGCGGCGCTTAATTCGATCAATCCTCATCTCGTGCCGTTGATCGCTCACGACCGGGCCGGTTTTGGCGGAGGTTTATTTTCCTGCGGGTTGATCCTTCTGCTGGTGGTCTGGAAGGCGCCTTTCACTTCCGCGCTGTGGCAGGCGCTGCTGATCTCGGGGACGATCGGTTTCGCCTGCGCGCTCGGAGTGCATTTCTCGATCGGATATCTCGCCTTCGCTCACGTGGCACCGGCCCTCATGGGAGCTTTCATTTTCGTAACCGGGATCGTTTGCAGCGTTCCTCCTCGGTGCCAATCGAGGTCGGATTTGCGCATGTAAGAATTTGCGGCGCGCGACCACGAATCGCGCATGAGCACCGGCCACCGATACGACTTCCTCGGGCCTGTGCGATCAGCTCGTTGTAAAGGCTCAGCGTCGTTCCGCTGCACACGGACGCTCTCTTCGCATCTGCATTTGGGGCCGGGATGGGACCGAAAAACGGTATTTATTTGGACGGACTCGGATTGCAAGGTTCTGGGTGGCTGTGAACCTGTGTTTCTCGTCAACACCGCGCGCACCATCCATGAGACCAAGTCTCTTCTCCGTCAGCTCCACCGGCTTCATGGACCAGGCCACCCTGGATCGCAAATTGAAATCTGAACTCTAAAAAATCGAAACTTAATGAAACCGCTCACCTTGCTCCTCCTCCTTTCGTCATTCGTCATTCGTCATTCGTCATTGGCCGCAGTGCCGCGCCCGAACTTCCTCTTCATCCTCGCCGACAACGTTGGGCGCGACTGGTTCAGTTGTTACGGCTCGGATAATCCGACGCCGAACATCGACAAGCTCGCCGCGGGCGGAACGCGCTTTGAGCACTGCTACGTCACGCCGCTGTGCAGCACCACGCGCGTGCAATTGCTCACGGGCCGCTACGGCTACAGTACCGGCTGGCACACGCATCACGACGCGGGCATTTACGGCGGCGGCGGGCTCGACGCGAAAGGCGAGACGACGTGGGCGCGCGCGCTGCGCGACGCGGGTTACGCGACGGCCATCGCCGGGAAATGGCAGATCAATGACCTCTACGATCAGCGCGACGCACTCAAGCAGCACGGCTTCGACGAGCATCTCGTGTGGACGGGTGCGCTCGTGGGCGAAGGTCTTGCCGAGGCGCGCTGGAAGGCGTCCATCGCGCCGGGCGGAAATCGCGAACTCGAAAGCCGCTACTGGGATCCCATCGTCTTTCGCAACGGCGTGCACGAGACGCTGACGGGTAAATTCGGGCCGGACGAGTATGTGCGCTTCCTCGTGGACTTCATGGCGCGGCATCGCGAGCAGCCATTCATCGCCTATTATACGTGCCCGTTTGTGCACATGCCCACGGTGACGACGCCGCTCAGCCCCGACAAAAATGCGCCTCAGCGCGAGCAGTTCGCCGGCATGGTGCGCTACATGGATGCGCAAGTCGGACGGTTCATCTCGGAGCTCGAACGGCTCGGCCTGCGCGAGAATACGATCGTCATTTTCCTGCCCGACAACGGCACGCCCGCCAGCATGAGCGGCATGGTCGGTGGAAAAAAAGCGGCGGGCGGCCTCGGCACGCTGAGCGAGAACGGCCTCGACGTGCCGCTCATCGTGAACTGCCCGGCGCGCGTGGCGGCGGGTCGCACGAGCAGCGCGCTCGTGGATTGCAGCGATTTTTTTCCGACTTTGCTGGAGCTCGCCGGCGTGCCGATTCCGCGCGGGCTGAAAATTGACGGGCGCTCCTTCGCCGCGCAACTCGCACGAAACGCGGAGCCGCCGCCGGGGCGCGAGTGGATTTTCGCGCAATACGCCGGCGAGCGCGTCATGCGCGGCCAGCGGTTCAAACTCTACTCCAGTGGGGCGTTTTTCGACGTGGAGGCCGATCCGCTGGAGAAAAACAATCTCGCCGGCAGCACCGACAAAAACATCGTGGCGGCGCGCGCGCGCTTGCAGCAGGCGCTCGATGGCCTGCCGGCCGATGCAAAGCTGGGCTTCGAGTTCCGCAGCAGCTCGGCCTTTAACGCGAAGGCCGGTGCGAAAACCAAAGGCGCTCCCAAACCGGAATGAGAAAACTGGAGGCAGTAATTTTGACGGCGGCGTCGATGCTCATGTGCGTGAGCGGGGCGAGCGCCGCGGGCAAATACTTCACGGTCAATTATCCGCCCTCCACGCAGCCCGGCGCGCTGCAACTCGAGGCGACATTCACGCTGTGGATTCCCGACGGCGCGAAGACGCTGCGCGCGGTCATCGTGCATCAGCACGGCTGCGGCACCGCCGCGAATGCGGCGGGCGAGACCGCCGCGCACGATTTGCACTGGCAGGCGCTCGCGGCGAAGTGGGACGTCGCACTGCTCGCGCCGCGCTATCGGCAGACGGAGCAGGGCCGCGAGAATTGCGAACTATGGATGGACCCGCGCCTCGGCTCGCGCGCGGCGTTTTTGAAAGCGCTCGATGATTTCGCCGCGCAGAGCGGGCACGCCGAACTCGCGACCGCGCCGTGGTGCCTGTGGGGACATTCGGGCGGCGGCTATTGGGCCAGCCTCATGCAGACGCTCGATCCCGCGCGCATCGTCGCCGCGTGGCTGCGCTCGGGCACGGCCTTCGCGTGGTGGGAGAGCGGCCAGACCGCGAAGCCGGCGCTCAGCGACGCCGTGTTTCAAATCCCCACGATGCTCAATGCCGGCATCAAGGAGAGCACCAGCGAGAAGCCCGAGGCGGCGTGGCTGGGCTCGATCGCGATGTTCAAGGCGTATCGCGCGAAGGGCGCGCCGATCGGCTTCGCGGCCGACCCGCTATCCGGCCACGACTGCGGCGATTCGCGTTATCTCGCGATTCCTTTTTTCGATGCTTGTTTGGAGTTGCGCCTGCCGGAAAAAAGCGGCGCGGCCTTGCGTTCGCTCGATCTGAAACAAGGCTGGCTCGCCGAACTGATGAGCCGACAAGCGGTGCCGATGGCGCAATTCAACAAGGCCAAGGCCAGCGCCGCCGTGTGGCTGCCAAACGAACGCATCGCAAAGGCGTGGATGGAATACGTGACCGCGGGCGCGACCAGCGACACGACTCCGCCGCCCGCGCCGACGCGCGTGAACGCTGCGCGCCTGCCCGACGGCGGGATGGAAATCACGTGGGACGCGGTCGCGGATTTCGAGAGCGGGCTGCAAGCCTTCCTCATCGAGCGCGATGGAAAAACGCTCGCGCAAGTGCCGGAGATGCTCGCCGGAAAATTTGGCCGTCCGCTTTTCCAAACGATGTCCTTCCACGACACGCCGGAACTGCCGCTGCCGGAGATGCGCCATGTGGACACCACCGCCACGCCCGGCGCGAAGCACTCGTATCGCGTGATCGCCGTCAACGGCGTCGGCCTCAAGTCAACTCCAAGCCCATGAATCGCCTCCTCCCGCTGCTGCTCGCCCTCCACGCATCGCTCGCCGCCGAGTCCGCGAAAGTCGCGCCCGCCGCCGGAGACACCCTCGTGTTCCTCGGCGACAGCATCACGGCGCAATGCCTCTACACGCAGTATCTCGAGGACTATTTCTTCACGCGCTTTCCGCAGACGCGGCTGCACTTTCACAACGCGGGCGTGAGCGGCGACACGGCGGTGGATGCCCTCGCACGCTTTGATCGTGACGTGGCAGCTTACAAACCGAAATACGTCACCGTCCTGCTCGGCATGAATGACGGCGCGGCGAAGGTGTTCGAGCCGGTGTTGTTCGACACCTACCGCGCCGACATGGAAAAACTTGTCGCGAAGATCCGCGCCATCAAGGCCACGCCCATCCTCCTCACGCCGACGATGTATGATGTGCGCGCCACGCAGTTGAACCCGAAGCCGGACTCGCGAGGGCGCGGCGGCTACTACAATGGCGTGCTCGCGCTCTACGGTTCGTGGTTGCGCGAATTTGCCGGTGAACAGGGCGCGGGCATCGTGGACCTGTATGGCCCGCTCAACCAGTTCACGCAGCAGTCGCGCAAGACCGCGCCCGACTTCACGCTCATCCCCGACGGCATCCATCCCGACGCTGGCGGGCAGATCATCATGGCCTACTCGGTGGTGTCCGACCTCGGCTTGTCGAAGCGCAGCTCGACCATCGAAATTTCCCGCGCCGCGGAAGGCGAGCCCACGGCAAAAGTCACGGGCGGAAAAGTCAGCAAGGCGAAGTTCACCGACGGCGGTTTGCAATTCACCTTTCACCCCGCCGGGCTGCCGATGTCCGTGCCGGAGGCCGCCAAAGCCGGCGCGGCGCTCATCCCGCTCGGCCATCGTTTGAGCTACGAGGCGCTCTACGTCCACGGCCTCGCGCCGGGGAACTATCAGCTTTTCATCAATGACCAGCTCATCGGCGAATACGCGGCCGACGTGCTCGCCTCGAAGCTCGAACTCGAGAGCAACGAGCACACACCGCAGTATCAACAGGCCGTGCGTGTCGCCGCATTGAACGCGCAGCGCAACGAGCAGTGCGTCGTTCCGTTGCGCGATCTCTGGCGCGCAAAAAAAACGCTGGATCGCACCAAGCGCGAGCTCGCCGCAGCGCCCGGCGACGAAACGCTTCAGAAACGCGCGGCGGCTTACGAGCGCAAGCTGGCCGATTTCGACGGACAGATCGAGGCGCTGGAGTCGAAGTCGCGCCAGCTCGAAGAGGAAATCTATCAGGCCAACCAGCCCCAGCCCTTGCACTTCAAAATCACCCGCACCCACAGCGAAGCATCCGAATCAAAATGAACCGTCGTCCTATCTTCTTTCCCGTCACTCGGCTCAGACAATGCAGACGCGCTTTGTTCGGAACGATCTCCGTGAATCGAATGCCGGATGCATTCAACTCCCGCGCCGCAGTTTCCTCGACGAGGTAGGTTCGCCCGCGCAGCGCCATGCCCGGGGAATGCCGCAGCAGAATCGGGAGCGCTCTCGCTTCGTCTGGGTTCATGCCGACCGCAAGATGCCTCGTGGGCGCTTGCGGGAGCGAGGCGTCGCCGCTCCGCGCTTGGTTTGCCGGGGCGATGGGATCGACGTTCACCGGCGCGCGAGCGGCCACGCAGAACACTGCTGCGGTTTACCGCTTCAGCTTGCCATCCAGCTCCGCGAGCTTGAAACGCACGCTCACGATGTAGGCCGGTTCGCCTTCCGTCCAATGGCCGTAAGTAGTGGTGACGAAGGTGCCGTCGGGCAGCAGTTCGACGCCGGGATAAGTGCAGTCGGCGCCCTTGGTGTTGTCCATGATGCGCACGCGATACTGGCCTTCGCGGCCTTTCACGATGTCCTCGTAGGTGCCGACCCAGCCGACCCAATCGCCCTTGGTGGGGCTCACGTGCGTGGTGTCGCGGAAGCTGATGAAGAGCCGGCCGCCGGGCGCATACTTTGCCACGTGCCTGTCGCCGGTGAGCGCGGCGGGCAGCTCGCGCGGCTCGGTCCAAGTGAGACCTTCGTCGTTGGAAAAGATGACGAAGGAATTGTATCGGCGCGCGTTTTCGCGCAGCAACACGGCGATCTGTTTGCCGTCGGGAGAACGCAGCGCGCCGGGCTCGCAGAGGTTTGCGTCGGGCAACGAGGCGATGGGCGCGGGCACGCTCCAGGTGAGGCCGCCGTCTTTGGAAAGCGTGGTGAGCACCCAGAAGCGCCACGGCTTTGCAGCGGGCGAAGTGTGGTCGCTGTGCGGAGTATGAACGCGATACTTCTCCTCGTCGCCGCCGCGGATGAAGCGTCCGTCATCGTGGAAGAAGGCGAGATATTGGCCGGGCGTCTTGAGGCCGATGACGGTCGCCATCGTAACTACACCGCCGAAGTCGCCGATCTTCTTCAGCTCGCTCCATGTCACGCCGTCGTCTTCGGTCACCGCCATGCGGATCGGATACAACCCGCTGAACATGACGACGCGCTTTTTCCCCGCCGCATCCACCACGCGATGCAGCGTGGGCACTTCGAGCGAAGACTCCCACGACTTCGGCGTCGGCAGGCGTTCGCTCCACGTTTTGCCGCCGTCGGTGCTGCGTTTGTAAACGATCGCGCCGCGCCCGTGGCCCTTGGGATACACGATGAGCATCGTCTTGTTGTCCTCCAGCAGGAGGGTGGTGGGATGGCCGAGATACTGGCCAGCCTCGCGGTCCACGATGATCTGCCGCTCCTTCTCCGCGCTGATATCGACGATGGGAATCGTGTAGCCGGGCGCGAGCTTTGTCTTCAATCCTTTGGGCGGCGCGAGCGTGGTGTCTTTCTTCTGCTCAGGCGTCTGCTGGGCCGGACAGGGAGCAGCGAGGAGAATGGCTGCGAGGAGGGTGTAGTGGAGGTTCATGGGATGGGGAGCTTGTCGTCGGGATCGGTGGATCGTGAAAAAATGTCCGGCGCCACCGCCCGCTGCCAATCGCCGCGCAGCCGCACGTCGTTGGCGCCGCTCAGTTCACCGGTCGCGCTCGGCGGTGTGAGATCGTCCGTGCGACGCATCTCCCACCAGCATTGACCGCAGTGGTTGTGCTCGTGATCCACCACGAAGCCCGCGTCCTTCATCACCGGTCCGATCCAGCCCATGCAGTGATCGCAGTAGTCTCGGTATTGCGCGAGGCCGTTGCGGAGGAGGAAACCCTTGGAGGGACATTCGTGCATGTCGATGCGGAAAACTTTTTCGGTCGTGGTGTTGTAATAACCGGCGGCCTCCTCGGCGAGCGTGTGCGCCCAATACTCCTCCATGCCCGCGATGCCCTTCGCCGCGATGAGCGCGGCGGCGTGCCTCTGCGAATCCTTTGCGATGGCCTCGTCCCAATACTCGCGCACGAGCGGCTCGCCGCCGCGGACACGGAACCACTCAAAGGTCCACTCGTAGTGCCCGCAAAAATCGTAGGCGCCTAGGATGTTGCCTCCTTGATTTGTGCGAGGTCTTGCGGCGCGGGCGCGGCGGAGCGGCGCAGAAATGTCTGCCGGCACGAACCGTTGCCGCCTTCGATGCGGACGGTGAATCCGGCGGGCTGCGCCATCGCTTCGCCGATGAAGTAACAGTGCTGACAAAAGCACGGGACGATTTCGCGGCCTTGCGCGCGGAGGTGCTTGATCGCGGGACAGACCCTTACGTCGAGCGTCACGGCGTCCTTCGTTTCGCTTATTTCGACTTCGGCGCCGGGTTCGGCGGTGAAGAACGCACGCCAGTAGGCAGCGACGGCGGGTGGGCCGCCCGCGCTCCAGCGCGCCGTGACAGGCGCAAAGTAGTTTGCGCCGAGATCGCTCCAGTATTGGCGCAGGCCTTCCACGCCGAACTTTTCCAGCACAAAGCGAAAGGTCGCGTTGATGCCCAAATAAAAGTCCGCCGCGCCCACGGGCTTGGTGTCCGTGTAGGGCAGGGGGCCGGCGTCTTGTTTCATGGAGCTCAATAGGTTTTGCCTGTTGCGAGCGGAGAGGGCGCGGGTGCGCCGGACACTTCGCCGAGCACTTCATCGAAGTGCGCCGAGCACTCGGAGAATTGCCGGTGCAGCGCGCCAAACTCGCCGCCCATCGAGACGAGCTGAGCGCCGAGCTCGATGAGGACGCGCGCCTCCCCGGCCGTGCCCGCGGGACGGCCCCAGGCCTTGCCGTGCTGGCGCGTCGCGGCGGCGACTTTCTTCTGCGCCTCCAGCATCAGCGGGTCGCTCACGCCGGGCGTGCAGCCGAGCCGCAGCGAAATGTCGCCGGGGCCGATGAAGAGGATGTCCACGCCCGGCACCGCCGCGATCGCATCCACGTGATCGAGCGCTTCCTGCGTCTCGATCTGCACGACGAGAAAAGTCTCGCGATTTGCCTGCGCGACGTAGTCCTTCGGCGCGCCGAACCAGAAGGCCGTGTCTCGTCCCGCGCCGTCGAAGCCGCGGTCGCCGAGCGGCGGAAACTTCACCGCCTGCACCAGCGCGCGCGCGTGCTCCGGGGTTGAGACGTGCGGGATCATGAGGCCCGTCGCGCCGTCTTCGAGCAGGCGGTAGAGGGCGTTCTTTTCCTTCGTGGGCGGGCGCCACAGGCAGTCGATGTCCGCCGCGTGATGCCGTCCGATCATGGCATCCACTTCGCGCGCCTCCCACGCGCGATGCTCTGCGTCCACCCACACGCCGTCGTAGTGAAAGTGCGCGGCCATTGCCGGCGCCATCCCGAGAGGCGAGCCGATGGCGCAAATGCGGGCGACTTTCCCGGCGCGAATCTTGGCGAGGATTTTCGATCGTCTCACGTTGATGATTTCAGAGGTTTGGTTGCGGTCTTGTTGGCCCACCCAGCTTTCGCGCGTGCAGCGTCGGGGGCAAACGCAACCTTCTGGTCACGTTGTGGGACCATGTGCTCACTCAGCGGATCGGGCGAGGCGCCGCGGCTACTTGAGCGGCACGCCTTGGGCAAGGAGTACCTCGAAAAGGTGGCGGATGAGCGTGCGGTAATGCTGCTGCACGACCACGTCATTGCGTTCGAGTTCGAGCGCCAAAAAGTCGGCGTAATCTTCCTGGAGCTTCAGCGCCAGAAGGGCGCGGAGCTGCGAGTCGAGATCGGTGACGGGCTGATCGCCGAGCGCGCCGGTCGAGGCGGCGACGTCTTCGGCGTGCTGGGTCAGTTCGTCGATGCGGGTTTGCAGTTCGGTGTTGCGCAACTCAAGCTGCCGGTTGAGCCGCGCGAGTTCCTCGGGCGTCGGTTCGCCTTCGATCACCGGCACGTCGGGCCTGCGTTGCGCGCGTTGGCCTTCGAAGTCCCGGCTCCGCAATTTGCTCTTTGCGTTTTCCAGTTCCACGCGCAGCGAATTCACGTGCGACTCGATTTGCCGCAGCGCCTGCGTCACGTTGAACGGCTGCGCCCCGCGGCTCTGCTGCTGGCGCGGCTCGCGGCGGTCCCGCGGTTCGCGCGTCCGCCTTGGCTCGTTGGATTCGTCCTCCTTTTCTTCGTCGTCCGCGCTCTCCATTTCCTGCGGCTCCGGGGGCGCGGCGCCGCCCTCCTCCTGAGCGCGCAGCCGGGCTTCTTCCTCTCGCGAGACATAGACGGGACGTTCCTTTCGCGGCGTTGCTTCGCCCGTTTCTTCCGCCGTTTCTTCGGTGGTGGGTGGTTCGATTTCGCGCGATTCGGGATCAGAAGTTTCCGCGGGCTTGAGCGCCGCGGCGATCGCTTCGGGCAGGTCCGCGATTTCGTTGCGCGTGGCATTTTGCCACTTCGCATTCCAGCGGCCGACCCCATCGGCCACGGCGGAGAGCGCCGTCTCGCGCAGCTTGTCGAGCCGGCCATTTTCCTGCGCCCACTTCAAAATGCCGAGCTGCGTGACCGGCGGATGCGGCTGCGCGAAAGCGGAGAGCAGCGCGAGATGCACGAGGAGGTCGCCATCCGCGGGCTTGAGTTCCGCCAGCGGCAACTGCGCCACCCAAGGCCGTCCGCGGCCGATGAAGACATTTGAAAAAGTCAGTGCGTCACTTGCCGAGATGCCGTCGGCTTCCTTGTCGTGCATGTCCTTGACGACATTCACCGCGAGCTTCAGCGCCGCGGGCACGTCGATCTTGAAAAGCGCGCGAGCCAGGCTGAGACGCACCCGGCGTGCGGCTTCGGAGCCATCCTTGGCGAGCCCGGAGAAAAGTTGAGTGCGAAAGCCCGCCGTGAGTTCCGGCCACACGGACTCAAAGGCGCGCACGCCCGTGAGCCACGGCAGGAGCGGCAGCGTCTCGACAGCGCGCGCCACCCCGGTGCGTCCGCCTCGGAGCGCTTCCCTCAAGAGCACGGCCGCCCGCTCTTCCTGCATTTGCGAGAGCCGGCCGCGCTGCGCGGCTTCGGCGATCTGGTGGAGTTCATCGACGGGATCGCCGGGCTCGGCTGGCGCGGCGGGAATGTCGTCGGGTGGTGCGGGGATTGGTTCGTCCGCGGCGGATTGGTTCTCCATGTCGAATGCAGCGCCACACAAGCGCCGCCCCCGCGCGAACGCTAGAGAAAACATGTGACGATGGATGAAAGACAAAACGCTCTATCGAAACGTTTTCACTTTCCCCTTTCACTCTCCACTCCCCTCTCGTGTAGCCTCCCGCGCCTATGGCCACGAAAACCGACGCACCCCCCGAAGAAAACAAAATCGCCGTCGCACAGCGCAAGAATCTCGAGCTCGCCATCCAGCAAATCGCCAAGGATTACGGCGACGGCGCCATCATGCGGCTCGGCGACTCGAAGCAGATGGATGTGGAAGTGATCCCCACCGGCAACATCCTCATCGACCGGGCGCTCGGAGTCGGCGGCTTTCCGCGCGGGCGCATCTGCGAAGTCTTCGGCCCCGAATCTTCCGGCAAGACGACCCTCACCCTCACGCTCATCGCCCAGGCCCAGAAGCGCGGCGGACTCGCGGCCTTCATCGACGTGGAGCACGCGCTCGATCCGCAATACGCCAGGAAACTCGGTGTGAATCTCGACGACTTGCTCGTCTCGCAACCCAGCTCCGGCGAGGAAGCGCTGCGCATCGTCGAGACCCTTGTGCGCTCCAATGCGCTCGATGTCATCGTGCTCGATTCCGTGGCCGCGCTCGTGACCAGGCAGGAGCTCGAAGGCGAGATCGGCGATTCCACCGTGGGCGCGCAGGCCCGGCTCATGAGCGCCGCGATGCGCAAGCTCACCGCGCTCATTTCAAAAGCGCGCACCATCGTGGTCTTCACCAACCAGATTCGCGAAAAGATCGGCGTGATGTTTGGCAACCCCGAGACGACGCCCGGCGGCAAGGCGCTGAAATTTTATTCCAGCGTGCGCGTGGATATCCGCCGCATCGGAGCCATCAAACAGACCGACGGCACCGTGACCGGCAATCGCACGAAGGTCAAAATCGTGAAGAACAAAGTCGCGCCGCCATTCACGGAAGCGGAGTTTGACATCATGTACAACGAAGGCATCAGCCTCACCGGTTCGCTGCTCGACCTGGCCCTCGAGCAAGGCATCGTCGAGAAACGCGGGAGCTGGCTGAGCTACAAAGGCACGCAACTCGCCCAAGGCCGCGACGCCGCCAAGGAGTTGCTGAAAGCCAACGCGGAGCTTTACGCCGAACTCGAAGCGGAGGTGAAGGCGAAGCTCAACGAAGAGCCGGCGAAGTGATCCACAGGAAGGGCGCGAAGGACACGAAGAAATTATTTCGAGCCTTCGCGCTTTTCGTGTCCTTCCTGTGAACTCCGCGCGGACGGCTTCGTGAGCCGCGAACTTTCCGCGTTCCGCGTTCCGCGCTCCACGGTTAGCAGGAGGTCTTGCTCGTCCTGCGTGGTCGCCGGCCCCTGGCGCGCGGGGAGGCGACCGCGGCGGAGGTCGGTCTTGGTGTGACCGCTCATGCCATGTGTGCCGCCGCGGCAGCGACTGTGGGCTCGTCGATGGCGGGTGCCTGCTGGAGGGCGCCTTCGATCATGCTCAGCATCGCGAGCTTGTTCATCGTGCGGCAGATTCCGCGGGCGTGTGTGTGCAGCGCGGCGAGCGCCGGCGCGGTGAAGACGTCGGTGAGCCGCCCCGCGGTCATGAGACGGAACTGGATATACTGCGCCGCCTCCGGCGCGGTGAGCGCTCGCAATGCGCTGCTCATGTAGATGCGGTTGCGCAGCGATTCGTAGCTGGGATGTTCGAGCCGCTGGGCGAGGCGCGATTCGCCGAAGAGCAGGCAGGTGGTGAGTTTCTGCCGTGGGATTTCGATATTGCTGAGCGTGCGGACGATGTGCAGGCAATCCGCGGAGAGGAGATGGCATTCGTCGATGAGCACCACGAGCCGCCGGCCTTCCTGATGCAGGTCGATAATGTGATTGCTCAACAATTTGACGAGATCCTGCACCCGGTTGATTCCCGCCGGCAGCGCGAGATCCAGCTCGGAGAGAATCTCGCGCAAGAGCCCCGTCTTGCTGAGCCCGGGCGTCACCAGCACGAGCACGACGCAATGTTTCGCCTCTTCGAGCTGCTGCAGGAGGAGCTGCGTGACGAGCGTCTTGCCCGTGCCGCTCGGGCCGGTCACCATCCCGAGTGAGGCTTGGAAATCGACCGCGAGCATCATGCTGCGAAAAGCTTCCGCGTGCCCGTCGGTGCGGAAAAAGAATCCGGGATGCACGCTGTCGGCGAAGGGATTTTCGCGCAGCCCGTAATATTCCACGAAACTGCCCGCCGGCGCGAACGGCACCACACCTTCCGCGGGCGCGGCGGATGCGCCGACAAGTGCGGCAAATGGATCGCCGTTGCCGGCGGGGCTGAATGTTTCGAGCGGTGAATTTATGGCGAGGTTCATGGGATTGGGGGTGATCGGGCTAAGCAGCAGCGTGGCTGGTGGAATGAGACGACATCTCGTCACCGGCGGGCATTGCCGCGCCGCCGAGGAATGCCGCGATCCCGAAGATGCGCCGCGCGTTCACATTCACCCGATCCACCGCGTTGAGCGGACGGCGGTTTTGATTTGCCTGCTCAAATGCCGCGTCGCGCTGGAGGTAGCCGAGATCGCCGAGCGCGGTGCCGAGAAAACGGCTCGCGCATCCGGCGATCCGCTCGAGCACGCGCGCGGCCTGGGCTTCGTCATCGGCTTGATTGATGAGCACGTGCAAGCGCGTCTTGATCCCACTTTCATGGATCACCTTCACTACGCCGTAAGCGTCGAGAGTCGCCGCGAGGTTCGGCGTCGCCAGCACGATGGTATCCTGCGCGATGCCGATGAAGTGCGTGACCATGGGCGACACGCCGGCGCCGGTGTCGATGACCAGAACGTCGAAGTCCGCCGCCACCGCCATCACTTCGCGGCCGAGAGCCTCGAGCACCGGCGCGCTCAAGGTCGCCAGCCGGCTGATGCCCGACGCGCCGCACAACACCTTCATCCCCTCGGGCCCCGGCTCGAGAATGCTTGCGAGATTCGCGCGGCGGTCGATGACATCGAGCAGCGTCGCCGCGGGATTGATGCCCGCGAACACATGCACATTGGCCATGCCGAGGTCCGCATCAAAGAGCAACACGCGTCGCCCCTGCTGCGCCAGCGCGACGGCGAGATTCACCGCAAACGTGGTCTTGCCCACGCCGCCCTTGCCGCTCGTGACCGCGATGGTGCGCGCCCCCCGCAACATGTGGCTGAGATGCGAGCGCACCGTGGTGAGTTGCCAGCCCTCGAGGAAAAGCCGGTCGTGAATCCAGCGCAGAATATCCTTCGCCTTTTGCCCCGCCACCGGGGTGTCTGAAGTGCCCGCGAATACTTCCGGAAAAGTTTGCTGGATGAATTGGATTCGCGCCGGCTGAAGCTCCGCCGGCAGGGTGCCCGCGGGGGATTCTGAGAGCTGAAATGGATTCATCGGAGACGCTTTCAGGTTGCGGCGAAAATCGAGAATGTCCTCAATATCTTGGGCTCACGTTTCGACTTGACCCCCAGTAATAGTGGGGCACTCTGCGCGAGTCAAGCATTGGGAGGCAAAAAATTCCCCATCATTTGCCCGCCCACTTCCATGTCCGAACTTCATTTTTTTTGTGCAGTTTGTGGAAAGCGAATGCTCCTCCACGCGGAGTCCGCGAATCCGTTGGCGGAGTGTCCCGCTTGCCGTCGAGTGGTGCCCGTTCCTTTGCACGCTACCGATTGCATGCCGGTGTATCCGCCGGAAATTTTGTCCGTGGAAATCCGATTCCTGTGCGCCGGATGCAACGCAAAGCTGATGATCGACGCGCGATGGCAAAGCCGCGCCATCGCGTGTCCGAAATGCGGGGGCCAAACGCGTGTGCCGCTCTGGTGGCCCCCTTCCTTGCAAGGCGGGCCCGAGCCGCCGACGGCCGCGCGACTCAGCGGAGAGGAGATCGCATTTCTCAGCGCAGCCGCGAAGTCCTGACCCCCTTCATCCACCAATGCCCACCGCGCCTCGCAAAACGACCGAGATGCAATGTCCGGCGTGCGGGCACACCATCAAATCCACGGCCGGCGGCGGGCGCCGGCGGGTGCAGTGTCCCAAGTGCCGCGAGGTGGTTGAACTTACCGCGCCTCCCACACAGGCAGCGCCCGACCTCGTTGCTCTACTCGATCGCTGTGAGCTTCTCGACGCACGCATTCGCACGCTCGAAAAAATTCTTCTCCAACTCGCTTCCGAGCGCTCCGCCCAGCCCACATCGCTCGAACCTTCGCGCAAGCTGAGATGGGTGGCCTCGCCGGCGGAGTGCGAGTGGCCGGAAGGATTCCCACCCGAGCTGGAAGCCGCGCTGCTGCACAATCTCAACGCGATGCCTTCACGCGCCATCACCATTCAGGCGGCTGCCGGCGATACCGCCGCGCGATGGCGCGCCGAGCGATTGAAGGAGATTTTCCAGCGCGCGCGGTGGGCCGTCCACGGGCCGCGCGAGGTCTCGCCGCCCGGCGAGGAACACGGTCTGTCTTTGGCCGTGGGATCGCTCCCGCCCTCGAGCGACGTCGCGGCCACCTATCTCGCGCTCACCGCATCCGGCTTCAGCCCCCACTCGCTGCTCGACCCCAATCTCGGCGGCGACGACGCGGTGCTCATCGTCGCGTAGCGGAAACTTGTAAATGGTGATCGGAGGATGGTGAATGGAAGCAGCGCCTCCGCTCCATCCACCGATCACCAGTCACCAGTCACAACTCCAACCGCGCCGCGTGGCCTACGAATCCTTCTCCGACTTTCTCGCCGCGCTGGAGCGCGCCGGGGAGTTGCGCCGCGTGCGCGTGCCGGTGGCCACGGAGCTCGAGATCACGGAGTTTGCCGATCGCGAGATGAAGTCGCCCGGCGGCGGAAAAGCGCTACTCTTCGAACAGCCGACGGTGCACGGCGTGCCCTCCAAGTTTCCGCTCGCCATCAACACGATGGGTTCGCAGCGGCGCATGGCGATGGCGCTCGGTCTCGAGCACATCGACGAACTCATGCACCGCATGGAGTTGATCCTCAAAGCGAAGCCTCCCACTTCCTTCAAACACGCATGGACTCTCGCGATGCAAGGTCTCGATCTTCTCAACGCCAAGCCCAAGCGCGTGAAGGACGGCCCGTGCAAAGAGGTGGTGGCGAGGTTTGTGAATGGCGATCGGGAAATAGGGAATGGAAGAAGCGCGTCCACACCATCCACCGATCACCATTCACCAGTCACATTCCCCACCCTCCTCGACCTCCCCATCCTCCAGTGCTGGCCGCGGGATGGCGGCCGCTTCATCACGCTGCCTTGCGTGCACACGCGCGATCCCGACACCGGCGAGCGCAATCTCGGGATGTATCGCATGCAGGTCTATGATGCGCAGACCACCGGGATGCACTGGCAGGTGCACAAAGTCGGCGCGCGCCATGGCAGGCGGTACTACGAACGCGGCGAGCGAATGCCCGTGGCGGTAACCCTCGGCGGCGATCCCGCTTACACCTTCGCCGCTACCGCGCCGCTCCCGGATGGGCTCGACGAGATTCTCTTCGCGGGCTTTGTGCGCAAGAAGCCGGTGCCGCTGGTGCAGTGCGAGACGGTCGATCTCGAAGTGCCCGCGGACGTCGATTTCGTGCTCGAAGGTTACGTGCAACCCGGCGAGATGCGGCCCGAGGGGCCCTTCGGCGATCACACCGGATTCTACACGCCGCTCGATGATTACCCGCTCTTCCATCTCACCGCCATCACCCATCGGCGCGAGGCCGTGTATCCCTGCACCATCGTCGGCATTCCACCCATGGAAGACTTCTACATGGGCTCGGCCAGCGTCCGCATTTTCCTCCCCGTCTTGCGCATGACTTTTCCCGAGATCGTGGACATCGCGCTGCCCGCGCAAGGCGTCTTCCACAATTTGGTTTTCGTCTCCATCCGCAAGCAATACGCCTGGCAGGCTTACAAGATCATGCACGGCCTGTGGGGCATGGGGCAGATGATGTTTTCAAAATACATCGTGGTGGTGGATGAGGATTGCGACGTGCACGACACGAGCGCAGTGCTCTTCCGGCTCTGCGCCAATACCGATCCGCAGCGCGACTCGACCTTCATCAAGAGCCCGTGCGACGCACTCGATCACGCGCAGACTGTGCCGTGCATCGGCTCCCACATGGGCCTCGACGCCACGCGCAAGCTATCCACGGAAGGCTACCCCCGCCCCTGGCCGGAACTCCTGAAGATGGACCCGGCGGTGAAGGCGAAAGTGGACACGCTCTTTAACTTGGAAGCAGACATGGGAGTCCACGGAATACACAGAAGTGGAGGCGGCTGAGAATAAGCGACACTTCACGAGAGCCTTCTTCCGTGCCTTCTGTGTATTCCGTGGATCTCCAACCACGGATTCGATTTTGCTACTCCGCCAGCAGCTTCTCCACTCCGGCACCGAGTTCCGGCCCGCGCAGATTGGTCTCGCGCAGCATCCCCTTTTTGTCGATGAGCCATGCGGCGGGAATCGAGGTGATGCCAAAGGATTTGCTGATCGAGTTTTCCCAGCCTTTGCCATCGAAGAATTGCGGCCACGTCATGCCTTGTTTGGTGAGCGCGCCTTCCATCGCTGCTTTGTCCTGGTCGAGCGAGATGCCGAGGATTTCGAATCCTTTGTCGTGAAGTTTTTTGTACGTCGCCACGACGTTTGGCGCCTCGGCGATGCACGGGCCACACCAGCTCGCCCAGAAATCCACGAGCACCACCTTGCCGCGCATCTTCCCGAGGTCCGCCTCGCTGCCGTCGGTGGCCGTGAATTTCAGCGCGACCGGTTTGGTTTTTAGCTCCTTCATCTTCTCGCGCTGGGCCAGGATTTCTTTCGCCGCGCTCGCGAGCTTTTCGTCTTTGCCTTCGGCATATTTTTTCAAGACCGCGCTTGTCTGCGGCGTGTCGTTGCCGGAGGCGACCTGGATCTGAAACTGGCGCATTTCACCGGCGAGCTTGTGCGCGCTGTACTTCTCGAGGAAGCCGTCGCCGGCGGCGAGGAATGCGACCGCGGTCTCGGGCTTATCCTTGTCAATCTTGCCCGATAGCATCATGGTCTTCACAAATTCCGCCTCACCCTTGGTGTCTGCGCTCGCGTCGGGCGCGGCAACGATGGTGTCGATTTCCTTGATCACTTCATCCGCGTTGACCTTCGCAGCGCCGCCCGGGATTTGGCTGAGCTGCATCGTGGCTTGCAAGCCCACCATCTTCGCCTCCCAACGCCGTGAGTCGGCGGGATATTTTTGCACGAACGCGTCGGCCGCCGCACGCTGCTTGCCAAACCAATCCTGCACGATGGCGATCATTTCTTCGCGCGACTTGGGCTGCACGTGGGGCTCCTTGCGCAGTTCGGCGAGGTGCGCCCACAGGGTATCGGCGGTTTTGAAGGTCGAGAGGTCTTCGGATTTCGCGGCGCCTTTCTCCGCTGGATTGGCGGTGGGCGCGGGTTTCTTGTCCGCGGCTTGGGCGGCGAGGGCGAAGCAGAGGAGGGTGGAGAGCGCGGTGATTTTCATGGGAAGGGCGCACGGTATCAGCGGAGAGCGAGGGCGCGAGGAGGAAAATTTAGACCGTTCCGCCACGCGCCGTTGAAGTTTGGCGTTTGGCGTTTGGCGTTGAGCCCGCCCGCAGGCGGCTAGCTTTTCGAAAAGAGGACTACGGGCAACCGCCGCTGCGCGGGGCCAAACGTCAAACGCCAAACTCCAAAGTAAAAGACAACCTCCACCCGGCGGCGTTGACGCTCCAAGGCCAGGGTGCTAGCTTCCGCGCAATTTTCCGCGCCGCTCGGCGCATCTGTTTATGCTCGACCGCCAAGTCCTCGTGTTGAACCGCTTGTGGCAGGCCATCAATGTCTGCTCCGTCCGGCGGGCTTTTACTTTGCTCTGCCAGGGCCACGCGCAGGTGGTCAATGCCACGGCCGGCAACAATTTCTTCACCCACGATTTCGAGAGCTGGCGCGAAGTCTCCGAGCGCGAGCCCGAGGATGAAATGGTTCACACCATCTCCTTCAAGATTCGCGTGCCGCGCGTGATCGTACTGCTGCTCTTCGATCGGATGCCGAAGAAAGAAGTGAAGTTCACCCGCGCAAATATCTTCGAGCGCGACAAGTGCACCTGCCAGTATTGCGGCCGGGTCTTCGAGCGGCGCGACCTCAATCTCGATCACGTGATCCCGCGCGATCGCGGCGGCCTCACGAGCTGGGAAAACATCGTGTGCTCCTGCATTCCGTGTAACACGCGCAAGGGTAACCGCCTGCCGCATCAGGTCGGGATGAGACTCATCAAGAAGCCCGAGCGCCCAAAGTGGCGGCCCTTCCTGCACATCACCTTTGACAGCAAAGTGCACGAAAGCTGGCGCCACTTCATCGACTTCGCTTATTGGAACGTGGAGCTCGGGGATTAAAGCAGGTTCGCTTCATCCTTCGTTCTGCTGGAGGATCTCCGCGATCACTTCGTCCGTGCTCGTGCCTTCGGCTTCGCCTTCGAAATTCAAGATGATGCGGTGGCGCAGCGCGGCGTGCGCGGCCCGGTCGATGTCGGCCCGCGAGACGTGATAGCGGCGGTCGAGCAGCGCGTGGATTTTCCCTGCGAGGATGAGCGCCTGCGCACCGCGCGGGCTCGCGCCGTAGCGCACGTATTTTTTAGCGAGCGGCGAGGCGTGCTGGTCGGTGGGATGCGTGCACATCACCAGAGCGATGGCGTGAGCCTGGACTTCGCGCGCCATCGGCACCTGCCGCACCACTTCGCGCAGCGCGACGATTTCGTGCGGATCGCCTAACACTTTCGCGATCGACGGCGGTTCGTTGGTCGTCGTGCGTTCGAGGATGGTGTGCATGTCCTCGGCGGTGGGGAAGCGCACCTTGAGCTTGAAAAAGAATCGGTCGAGCTGCGCCTCGGGCAGCGGGTAGGTGCCTTCCATCTCGAGCGGATTCTGCGTGGCGAGCACGAGAAACGGTTGCTGGAGCCCGTGCTGTGTGCCGCCGACCGTGACGTGCTGCTCCTGCATCGCCTCGAGCAGCGCGCTCTGCGTCTTGGGCGTCGCTCGATTGATTTCATCCGCGAGCACGATGTTGGCAAAGATGGGCCCCCGCTGAAACCGGAACTCCTTCCGGCCCGCCTCATCTTCCACGATGATATTGGTGCCGACGATGTCCGCCGGCATGAGGTCCGGCGTGAACTGCACGCGCGAAAACTTCACGTTCACGACCTCGGCCAGCGTGCGCACGAGCATTGTCTTGCCGAGCCCCGGCACGCCTTCGAGCAACACATGACCGCCGGCAAAAAATGCGACCAGCACGCCTTCGAGAATCTCGTCCTGCCCCACCATCATCCTGCCCATCTCCGCGTGGACTTTGGAAAAAGTGGCGCGAAACTCTTCGACTTTGCTCTCGAGATTTTGCGTCATGGGAAAGTGGAGTGTTGAAAGTTGAGTGGCGCGCAGCGGAGCGCCGATCTGTAGCGGAAAAGCAGGCGCCTCTCAACACGCAACCTACCACTCATTCGCGATCAGTCCGGAATCGGCACCGAAAAGGCGTTCAGCGTGACCCCCAAAATTTTCGCGAGCATCAGCAATTCCATGTCCGTCACGCAACGAGTGCGCAGTTCGATGCGGGCGATGAGCGTGCGATCGACGTCCCAGCCGGCAAGTTGGAGTTTGCGCGCGAGATCCTCTTGCGACCAGTTCTTTGCCTCCCGCGCTCGGCGAACCCCTGGCCCAAGAAGATTCCGGACGCCGGGAGCGCTGGGAAATTTTCGGTGCGCCATGTTTGGCGCTTGACCGTAGGAGGAAGATACTGGAGAGATTATTCCATCAGTAACACGTAACTCGATTTGCTTTTATTTCCCCGTGAACCGTTTATTCGCTTCAATCCTCATTCTGCTCGGTGCAATTTCCGCCTTTGCACGGCCGCCTTCCGCGTTGCCGCCGAAGGAGCTTCCTCAGTTCCCGTATCGCATCATCCAGAGCACCAAGGTTGATCTTGGCGATCACTTCGTCTTCTTCAACCGCGTCGCGCCGCCCCCGACTCCAGTTCAGCCAGCGATTACCCCTTCGTCCACCGCGCCTCCGTTCTCAGCGTAAGCCGCGGACCCGCTGGTGGAGGAGGAATTGAAGAAGTCGCAAATGCTCTTTCTGTTCGTTACCGTCTTCGATCGCGGAGTTACTGTGTTGCACTGGTGCGCCGGAGGGCGTGAATTTCGCGCCTTGAGTAACATCGACTTTAACTACCTTACAACTCTCGGGCAGATCGAAACTGAGGACACCGTCTATGGCTTGATGCTGGCGATCGGCAACGAACCGATAGAAGCACTCGACGCCGAACGTGGCGTGCTCCTCTCGAAATTGAGTAAGACGCGCTCCGAATACACGCTCATCGAGGATAAGGAACAAGATGCGACCGATGCGGGCCTGCCGGACTGGATACACTTCACGTTTATTTCGATGCCAATCGGCAGAAGCTCATTGACGCCTGCGCGAAGCGGGAGGCTGCGCGCGTCGAGCAAGAGCAATGGCTAAAGGAGCATCCGCCCGTTCCCAAAGATACGGTCATCAACTATTGGCCTGGCCCAGGCACGATCATGATCGACCTTCCGAGCGCGGGAGGAAGGCCATGAACTCGGAAGTTACTTATTCTTATCTTCCTGCTGATGGCGTCGGCTTCGACGATGCCTCAGAGCGCGAGCGACCCGAACGACGGCAGCCGGATAGGTTACGACCCGATCAACGGAACTGCCACCCTCTCGTGGTGGGGCCAGGCGGGAATGTATTACTACATCCTGTGGTCGGAGGATCTGGTAACGTGGAACTACTATCCATCGTTGGTGCTGGGAACAGGAGCTATCGCATCCTTTAACACTCCCACTAATGCCACGCGCTTCTTTCTGAAGTTGGAAGCTCACCCGACAAGTACCGATAGCGACGGCGACGGACTTACCGATGTCGATGAAGTCACCCGCTATCATACCGATCCCCATAACCCGGACACTGACGGCGACGGCCTCACAGACGGATACGAGGTAAGGGTCTCCCGCACCAATCCCAATTCATCCGACTCCGATGGCGACGGTCTGAGCGACGCAGAGGAAGCTGCCCTCGGCACCAACCCAAATCTGAAGGACACCGACGGCGATGGGGTGTGGGATGGCGTGGATCAATACCCACTCGACATCCGCCGAGTGCAGGACATCCCGGTCATTCACTACATCGCCATCGACATCAGCACACCGATCATCGGAGACAACTCGGTTTGGGACATCGCGCTCGACGACTCCAATCAGGTCGCTTTCGGTTATAACGACTCCGAACCTCCCGACATCACTCATGTAGTAGGCTGGAAGGATGGAGCGCAAGCGGGTTCAACAATCGACTATTCACTCAGTTATCACCTAGGCGAGGAGGGCACCGCCTACATCTGGGCAGACTCTGTGAATACTGCGGGAGCGATTACCGGCGCGGGTTCCAATCCTAAACATCCCGAGGATGGGTATCCTCAAGGCTATGTGATGTCACCGGGCGACTCCTATCCGAGCTTCCATTCGCTATTTCGGCAATACCCATATTTCGACGACATTTCGTCTGGTTATGGCCGCATCAAGAATAGCGGCGTGACGTTTGGATCGGAAACGTGGGCCTTTCGTGACTGTTCGGATTGTGCCGCGTTATCGATTCCATTCATTGATGAAAGTCCAACTTATCCGTTTTTCGCGGAGTTGCTCAATGACTCGGGAGCAGCCGTCGGCTTTAATTACGATGCCTCGGGACAGCCCCACTTAAGCATCTTGAGTGGAGCAGGCCTCGAAGACGTTTTTCAATCGAATGGATATGACTCTTCTCAAGCGCTCGCCATCGGCGCCGTCCCCGAAGGTTACTGCGTCATTGGATTGTCCCCTTACCTTGGCAACGTCACCACGCTTGAAGAAATACTGGTTCCGCCTTCTGAAACCAATCACCCCTTCCTTAAAGTGGAGGGCCAAGACCCCATCGACTTCTACTCGGTGCTTGGCATTTTTAAGAACCAGCTTGCCTTTCCCAGCGACTACAACGCCGGCGCGGGAATGAACAACCAAGGGGATATCCTCCTCAAGGCCAGGACGATCGATGGCCCGACGAACACCGCGCCTTATTCCAGGGAGGTGTTGTTATTTTGGAATCGCGCCACCCAGAGTCTCCATGAAATAGACCTTCCCGATAAAATCAAGCTCGGCGATCCTTACCGTACAATAGGCGATCTTCAACTCAATAAGGATCATCTCATCGTGGCAGTCCAGGAGTTCGATGACGACGGTTTCTCCTACCTTCAAAACCCTCGCGCAATCCTCGGAATGCCTTTTGAGTTAGGCAGTGACTTGAACAACGACGGCAAGGTTGGCGAAGGCAGCGACAGCAGCTTGAAGACAGCCGGGGCGGAGGACACCGCCAGCGTCGAAGCTAAGGAGAAGGCGACGGAGTATATGTTCGTCAACGACCAACTCTCGAATGGCGCGTGGGATAAAGAACAGTCAGACCCGAACAAGCCAGCTAGCGAAACAAATGACGACGACGCGGAGGAGCTGAAGACTATTGGCGCGGCAACGTGGGGCGCAGTGTGGTTCGAGTATGAAGGCGGCGACATCACGAAACTGGCGTTCTACAAAACCAAGGAATGCACAGCGGCAGGCAAGGTCACGTTCCCGTTCGCTCTTTCCGAGACGAACAAGCTGCCGGAGAAACTTTACGTCCGTGCAGAGCCGGAGAACGCTTGGACGGCTCAAGTCGAAGGCAAGCTCGTGATGAAGTTTGGCAAGGCGGACAAGAGCGAAACGTGGGCGACCGATAAGCTGCGCTTTACTGTCGTGAAAGAGGTCGGCAACACGAAATACTTCCACGCCGCGCGAGATTACATGCTTGAGCAGAACACCCGGCTGCATGTCCGCTACTTCAAGTCCGGATCGCACAACATCCGAATTACAGCGATGCGCCACGAGAGCACGGACATGAAGGTTATCGAGACCTACCAACCCAATCCAAAGATTTATGGGATGCCCGATGTGGTGGCGAAGAGTCAGGATTACTATGACCTCATCCTTAACGGAAACTTTTGCTTCTTCGATGGAGGCCTTGCCGGAAGAATAAGGGGCATAGGACACGGCGAAATGACTTCCCGTTGTCATGGCGGCTGTGTTGTCGCCGGGGCCAATAGCCCCGCTAGCTCCGAAGGCGGAACGAGTCCGTTTGAGCAGGCGAATGCCGAGTATCTCAGTGCGAAAGGAAAAGGCACTTTCGCCATTACCACGGGCGTCGTGCCTCTGAGTCCGCCCGTCCATCAAGCCGCGCTTGGCGGCTTTGCCAGCAATCTTGTCGGCGAACCCTACAATATTCATCCTTGGTTTGGCTTCGCCGAGATTGGACCAACCAGCGACAAGAAAAAATTGATCTTTACCGTTACGCAGACTGCGGCCACTACGCAGTATCCTGTTGCCGATTTGGTCGCGCGGTTAACGGCTTCCGGTCAGACTCTTTGTGTTGCAGGCGATGGCGGGAGCTCGACAGCCTGCGCCCAACGAATCGAAGGCGACAGCACCCGCGTGAAGTTTGCTGGCACTAAGCACTACCCAAGCAATGATTTCGGACACTACTGGATTAACACCTATGTCGGCTTCAAATCGGACAAACCTAGATAACAATGAACACTTACAGTCTTTCAATAATCGCGGCGGCCCTTGTTTCTGCTTTCGCTTGCTCCAGAGCCAATGCCGATCAACTATCAGAATTCGACGAGGCCGCCATTCGCACCATACAAGAGGCTCCGGGGAGTCTCTCCGCGCCTGAACAGGCCATAGTGCAGGCGTTCGAGGCATCAAACGACCCTGCCGTTAAAGCCGCAAAGTGGGAGGAGTTGGTTGTTTCAACGTCGGAGGGGCTGCTCGCTACGACGTGGCCGACGCCATCAGGGGGATGGAAGCTCGTCGATTTTCCGGCGAGTGGAAATCTGACCCTGAAAAATGTCGAAGACCAACAATCGCAGAAAGCCTCTAGCACGAAGCGTGTGGCTCAGAATGAAACAGAAGCAGTGCGGCTTCCGCGGCGCGGGTTCGTTGATACTAAGCGCCGCCCTCGACGGCGAGCAATGGGGAAAAAAGCTGCTTTTGGACATTGCCCAGCGACCCGATGGCAACCTCAAGCGCCTGACTTACTGGTCCGCGAAGCACTTTGCGCTGGACTGGAATACTCGAGAATCAGAATCAGGGTCGGCGGCACCTTGGCCGGTGAATTGGACCGCCTGGCAGCAGGCTTACAATGCCTCGAACGCTTTGGGCAAAGCCATCATCTTGAAGAACGCGACGATGCTAGCGGTGCGAAGGAGCGACTTTGCCGTTGCCGCCACAATTAACTTGTCCGCCTTGTCGGGAACTGATCGCGAGTTGAAGCCAATCGCGCTGGCTTTCGGAGACCCCGCGCTTGGTTCGGCTGTAACTGCGAAGTGGGCGGAGATCGCTGGGAATGCTTCCGACCCGCAGATGCAAGCACTCGCTCAAGAAGTGCGCGGCAAGTTCGGCATATCCGATTAGCGTAACTGCGCGCCGTCGCCAACCGCGCTCCCGGTAAGAGTGGCGGCGTCCCGCCGCGTGGGTGTTTGCGTGCCCCAGCCGTGCAGGCATCGCGCCACGCGAGCGCGCCGCCCGCCTTTGCCCGCCAGTAAGAGGTAAGAGGGGTCAGCTTCTGAAAATCGCTCTTTGAGGTGCTTTACGCGACGCCTAGGGGTCAGCGCGACGCCTAGAGCCTGTTATGCATCTTTTTACCACCGGCGACAAAGTGGAGGTAGCGTTTGTCGATCAAGGTTACACCGGAGAAGAGCCTGCGACGCTAGCGGCCGAGCACGCCGTGGGGTTGGAAGTAGTTAAACATTCGGAAGCCACACGTGGCTTTGTTCTGCTCCCCCGACGCTGGGTAGTCGAAGGTTCCTTTGGCTCTTGCCGCCCGTTTCCGGCGTCTGGCGCGCGACTACGAGCGGCTGGCTCCCTCGCTGGAGGGCCTCCATTGGTTAGCCTTCGCGTGCCTCATGCTTAACTCGCTTTTCAAACAATGTGCATAACAGGCTTTCAGAGTGGCCACCCTCGCCCAAGGCGGTGAGCACCTGTTGGCCGTTGACCGTGATCTTACCAAGCTCCGGGTCGAGGATGAGCCTTTGCGAGAAAGTGCCGGCGCGTTTGCGCAGGGTGAGGCGGTACAGGTAGTCCAGGTCCATGGTGATTCCGGCACGTGTGGGATCGTTAGCCGGATCGATCCAGCGCCAGAAGACGTCCTTGGCCGAAGCCATGAAATCCATGCCCATGGCGGACCAGGCGGGGTCGCCGATATCCCAGGTGCTCAAGGTAAAGAGGACCTTGGAGGGTTGGTCCCGCCACCGGCCGATCAAGATATTGTTGCCCAGAAGCGAAGCGCTGGCGGCGGGGTTTACCTGAGGATTGCCTGGGCCGCCATCGCCCGACACAAAGGCCATCCGCCCGTTGTCGGTGAGGAACAGCTTAAAGGACCACCGGATGGACCAGAGAAAGCCCGCGACGGGGCGTGATGCCATGTGTTATGTAACCGCCCGCCGGCTCCCGGCGTCACTCCATCGCATTCATGAAAAAATCCATTCTCCTCGCCACTCTCTCGCTCGCTCTCGCTTCCGAGCTGCCGGCTCAGCAACTCGAGGCCGGCATTGCCTTGATCGAAGGCCGCTTCAAACAGCTCGACGCGGATCACGACGGAAAACTTTCGGCCGAGGAAGCCAGGCCGATTGCCGAGTTGTTGCGCGGGGCGGACGCGGATGGCGATGGATTTTTTACCCTGCGCGAAGTGCTCGGGCACTTGGGCCGAAAGGCTGCGAAGGCAGGAGATAAGCCGCCTGCCGGGTTCTCTGCCGCGGAACTCGAGACGCGCTTCAAGCAACTCGACAAGGATGGCAACGGCACGCTCGAAGGCGCGGAACTTTCTCAAGCTCGCTGGCTGGCAAAGCTCGCTCCGAATGGCAACGGCTCGGTGACGCTCGAAGATGTGAAGGCAATCGCTCGCAACTGGATGGAGCCCACGCCCGTGCCGACGGGCGCCGCGCCTCCGCCCTTTGAGCCGCGGGAACAAGCGGCGCGGCTCAAACCGGGCGAGCACGGAGTGGAGGCGATGCTGCCCGACGCGGCCTTCACCGATCTCGATGGGAAGCCGCATCGGCTCTCGGATTTCACGGCAAAGAACAAGGCGCTGGTGATCGCGCTCGCCAGCTGGAGCTGCCCGGTGAGCAAGCGCTACCTGCCTACGCTCGCGAGCTTCGAGCGGCAGTATCGCGACCAGGGCGTCGCGTTTCTTCTCGTCGCGTCCACCGCCACCGACACGCCGGAGCAACTGCGCGCGGCCTTCAAGGATGCGGGCGTCGCCGCGCCGTGTGCCGCCGATCCGGCGGGCGCGCTCGCGAAAGTCCTCGGCGCGCTTTCCAGCACGGATGTTTTCGTGGTGGATGCGCGCCGCACGCTGACCTATCGCGGCGCGATCGACGATCAATACGGCCTCGGCTATTCGCTCGATGCGCCGCGGCATCGTTATCTGGCCGATGCCCTGGAAGCCGCGCTGGCAGGGCAATTGCCGGCCATCGCGGCCACGGCGGCGCCGGGTTGCGCGCTCGATCTCACGCAGACGCCCGCGACGCCGCGTACGGAGATCACTTACCACAACCGCATCTCGCGCATCCTCCAGGCGAATTGCCTGGAGTGCCATCGCGCCACTGGCATCGCGCCTTTTCCGCTGGAGACCGCGGAGCAAGTTGCGGCGAAGGCGGGGATGATCCGCAAGATGGTCGAGCGCCGGCTCATGCCGCCGTGGTTTGCCGCGCCGCCGGCGCCGGGCGCGCACTCGCCGTGGGCCAATGACCGCTCGCTCGCCGAGCGCGATCGCGCGGACCTGCTGGCGTGGATCGCTGCGGGCAAGCCGCTCGGCGAGCCGCACGATGCGCCGCTCGCACGCCAGTGGCCGGGTGAATGGCAGATCGGCAAACCGGATGCGATCGTGCAGATCGCCAGTCCTATCGAGGTGAAGGCGACCGGCACGATGCCGTATCAAAACGTGACCGTGGAAACCAACTTCGGCGAAGACAAATGGGTGCGCGCATTTGAGGTGAAACCGACGGCGCGCGAGGTCGTGCATCACGTGCTGATCTTTGTGCGGGAGAAAGGCGCGACCCGCCGGAGCGACGAGGACTCGCTCGGCGGATTCTTTGCCGCTTACGTGCCGGGCACCGATCACCTCATCTACCCCGAGGGCTGCGCCAAGCTGCTGCCCGGCGGAGCCAGCTTGCGCTTTCAAATTCACTACACGCCCAACGGCATCGCCACGCGCGACCAGATCCGGATCGGCTTTCTTTTTGCCGCCCAAGCGCCGGAGCACATCGTGCACGTCGCTGGCATTTCGCAGCCGCGCCTCAGCATTCCGGCCGGTGCGGAGAATCATCCCGAGAGCGCATCGGTCCCCGTTCCGAACGACATCAAAGTGCTCGCCTTCATGCCGCACATGCACGTGCGCGGAAAGGCGTTTCGCTACGACTCGATCGCGCCCGACGGCGCCGAGCGCACGCTGCTCGAGGTGCCGCGTTACGACTTCAACTGGCAGCTCGGCTACCGCTACGCCGAGCCGCCCACGATTCCCGCGGGCAGCAAAATTCGCGCGACCGGCTGGTTTGATAACAGTGCGAAGAACCCCGCCAATCCCGATCCCAACAAGACCGTGCGCTGGGGCCAGCAGACGACCGATGAGATGATGCTCGGCTACGTGGAATACTATGTCCCCGGCGAGCAGCCGAAGGTGGCGGGGGCCGCGCGATAATTCGGGCCGCACCTCAAGGAGCGATTGCTAGCCGGCATGTTTTCCGCTGGTGCAGACGGCGCGTCTCGGCGAGGAATGACACCGTCGGACTCACGCCGGAAACATGCAGCCTCTTCACACTTTTAACGTCGTTCCCAAATTGCCCGCGGCTCTCGAGCCGCTGCGCGATTTGGTCTTCAATCTGTGGTGGACTTGGGAGCCGGATGCTCGAAAACTTTTTCGTCATCTCGATCCGCAGCTCTGGCACAAGACCAATCACAATCCGCTGCGCATGTTGCAGCTCTCGCGGCAGGCGCGGCTGGATGAAGTGGCGCGAGACGATGATTTCCTGCGCGAGATGCGCGCGGTGTCGGCGAAGCTCAAGGCGTATCTCGAGCGGCCGGATACTTACGCGAAGCTGCGTCCAGACAGTCCCCTCGCGAAAGGGCCCGTGGCTTACTTCTCGGCGGAGTACGGGTTTCACGAATCCTTTCCCAACTACTCCGGCGGTCTCGGCATTCTCTCGGGCGATCACTGCAAGAGCGCGAGCGATCTCGGGCTGAATTTCATCGCGGTCACGCTGCTCTACAAGCAGGGCTACTTCCGGCAGCAGATCGGCAAGGACGGCTGGCAGGACAGCGTAGGGCTCAACCAAAACTTCAGTCACCTGGCGCTGGCCGATGCGCTCGACAAGGAGGGCCGCGCGCTCTTCGTCGGAGTGGACATTCTCGGCCGCACGGTGCGCGCAAAGGTGTGGAAGCTCCGGGTGGGTCGCATCACGCTTTATCTGCTCGATACCGATGTGCCGGAGAACTCGGAGGACGACCGGCAGATCACCGCCCAACTCTACGGCGGCGACGCCGAGATGCGCATCAAGCAGGAGATCCTGCTCGGTGTGGGCGGCGTGCATGCGCTGAGCGCAAAGGGGATCGTGCCGAGTGTGTATCACATGAATGAAGGCCACTCGGCTTTCCTTTCACTGGAGCGGATTCGGCGGCGGGTGCAGGAGGATGGGCTCGATTTTTACAGCGCGCTGCAAGTCGTCGCCGCGGGCAATATCTTCACCACGCACACGCCGGTGCCGGCGGGCAACGATGCCTTTCCGCTCGACTTGATGCGGAAATATTTCGCCGCGTATCCGGGAATAGTTGGGATCGATTTCGAGACCTTCATGAGCTTCGGCCAGACGCGGAAGAATCCGACGGAGCCTTTCTCGATGACGGTCCTCGCGCTGCGCACCAGCCGCCACGCCAATGGTGTGAGCGCGTTGCACGGCCGCGTGTCGCAGGGCCTCTGGACGGATGTGTGGGCGGGCGTGCCGCAGGATGAGGTGCCCATCACGCATGTGACCAACGGCATTCACACCAAGACGTGGATGGCGCCGGAGATCGGCAAACTTTACGACAAATTCCTGCCCGGCTGGGAAGACAACTTGATGAACGCCGGCTTCTGGAAAGGCGTGATCGACATCCCGGACGAAGAGCTCTGGACCACCCACCAGCGGCTCAAGGCGCGGCTCATCGACTTTGTGCGCGAGCGTGTGCGCACCCAGCGCGTGCGCATCGGCGAGAGTCCCGAGAATGTGCGCAACGTCTCGCGCTTGCTCAATCCCGAGATCCTCACCATCGGCTTCGCGCGGCGCTTCGCGACTTACAAGCGGGCGACACTCCTTTTTTCCGATCCCGAGCGGCTGCACAAGTTGCTCGCGAATGCCGAGCGGCCCGTGCAATTCGTCTTTGCCGGCAAGGCGCATCCGAAGGACGAGCCGGGCAAGAAGTTCATCCAGCAAGTCTATCACTTTACTCGGATGCCGGAGTTTGAAAATCGCATCGTCTTTGTGGAGGACTACGATCACTACGTGGGCCGGCGGCTCTACCAGGGCTGCGATCTGTGGCTCAATAATCCGCGGCGACCACTGGAGGCCAGCGGCACCAGCGGCATGAAGCTGCCGCCCAATGGCGGGCTCAATCTCAGCGTGCTCGACGGCTGGTGGTGCGAGAGTTGGAACGGAAAAAACGGCTGGGCCATCGGCAGCGAAATCCCGGAGACCACCGAACCGATCGAACCGAAATTTGAGGACGACGTGGACGTCGCGAGCCTCTTCCACGTGCTCGAGACACAGATCATCCCGCTCTATTACGCCAAGCCCGATGGACGCCTGCCGCTGGCGTGGATTCAACTCATGCGCGAATCCATCCGCTCCGTGGTGCCGGCCTTCAATACGCATCGCATGGTGAAGCAATACGCCGAGGAACTCTACGAGCCTGCCGCCCGCGCGCACTCCACGCTCGCGGCGAAGGGCGGCGAAAAGGCCGTCGAGCTCTCGAAGTGGAAGGATAGCATTCGCAAGAACTGGGGACAGATCGTCATCGGCAATGTGCAGGTCGAGCAGACCGCAGGCGGCAACGTGTGCGTGGGCGAATCCATCGAAGTGCAGGCCAGGATTCACCTCGGGCCGATCCCGCCCGACTTCGTGCGCGTGCAGGCGTACGTGGGCGAAGCGGTGAACAATGCCATCGCCCGGCCGCAGACCATCGACTTGCAAAAAGACAAGAAACTCGATGCGCAACACTGGCTCTACCGCGGCTCGATCCCGGCGAGGGAAAGCGGCAGCTACGGCCTCAGCGTGCGAGTCATCCCCACGCATCCCAACCTCACGCAAGCCCACGAATTGCGGCTCATCGCGTGGGCGAAGTGAGCACTTAGCCGGAACGATTCGGTCCACGAAATACACGAAAGACTGTGTGGATGCGGGCCCGCGAACCGTGCGTCAGCTTTCACGAGGCGCACCAAACGGAGTGGCTCAATCCCAACCATGCGACGTCCCACGACCCACGTCTTTTCGTGTTTTTCGTGAACTTTCCTTCTGAATCATTCCGGCTTAGGCCACAGGGCGAAAACCACGGTGGACTTGCAGCGACGAACGGTGTGGCAGGTGTCGCTCGCATGAGCCTCGCCCAGATCGAAAACGCGGTATGCCAGCTTACGTCGCAGGCGATCACCGACCTTGCCGAGTTCATCGAGCAGCGGGACAAAGCCGCGTGGGATCGGCAGATGCCGGCCGAGTTGATCGAAGGTCGCATCCACCGCCCCCAAGACTTCCCCCGCTGTCGCAGGGATTGTCTCGCGCGATGAGGGCGTAGATGCCCGGCAATTCTTCCGCGAGCACCGCCGCGTGCGGCTCGATCCTCACGCGCGCCCTGCCGCCGCCTGGCCGCGGGCCAGATCTGGCCCCAGATCGCCCGCGAGGCGGCGTGGCGATGACGGCCAGCGCCGCGACCGGCGACACAACAGGCGTCCAACAGTCGGGCCAAATCATGACAGAGGCCGCCAATTCGGTTGTGGTCATCCAGCGCGACCTTGGTTTCGAGCGCTTCGGGCAGGGTGATGTTCATGATCGGGGGAACGTATCGTGGGTGGCAGGCGCCGGCAATTCAGGAAGCGTGCGCCGGATCGCCGGCGGTTGGATGAGACGGTTGATTGCGCGAGGGGGCGGTGATATGTCACGAGGATGAGTCCGGATGCCGTCAGAAAATTTGTCGAAGCCAGCCCGTTCATTCCCTTCACCGGGGACGCGGAGTTCGAACTCATCGACGCCTTCCTCATCACCACCATCAAGACCAACAAGCGATCGACCGCGAAGATGGCAGGCAGGCCAGCCGCTCGCTGATGCTCAGTATTTCCACCTGCTGGAACTCTGGCCGCCACACGGATGGCGAGGCGATGCTGCAGGAGTTGCTCGACCTCGGGTTCGATCGCGTGGAGCTCGGACACGGCATCCGCATTTCGCTCATGGAGGGAATCCTGCGCTATTTCAACGATGGCAAAGTGCGCATCTCGAGCCTGCACAATTTCTGTCCGCTGCCCATCGAGATCACGCGCGCCTCGCCCGACTGCTATCAATTTTCCTCGCCAGACCCGCGCGAACGGGAGCGCGCGCTCAAGCACACGTTTCAGACCATCGACTTCGCGGTGAAGCTCGAGGCGCCCTTCGTGGTGCTGCACCTCGGCCGCACGCCCATCGACGATTACACTGACAAGCTCGTGCAGCTTTGTGAAGTGGGCATGGGCATGTCGAAGGGCTTCGTAAAGGAGAAGCTCGAGTGCATCCGCAAACGCGAGGAACGCGCGGCGCCCTACCTGGCGCGCGCGGTGGCGGCGCTCGGCGAGGTCGCGGATTACGCGGAAGAGCAGGGGATCACGCTCGGCGTCGAGAGCCGGCACAGCTACGAGGAGATTCCGCACGAAGGCGAGATGCTCGAAGTGCTCGAGGCTTTCGACGTGCCGCACGTGGGCTACTGGCACGACTTCGGCCACGTGCAGGTGAAGCACAATCTCGCCTTCCTCGATCACGTGGAGTGGCTGGAGAAAGTGGCGCCGCGGCTCGTGGGCTGCCACTTGCACGACACGTTGTGGCCGGCCCGCGATCACATGGCGCCGTTCCAGGGCGACGTGGAATACGAGCGGCTCATCCCGCTCCTGCCCGCCGATACGCTCTATGTCTTTGAGATGAGCCCGCGGCGCACGGCGGAAGAAATCCTCGAAGGCCGGGACAAGTGGGTGAAGAAATTCGGAGCGTGATGGCGCGGAAAGAAAGACCACCGGCGTGAAGAAGCCGTTTCTCACCGCCGCGCAGATCGCCATCACCCTCGGCATCCTCTGGTTTGTCTTCCGCGATCCGACGAAGCGCGCGGAGATGCTCGCCACGCTCCACCGCGCGGATCGCGGGTGGCTGCTGCTCGGCTTTGCCTCGTATGGATTGGTGGAAATCGGCGCGGGCCTTCGCTGGCTGCTGCTGTTGCGCGTTCAAGGGATTCATCTCGGCGCGCTGCGGCTCAGCGCGCTGTTGCTCATCGGCGTGTTCTTTAATTTCTTCATCCCCGGCGGCACCGGCGGCGATGTGGTGAAGACTTTCTATCTCATGAAAGAAACGCCGGGCCGGCGCACCGCGGCGCTGCTCTCCGTGCTGGTCGACCGGTTGGCCGGGCTCATGGCGCTCATCGTTCTTGCCGGTGGAGTCATCGCCCTGCGCTGGCACTGGCTCACGGCGAGTGCGGCCACGGCGCGCGCGGTGTGGACCACACTCGCAATCCTGGGCGCGGGTCTCGCGGGCATCCTCTTTTCCTTCCTCCTCTCCGGCCTCGGGCTGGTGCATCGGCTGCCGCCGCGCTTTCCGTTGCGCGATCGTTTTGCGGAACTCGCGCTGGCCTACAATCTCTACGGTCGCGCGTGGCCTTCCACGCTCGGTGCGTTGGCGCTCTCGTTTCCCACGCATCTTTGTTACTTCGCCGTCTTCTACTGCGCGGCGGCGTCCTTCGGCGCGAGTGGCGTGCGCATTCCTTCGCTGGGCGAATTGATGAGTGTGATGCCGGTGGTCAACACCATCACCTCCATGCCCATCAGCCTCGGCGGCATCGGCGTGCGCGAAAGTCTTTTTGAAATATTCCTCGGCAACCTCTGCGGCGTCCTGTCGCAGGCCGGCCGCGGCGACGAGGTCATCCTCGGCGACTTGGCTCACATCTATCAGAACGAAATGGGCGCATTCACCGTGCTCGGCGGCCTGCACGGGCGGGTCGTGCCGAATCGCGAGGGGATGCCGGCTCTCGAGGACATAGAAGCCGCGATCCGGCCGGCGACCGGGCCCTATCCGAAGAGCGCCCTCCTCTGTCTCGAGAATTCGCACAACAACTGCGGCGGCTCGGTCATCAGCCCTGAGGAGACCCGGGCCGCCGCGGACCTCGCCCACCGCTTCGGGCTGAAGGTCCATCTGGATGGGGCGCGCATCTTCAACGCCGCGGCGGCCCTCGGGGTCGAGCCGAGCGTCCTCGCGGCACCGGTGGACACGATCCAGTTCTGCTTCTCGAAGGGCCTGGGCGCCCCCGTCGGGTCGAT
>JBBRXP010000038.1:0-38007 GCA_038238555.1 Chthoniobacterales bacterium | reverse complement strand
CCCCAATGGCGAAGAGAAACAAGAGCCGGCAGATCCACGGATTCCATTTCAAGCGGGCCCGGCGAGAGTCCGCGAACGAGAGGGGTAGAAGTGTTTTATCCATATATTCAATAATCACCGTAAGCAACGGGCGGGCCACTCGCTTCGTATTTCTATCGTTCAGACGATTTGAGTTTTGGTGGATGCCGTGTTGATGTCTGCAATGCACAGATTTTGGTGCTCAGAGGTGAAAGGGCAGCGACTAGAGCAGGAAAACTCATCTTGGCAAACTTTTTATCAAGCGCGGGAGGTTGCTACTTTGAGTTTGAGATCCAAGCGCTATCAGAATCCACTCGCTCTTTGAGTTGCGCTTCGCACCTAGTTCGCAAGGCTGCAACGACAAGAGTTTATCTTAAAGGCGTGATTGAAAAACTGCGTGCTCTTTCGCAAGTGCCGGCTGAGATGAGGGATGTTTGAACAAACGCGCGTGATTTGCTCTCACCCTGCGGGTGAGACGTTTTTTTCTCCACAGAGCCAGCCTCCGGCGTGGCCGGTGGACACGCCCGGCGGACGTTATTACGCGGAGATCGACGACCAGGCACCCGTCACCGCGAGGGCCAGTTGATCTTCTTCGCGCAGTTCCTGCACTCCGGCGGGCGTTGGGATCGGCTCCTGCGCGGCTGCCCGTTGCGCTACCACACGGCATCCGGGGCAGCGCGGTCGTGGACGCGCTGGGCACCGCGGCGCTCTCCCTCCTCTGCGGGCACTGGCGCTATGCGCACATCGACGCGGTGCGCGGCGACATCCTCAACCCGCCGCTGCTGGGCATGGTGCGCGGTGAGCGAAGACGTGGTGCGCCGCGCAATGAAGAGCATCGACGAACGCACGGGCCTCGCGTGGCTGGCCGAGGAGTTGCGCGACGGCGTCGCCCCCGTGCTCAGCCAGCCGTGGATCCTGGACATAGACTGCTCCATTAAACCCCTCTACGGCCACCAGCAAGGCGCGCCGCCCCAGCCACTGCTACCACAGCTACTTCATGGCCACCACGCGGATGTGCCTGGGCGTCGAAGTCTGCGGCGGCAAAGACCACACCGCCAAGCATGGCCTGGCCGGACTCTGGGATCTGCTCGAGGCGCTGCCGCACACACACTGGCCCGCCTTCCTGCGCGGCCCACTGCAGCTACGGCAATTAAGCGCTGCTCTGCGTCGCCGAAGCGCGCGCCCTGCCCTGCCTGTGCAAACTGCGGCACACCACGAAAGTCAAAACGCCCCTGCGACAAATGCAACGCCCCCCCTTCGGCTGCGCCCAAGCTCGCCCCCTGCCGGCTGATGGCCAACCTCATCGCGCTGCTCTACAACTGGTGGCACCTCTACGCTGGCGACCATCACCGCGAAGCCATCACCAGCCGACCCGCCGAAAAGGGCGACCTGATCGAGGCGGCCATCACCGCGGTCAGCAACACCTTGCAGCGGCTCAACGCCATCGCGGAGTGATGGACCATCGAGCAACGCTGGACCCTCCTGCTCACCCACATCTTCCGTCGTTGGCTGGGTGGAAATGGCTTAGGTAGTGTTCACGAATTCCTAGCGATGGCGAAAGCGACGGTAAGATGAACGGCGGCAAAGAAAGTTTCGCCAACTTTGTCGTAACGAGTGGCGATGCGGCACTAAAGAAGCGCTCAATGCGGTTGGGGCTCTCGTAGAGCGCTTCGAATTGCCGCCCGTCGTGCGCCTGGCCTTCACTAAGGTGGAGGGCGACCGCGCAGTTTTCGTCGATGGTCGCCGCGTGGATCTTGGTGGTGAATCCTCCGCGAGAGCGACCCAGAGCCTGCTGCGAGCCGTTTTTTTTGCGCCGCAGCCGCGTGCGGATGCGCGCACCGTCGTCGAATCCAGAAACAAAGCGCGCGCCCGGGCCAAAGGTGGTGCCTGGAGTTTTTTGCCAGAGTTGCCGCCAGACGCCGCGTGCATCCCAGCGCCGGAAGCGCATGTAGTGCGCATGCCAGTAACCGAATTCGGCGGGCAGATCGCGCCAAGGCTTACCGGTGCGCAAGAGGTGCAGGATCGCTTCGAGAAACTCACGGTCGGGGGTGGCGGCGAGGGCACCCGCCTTGGAATGTTTAGCGGCGTGCAACGCCGGTTCGAGTTGTTCCCAGATGGCGTCGGTGACGAGTTTTCGCACGGATGTTTTTCGCATCCCAAGTTTTCATCACCTCTGTTGAATTTTGCACAATTTATAATTCGTGAACACTACCTAGCTAGGCCATCGCGTGACCGGCGACCGCATGCACGATCAAACGCCGGGCGCGGATTCTCGAGTTCCTACACATCGCCATCGACGACCTTCCTCCACGCCGCCCTGGCCTTCTTCAAAACTCGCGGCCATGCGCAACGCCGTCACCGCCTTGGGCCTTCAAGCACCGCTTCACCCCTCCACTCCAAAAACCAATGGCAAGGCCGAGCACTTCATACAAACCTCGCTGCGGCGAGTTGCGCGCGCTTGACGTTTTACCTTCATCTTGCTCGCCGCAAATGTCGCGTGGTACTCGGGCGATTCGCGGCGGAAGCGCGGCGTTCGCGTATTGCCGGTTCGTTCAGAGCATGGAGCGCGGCTTTCGTTTTGCGCCTCGAGCCTCCCAATTTTTGCTCCCCATCTATTCAAAATCGAAAGGTCCAAGCTTGATTGGCAAGCACCTCGTGAGTTCCTCCAAACTCTGAACATCCGGCCGAAAACAGAACCGCGACGCGCATCTTCTTGATGATCTCTTCGAGTGCGTGTGGTTTGCGTTTCATATTGAGAGTTCAGCGCTTTTGACGCCCTCAACTCTCATAATGCTTGGATCAACTTTTGGGGAGCGGGCAATATAGAGCCTGCGCAAAGCCGCAGCCACGTGGCATAATTCGGCGCTCCTTATCCTTGTAGGACGAAGACTGGCACAAGAATCAGATACTTCGCAATATACCGCATTTACCGGCTCAGATAGAACCGACATCACCACGTGCCGAAAATCACAGTCCGATCATGAAACAGCCCACGCACGCAGCGGCCATCCACTCTCAGGTCGTCGTGAACCGGACAATAACTGAAGCGTTTCCGCAGACCATTAGAATCCACAAACAAGAACAATGAATATGACTAAATCCAAACAATATCTGGGAATGTTAATGCCCGGCTCGATCAAGCCAACGGTTGCGGCGTTGGTAGTATTTGCGGCCATTGGCAGTGCACGACAGGCGAACGCAGTAGTTGTGCCTTTGCCGGTTGGAACGCCCCAAGGAGGCCTGCTCGTCCCGGGGCAACTCGACGGTGTGCCGGCCGGTTCCATCTTTGCGACCACCTCGTTCAGTGGTGTTGTTGCAAATACTGGCAGATTTACATTTTCGGTACTGGAGATTGTCTGGAAAGAAACAGCGACAGGCAATTTAGATTTCTTCTTCCAAGTGACCAATGCCCCCGGTGGTCTTGATAGCATCAAGCGCATCACGATTACAGGATTCGACAGTGCGGTCTTGACGTCGGTCGCATTTGACACCCGATCAGGTTTGATTGCCGCGCCGGGAGATCCCCTTAACGGTCAGCAGGGCGGAACCTTCAGCCCCGTTACTGCAGATCGAGTGACTTTTGCCACCGTTGGTTTTGATTTTACTGACCCGACGAACTCAATCCAACCCGGAACGAGTTCCAAATTTTTTGAGATCGCGACTAACCAAAAAAATGTAACGAATGGCACAATTCAGGCCATCGACGGCGGAGTTGCCTTCGGACCTGTTCTGGTTCCTATCGGCGGTACCGTTCCTGAACCCGGCACAGCACTGGCCGGCGTTTTAGCGGTAGGCATATGCGGATTGGCCCGCCGTCGGCGAGCGCTTGCCACGGTATAACACCAATCCTTCCTAAAACACGCCTCGGCGGAAGACACGCCGAGGCGTGTTTGTTTTCTAGAACCCGGCTAGCAGTCTGTCGGACTTGGCAAATGCGTGGGCGGGCTGCGGCCTGCGGCGGCGGCTGGCGCTCTGGGCGAGGGTGCAATAACCGGCGAAACCCCGTCGCTTTTTTGATGATGCCAAAGACGGGTTCCACGGTCTGTTGCCGCAGTTTATAGCGCGAGCGTCAGGCTTTGTCTCGACTCGATACGTCTTCGTTTCCTCGATGGTCCCGCCCGGCAAGGAGGCGCTGGTGCGCTCTCCTTTTCCAGAGCACAGACGGTGCCCATGAGGCTCGCGCCGGATCCGCCGCCAGCACTTCAATTCCGGTGGGTTGGCCGTGCGCGTCACGTTCCACCGCCTGCACTGCGGCGGCACTGACGAACCCCACTGTCAACCAGCGCCTGGGTTCCCGGTCCGGCGTTCGGGACCACGGCGGCAAGGGCCGGCGGGAGCTCCTCCTTGTCGTTGGGGCCATGCAGACGCGCTGCCGACGATGAAGGCGGCTCGCCGCTTCCACGGCGGCCTGCGCGTTGGTACGCCCGCTCGAAGGGGTCGCCCGTGCCGGCTCTTGCAGTCGGTGAAGTTAAAATTGATTCTTCGGCCTCGGCTCGTGGCTTGGTGGTTTGGGGTCCGAGCCGCGCGGTTTTTTTCGGGCCTAGCGCTGGGCTTCGCGGCCGCCACTTTTGCTCGCATGCTTCGGACGCTCAGCCTCGACCCGCACCAGCGCCCGCGCTTCCATCTCGGCCAGGTTCTGGACCAGTTTGGCTTTGCGCTGCTGGCGCCACTCGATCTCCTCGGGAATGGAGAGCCCATCTTCCAGCGGCGTCGCGTCTGCGGCCTCGGCCTTGGCCAAAAGTTACGCGATCTCCATCTCCAGTTGCTGGAGTTGTTCGCCCGGAGGCCAACACTTTGCTCCCGTCGATGGCCACGATGATCCCGCTGACCTGGAGCAACCTGGCAGCGCGCCGCCAGTTCGAGCACCTGCGCAAAGCTGCTCCAGCAGCGCCTTGTGCTACCGCAGAAAGTGCAAATGGTATCGTGATCAGGGTGCGTGTCCGCGCAGAGCAATGCACCGCCACGTGCTCATGGGTGGCGCGCTTGATCTGCAGGCAGGAGAAAACCCGGTGGCGTAGCTGTGGATGAGCAGCTTCAGCATTATGGCCGGCGAATACTGGGCGTTCCCCCGTGCCCCGTTCGTTGACCTGCGCCTGACGCAAGTCGAGTTCGGCCACCGCATCCATCACGAAATGGACCTGGGCTGTGCGGGCACCGATTGCCGCAAGTCCGGCCGCAGCAAAAGCGGGGTGTCGTGGTCGATGTCGACAAAGCGGGCGGCCATCCACGCTTCTACCTGTGCTATCCACGGAAGGGCATCCTAAGTCCGACAGACTCTAGTCTTCAACTCTCCGGGGACCAGCCTACACAGCCGGCCGGACGGTCTTGCGCTCGTGTCCGAGCGGGGAAAGTGTTTCTCGGTTCACCCATGAGACTCACGATTTATGAAATGGCGTACAGTCCATTTTGCATCCCCATCACGGCAGCGCTGCAGGCGTGCGGAGTGGAGTTTGAAAAGCGCGAGATTCCTAATTGGGACCGCACGGAGTTGCTGCGGCTCACCGATGGCGAGTACTATCAGGTGCCGGTGCTCGTGCATGATGGGCGCATCGTCTTCGAGTCAAGCCCGGAGAGCGAGGACGTGGCGCGCTATGTGGATGCGCACTTTGCCGGCGGACGGCTCTTTCCCGGGGCGCTTGATGGCTTGCAGCAGATCGTTATCGAGTTCCTGAGCGACGATGTCGAGTTTCACACCTTTCGCCTGCTCGACCCCCACACGCTCCACGAGATCGGCGATCCGGTCGCGCGCGGGCTTTTCCTCCGGCACAAGGAACGCAAATTCGGACGCGGCTGCGTGGAGCAGTGGCGACGCGACGCGGCGCACATCCGTGCACAGGCCGACCGGTTGCTCGGACGTTTCGAGATTACGTTGCACCACTCTCCTTTCCTCTTTGGTGACGCGCCGGTGTATTCGGATTTCCTGCTCTACGGCGTGCTCGGAAATCTTACTTACCGCGGTAAAAATGCGCTTCACGTGGAGCAAGTCGCGCTTCGGAATTTTGTGGAGCGGATCGCCGGGTGGCGCTTTCTGCGATAGACATGTGCGCGTGCCGAATCGCGCCTTACTTCCGTAGTCCAGTAGATTTTGCGACGATCGAACCAACCGCGCCATCGCGCAACGTCGTCACGAGGTGGGCGCCGGGTTCGATTTGCGCGATGGATCTCAATGTCTCACCGGTCTCCATCGTAGTGATGCTGTAGCCGCGGCCGAGCGTCGCCGTTGGTGACAACACGCGCAGCATCGCGGCGGTTTTGTCGAAATGCTTGCGGCGCGCGGTGGCAATGCGTCGCGCGCGTTCGAGGAGCCGCGAGTGCAACGTAGCGAGGCGCTCGCGGCTGAGTGTGAAAAGTTGATCGGGCCGATGCTGACGCAGCGTCGCGGCGGCATCGGCCATCGCGCGGCGCTTGCGCATCACGTGATCGCGAGCTGTGCGCTGCAAGGATTCCGCGGCGAGATCGAGGCGCTGCCGCGCCTGCTCGACGCGGCGCCGCGGTTCACGGAAGAGCGCGCTGCGCTGGAAAGAGTCGAGTCGGTTGCGAATGCGTTCGACCTCGGTGCGCACACAGCGGCGCGCTCTTGCTGCAAGCTGGGCGAGGTGGCTCAGGAGTGCGCCGGTATCGGGCACAAGGAGTTCCGCCGCGGCGCTCGGTGTGGGCGCTCGCAAGTCGGCGACGAAATCCGCGATCGTGAAATCAATCTCATGCCCCACGGCGGAGACGACCGGGATGGCCGAGGCGGTGATCGCGCGCGCGACTATCTCTTCATTGAACTCCCACAAATCTTCCGCGCTGCCGCCACCGCGGCCGACCACGATGACATTCACCGGCGCAAGTCCGACTTCCGCGAAGCGGTTCAGTTCCGCAAGCGCAGCCGCGATTTCTTCCGCCGCGCCTTCACCCTGCACGCGCACCGGACTCACGACCACGCGCACCCACGGCGCGCGGCGCGCGAGGACGTGGAGCATGTCGCGCAGCGCCGCGCCTGTGGCGGAGGTGACGATGCCGATGGCTTCGGGAAACTTTGGCAGCGCGCGCTTGCGGGCCGGATCGAAAAGGCCCCCGGCTTCGAGTTTGCGCTTGAGGGCCTCAAACTTTGCCTGCAAGAGCCCCGCCCCCGCCGCCTGCGCGAGCTGCACATTGAGTTGATACTGCCCGCGCGCTTCATACACCGTGAGCGCACCGCGCACCTGCACCTGCATGCCGTCGGAGAGCGGCGTCTGCCTGCGCCACGCGCCCGCGCCGCGCGCGGCAAACCACACGCAAGCGAGCTGCGAGCCCGAATCCTTGAGCGTGAAATACTGGTGACCGCTCGGCTGCTTGCGGTAGTTGCTCACCTCGCCCTCGACCCACAGCGTGCCCACTCGCTCCTCGAGCGCCGCGCGCACCGAGCGGGTAAGCTCAGTGACGGAAAAGACGCGCGGCTCGGCGCGGACAAGCGGCGCGGATGTCGGTGAAAATAATTCGTCGTACATGGGCGCCACTCAACTCTCGACCCTCAACTTCTCAAAGAACCGCAGCGCCTCGATCTTGCTCCCAAATTCGCGCAGCGGATAGAGCCCGCGGGCCGCGCCGGCGCCGGGATCGCGCGTGAGATAATCGAATCCCTGCTTGCCCGCGATGACCACGAAGTGCGTGCCGCTGCCCGGCCGGTGGAGCCGGACGATCACGGGATTGCCGCGCGCGAGATTCGAGTCGATGAGATGAAACGTGGGCAGGTCTTCATACACGTGGCGCACTCGGAGCCGCGCGATCTCGGCGGCTTTCTCCCAGTAGAGCCAGCCTTGCGGAGTGAAGCCGTCGTTGGTCTTGAGGAAGGCGTTGAGCCGGCCGGGATCGGTGTCGATGCCGTAGCTGGCGAGCACCATCGCGGTGGATGTCACGGCGCAACCTTCGGCGCCGAGCGTGTTGGGCGTGGGGCCGAGAAGATCGTGTCGCCAGCGTTCGTCGCCCTGGCGCATGCCTGGCACGGGCAGTTCGAGGCGGGAGAAAAAATAGCGGCCGCCGCTCGGCTCGAGCGGGCCTTTGGTGTTCCAGCGCTGCCACACGTCGGCGGAAAAAAGCAGCGCGGCGAGGCTTCCGAAAAGCAGCGCGAGCTGAAGGCATTGGCGAATGACTTTCGACATCGGGCACCTACGATGCCGCGCCGTGGCCCACACGCCAAAGCCTTTCTCTCCAGCTTCCCCGGCGCGGCGCTATGCGGCCGGCGCGCGGCTCGCGCTGCTGGGCGTCGGGGTGAATTTCGCGCTCGCGCTCGTGAAATTCTCCGCCGGCATTTTCGGCAACTCCTACGTGCTCATCGCCGATGGCATCGAGTCTTCGCTCGATGTCTTTAGCTCGCTCGTCATCGTCTTCGCGCTGCGTGTCGCCGCGGAGCCGCCCGATGAGACGCACCCCTACGGCCATGGAAAGGCGGAGCCCATCGCGGCGATCGTGGTCGCGCTCGCTGTCATGGCGGCAGCGGTCGGCCTCGCCATCGAGAGCGTGCGCGAGATCCTCACACCGCATCACGCGCCGGCGCCCTTCACCCTCGCGATCCTCGTCGCCGTGGTGGTGGTAAAGGAGACGCTCTTTCGCAAGGAACTCCGCGCCGGCGAAGGCATCGAAAGCACGGCGGTGAAAAACGATGCGTGGCATCATCGCTCGGACGCCATCACCTCTGCGGCCGCCTTCGTCGGCATCTCCATCGCGCTGCTCGGCGGCCCAGGCTGGGAGCCGGCTGACGACTGGGCCGCGCTCTTTGCGTGCGGGCTCATCGGCTTCAATGGCTGGCGGCTGATGGCGCCCGCGTTGCGCGAAGTGATGGACACCGCGCCGCCCAAGGAACTCGAGGAAAGCGTGCGCGCCGTCGCGGCCACGGTGCGCGGAGTGGCGCAGATCGAGAAGTGCCACCTGCGCAAGATGGGCCTCGATTTTTACGCAGATCTGCACGTGGGAGTGGATGCCGACCTCACGGTGCGTGAAGGCCACCGCATCGCGCATGACGTGAAGGACGCGATCCGCGCGGCCAAGCCGGCGATCGTGGATGTGCTCGTGCACATCGAGCCTGTGGCGGGGAAAGTTGAGAGTTGAGAGTTGAGTGGCGCCCTTCAACTTTCGCCCATGCCCAAGCATTCTCACAAAATCAATCGCCGGAAATTTCTCGTGCATTCCGCTTCGCTCGCCGCGGGCTCCGTGGTCGCGACCAATCTTTCTTCACTCGCGGCGCGATCAGAAACCGCCGCGGAGTTTCGCAGCGCGTGGGATGTCGATCGCGTGTGGCTCGGCGCCGAGTATTGGGCCAATCCGCTGCAAGACTGGCGCGTTGCCGGAGGGCGCATCGAGTGCGTGAATGCCGCGCCGGATCGCAACGTGCACTTGCTCACGCGCCAGCTCGCCGAGGGCGCGGGCGACTTGCAGATGAGCGTGCGCGTGGGCCGCACGAGCGGCGCGCTGGCGGGGCGTGGATCGTTTGGATTCCGCGTCGGCATCCTCGGTCCGCTGCGCGAGTATCGGAACAATCTCGCCACCTTCGGCACGGGCCTGAACTGCGGCGTGACGGCGAGCGGCGGGCTATTCATCGGCGCGCCCGGCTCGGCCGCGGCGCATCCCGTCGAGCTCCGCGCCGAGTCGGTGGAGTTGCGCCTCAGCGCGGTCCCGGCGGGCGCGAACTACAGGGTCACCCTCGCGGTGCACGACGCGGCTTACGGTCAGCTTCTCGCGGAGATGTCGCGCGACGACATCGCGCCCGATCAACTCGTGGGCAACGTCGCGCTCGTCGCCAATTACGGCGGCGCGCAGCAAGGCCCCAAGGCGCGCAACGCCGGCGGCGCGGGCGATGTCGGCACGTTCTGGTTTGCCGACTGGCAGGTGAGCGGCACGAAGCTCGAAGCGCACGACGACCGCGCGTTTGGCCCGATCCTTTTCAACCACTACACGCTCAGCCGCGGCGTGCTGAAGATGACGGCGCAGATGCCGCCGCTCGGCGCGCAGGATTCGCGGACGGTGAAGCTCGAGACAAAAAAAGCCGGCGCGTGGACGCCCATCGGCGAAGAAAAAATCCATCCCGACTCCCGCACCGCTACCTTCCGCATCCCGGACTGGAACGATCGCGAGGACGCACCGTATCGCCTCGCCTACTCGCTGGGCGCGCGCGAACACACGTGGACGGGCACCGTGCGCAAAGATCCCGTGGACGCGCCGGTGCTCACCGTCGCCGACGTCTCCTGCAACGTGCACGCGGCCTTCCCTAACGCGGGCTTCGTCGCGAATATGGCGGCGCTCAATCCCGACCTGCTCGCTTTTGTCGGCGATCAATTCTACGAAAACACCGGCGGCTACGGCGTGCGCCGCGATGCACTGGAGCCCGCGATGCTCGACTACTTGCGCAAGTGGTTTTTCCACGGCTGGACGTGGCGCGAGCTCACGCGCGACCGGCCCAGCCTCTCGCTTCCCGACGATCACGATGTCTATCAGGGCAACCTCTGGGGCGAAGGCGGCGCGGGTCGCAAGACCACGCAGGAGGCCGGCGGTTACGACATGCCCGTCGAGTGGGTGAACGTGGTCCATCGCACGCAGACCTCGCATCATCCCGATCCCTACGACCGCGAGCCGTGCAAGCGCGGCACGTCCAATTACTACGGACCGCTCACGTATGGACGCGTGAGTTTCGCCGTGCTCGCCGACCGCCAGTACAAATCCGGCCCGGAAGGAAAAGTGCCGCCGACCGGCGACCGCGGCGATCACGTCATCAATCCCGACTTCGATCCCGCGACCGCCGACATCCCCGGCGCGCACTTGCTCGGCGAGCGGCAGATGCAATTCCTGCGCGAATGGGCCGCCGACTGGTACGGCGCGGAAATGAAGGCCGTGATCTCGCAGACCATCTTTACCGGCATGGCCACCACGCACGGCGGGCAGCGCGAAATCCTGCGCGCCGATTACGACGCCAACGGCTGGCCGCAGACTCCGCGCAACGCAGCGCTGCGCGAGATCCGCAAGGCCTTTGCATTCCACCTCGCCGGCGATCAGCATCTCCCCGCGCTCTTGCACTACGGCGTGGACGCACACGGCGATGGAGCCGTGGCCTTCGCGGGCCCGGCGGTGAACGTGGGCTATCCGCGCTGGTGGGAACCGGCGAAAGCCAAGTGGACCGGCGGCAAACCCGGCGCGGAACTCATCGGCGATTTCACCGATGCCTTTGGCCATCCCATGACCGTGCTCGCCGTGGCCAACGGCGCCTACGAACCGCGCAAGCCGGTGCTCGATCAAATGCACGACAAGTCCAGCGGCCTCGGCCTCGTGCGCTTTGACAAGGCGCGGCGCTCGATCACCATCGAGTGCTGGCCTTTCCTCGCCGACCCCATGAAGCCCGGCACGCAATTCCCCGGCTGGCCCGTGACCATCGACGCGCTCGCCAACTACGGGCGCAAGCCCGCGGCGCACTTGCCGACATTGAAAGTGGCCGGCGTGAAGAACCCCGTGGTCCAGATCTTCGACGAAGCAAAAAATGAAATCCTCTACACGCTGCGGCTCGCCGGGCAGAGCTTTCGTGCGCCGGTCTTCGCGCCCGGGCTTTACTCGATCCGCGTCAGCGAGCCGGAGACGGGAAAGATGAAGACACTCGCCCGCATCGCGGCGCAGGAAGGAGCCGCCGGGATCCTCGAGGTGGAGATATGAATTGCGAAGCGTTGAGTGTTCCTCCTTCCTCATCCACTTGAAAACACTCCTCGCCTTTCTCTCCACCGCCGCCCTGTGCCTCGCCGCCGACGTGCCTGCCGCGCCGCTTGCCAAAAAGGGTGCACCCGTTTTCTCCGACGACTTCGCCCGCGCCGACCTCGGGCCTGCGTGGCGGGTCAACGTGCCGACGTTTGCCATCGCCGACGGCGTGCTCAAGGGCAGCCAGACCAAGCCCGAGCATGGCGCGGTCGGAGCGATCAAGATGGGCTTGAAGGACGCGGTGATCGAATTCAAGTTCCGCTTTGAAGGCGCCACCGGCATCAACGCCGTGTGTGACGACAAGGCTTGGAAGGAATCCCACGCCGGCCACATCTGCCGCGTCGTATTGACTCCGAAAATCATCCGGCTCGGCGACGACAAGGAAGGCGGGATGCGCAACGACATCCATGAGATGCGCCGCGACCCGCTGCGCAAAGCCGAAGGCGACAAGCTTCTCGCGGGCCGCGGAGTGGCAATCCCCATGACGCTGGAACCCAGCCGCTGGTATCGCTGCACCATCGAAATCGTGGGCGACGAAATGCGGGTGAGTGTCGATGACAAAGCCGTCGGTTATTTGAAGTCCCCCGGCATCGGGCATCCGATGAAGAGCGACTTTCACTTCACGGTGAGCGGAAAGGACGCGCTCTTCGACGACGTGCGTATCTGGGCCGCGGAACGGCCGTGATGCAGCCGGCGCTTGCAAGTCGTAGCTGCGATCTGCGAGGGCCGCACGGGGACGGCGGCGCTCCGAGTCGTAGCTGCGTCGCCGCCATCGCCGCTCTCTTCGCGCTGGGCGCGCTCGCGCACGCCGCCGAGCGCCGGCCAAACATCCTGTGGCTCGTGGGCGAGAACATCAAACTCGACCTCGGCTGCTACGGCGCGGCGCACGTGAGCACGCCGAATCTCGACCGGCTCGCCGCGGGTGGCGTGCGCTACACGCGCGTCTTTGCCACGGCGCCCGTGTGCTCCGCGAGCCGCTCGGCATTCATGCTCGGCATGTACCAGACCACCACCGGCACGCACAACGCCCGCTCGCACCGCGACGATGGGTTTGCGCTGCCCGCCGGCGTGCGCCCGCTCACGCACCGGCTGCGCGACGCGGGATATTTCACCGCGAACATCAAGACCATCGACGGCGCGAGCGTCGGCACGGGCAAGGTGGACTTGAACTTTACGTGGGAGGGAAAGCTCTTCGATTCGGAAGACTGGGATGCTCTCAAAACCCACCAGCCTTTCTACGCGCAGGTCAATTCGCTCGAAGTCGAATACGACATCTACGACCGCCAATGCGCCCGCAAGCCGCGCGTGCCGTGGGTCGGCGAGGCGGAGCACGAGCCAATCGCCCGCGCCGAGGAAGTGCGGGCGCCGTCGTATTACCCCGACCATCCCATCGTGCGCGAGGAATGGGCGCGCTACCTCAACTCCGTCTCGCACATCGACCGGCGCATCGGCTGCGTGCTCGACAAGCTCCGTGCCGATGGACTGGTCGATGACACCGTGGTGATCTTCTTTGCCGACAACGGCCGGCTCGAAGCCCGCGGCATCCACTGGTGCTACGACAGCGGCCTGCACGTGCCGATGATCGTGCATTGGCCGAAGAATTTCCCGCCGCCACCGCACTACCATCCCGGCACGTTGAATGAACAAGTCACGAGCCTGCTCGACCTCACCGCCACAACCCTCGCGCTCGCCGGCGTGCCCAAGCCGGCCGGCATGGAGAGCCGCAACTTCCTCGGCTCGGAGCCGCCGCGCGAGATCGCATTCAGCGCGCGCGACCGCATCGACGAGAGCGTGCAGCGCATCCGCACCGCGCGCGATGCCCGCTGGCGCTACATCCGCAACTTCACCCCCGAGCATCCCTTCAGCGCGTTGAATCGGTACAAGGAGAAATGTTTTCTCGTGCTGCCGCTCATGCGCGAGCTACTCGCCGAGGGCAAACTCAACGCCGTCCAGGCCGCGCTCTTCGCCCCGCGCCTTCCCGACGAAGAACTCTACGACATCGCCGCCGACCCCGAGGAGACGCGCAACCTCGCCGCATCGCCCGACCCCGAGGCCCGCGCCGCCGCGCAACGCCTGCGCGCCGCGCTCGAGAAATGGATCGAGGAGACGCACGACCAGGGCCGCGTGCCGGAGTCGCCGGAAGTGCTCGCACCTTTCGTGAAAGAAATGCACGAGTGGTTCGGCACGCCGGCCTGGGCGTTGTAAACGCTCGGAGAGGCGACACTCCTGCCGCCTCTGCACGATGAAGTCGCGCCACGGGTCGTCGTCACCACACGCGCGTCGCTTTTGTCGAACGCCTTTGGGAGCCGCCGTGCGGCTCAAAGCGATGCGGGAGGCCGGGAAATCCCTGGAGGAACACGCTCCGTCGTGTCCCTGACCCACAGGGCCGACGCGGAGCCACGGCGCGCCGAGCTCCGCACCGCCTCCGCCCGTTTAGTTTGGGACACGACCGAGCGTGTCCCTCCAGAATTTTCTCGCTGTCTCCCCGTCCTAAAGAGGCTTCACTTAATGCCGTTGGGGTCTTGTTGGACTCACGACGCGGGTTTGGTGGGCTGGCGAAAACGGTTTGACAAGACCGTGTGGTGGGCTGGCCAACGGCAGCGATTGCCGCGGCATCTTTTCGATGCGAAACCATGCCCCACACACAATGCTCTCCATGAAACCCGTGCCTCCCCTTTGCCTCTGCCTCCTCGTCTGGATCTGTGGCCGCGCTCCGCTATCGGGCGCTGAGGCGCTGTGGCAGGTGGGCGTGGCGGCGGTGGACATCACGCCGGATTACCCCGTGCGCTTGAGCGGCTACGGCAATCGGCGCACGGAGTCGGAGGGCGTGGCGCAGCGCCTCCACGCAAAGGCCCTCGCGTTTGGCAGCGATGCCGATGGGCCTGCGGTGGCGATCACCGTGGATAATGTCGGCGTGCCTTTCACCCTCCGCGATGAAGTGGTGCGGCGGCTCGCGGCGAAAACGAAAGTGACCGGCGACTGCCTGGCCATTTGCTCCAGCCACACGCACTGCGCGCCGATGCTCGCGGGCATGCTGCCGAACATCTTCAGCATGGACATTCCCGCGGAGCATCTGCCGGCCATCGAGCGCTACACGCGCGAGCTCACCGACAAGATCGAGCAGGTCGCCCTCGCCGCGCTCGCCGATCGCCAACCGGCGCGCCTGGCGTGGGGCGTGGGGAAGGTCGAGTTTGCGGCAAATCGGCGCGTGGCCTTTGGTTCCAAGGTGGTGGATCACGATCTGCCGGTGCTGCGCGTGACCACTCCCGAGGGCAAAGTGCGCGCGCTCTTCACCAGCTACGCCTGCCATTGCACCACGCTCGATTGGAATTTCATTCACGCTGATTGGGCCGGCTGCGCGCAGGAGGCGCTCGAACGCGAATTCCCCGGCGCGATCGCGCTCACGGCCATCGGTTGCGGGGCGGATCAAAACCCGCAGCCACGCAAGACCGCCGAGCTGGTGGCGCAGCACGGCGAAGCGCTCGCCGCGGAGGCAAAGCGGCTCGTAAACACCGTGCTGAAGCCGATCTCCGGGCCGCTCGCGTGCCGGGCAAAGCAGATCGAGCTGGCCTTTGACACGCCGCGCACGCGCGCGGAATGGGAGGCCATCGCGCAGCCCAAGGGCCATCCCGCCGCCATCTATCAGGCCAGGAAAAACCTCGCGCGGCTCGACCGCGGCGAAGTGCTGCCCACGGCGCTGCCCTATCTCGTGCAAACGTGGAGCTTTGGCGACGACCTTGCGATGGTCTTCCTGCCGGGCGAGGTGGTCGTGGACTACGGGCTGCGGCTGAAGCGCGAATTCGACGACACGCGGCTATGGGTGAACGGCTACTCGAATGACGTGCCCTGCTACATCCCCTCGCGCCGCGTGCTCGAGGAGGGCGGCTACGAAGGCGGGTTCGCGATGGTCTATTACGACCGGCCCAATAAATTCGCGCCCGAGGTCGAGGAGCGCATCGTCGCCGCGGTGCACGAGTTGATGCCGAAAGAATTCACGACCCGGCGCGACGCCGACGCGATGCCGCGCGGCAAGACGCCAGCCGAGGCGCTCGGGCTCATCCACACGCGGCCGGAGCTCGTGGTCGAACTCGCCGCCAGCGAGCCGCTCATCGCCGATCCGGTGGCGATCGATTGGGATGCGCGCGGGCGGCTGTGGGTCGTGGAGCAGGCCGATTATCCAAACGGCATCGATGGCAACTGGAAGCCCGGCGGGCGCGTGAAAATCCTCACCGACACCGATGGCGACGGGCGCTACGACAAGGCGGCGCTTTTCCTCGAGGGCATCCCCTTCCCCACCGGCATCACCTGCTGGCGCGGCGGTGTGCTCCTGTGCGCCGCGCCCGATATTCTTTACGCCGAGGATGCCGATGGCGACGGCAAGGCCGACGTGGTGAAGAAGCTTTTCACCGGCTTCGACACCAGCAACTACAACGCGCGCATCAACAGCCTCGCGCTCGGTCTCGACAACTGGATGCACGGCGCCAACGGACATCTCGGCGGAAAAATCCGCAGCGAGCAGACCGGCGAAGTCCTCGATATCAAGGGCCGCGACCTTCGCATTCAGCCAGACACCGGCGCGCTCGAGCTCGTTTCCGGCGACACGCAGCAGGGCCGCGCGCGGGATGATTGGGGCAACTGGTTTGGGTGCAGCAATGGGCGCTTCATTTTCCAATTTCCGCTGCCCGAACACTACCTGCGGCGCAATCCGCACGTGCTCGGGCCCGCGCCGAGCGTCAACGTTCCCGCCGACGAAAATCCCGGCCAATTGAATCCGATGAGCCGTTCGCTGGCGCGCTTCAATCATCCCGAGGCGCTCGGGCAGATCACCTCCGCGTGCGGGCTCGGCATCTATCGCGACGTGCTGCTCGGCGAGGAATTTTACGGCAACTCTTTCACCGGCGAAGTGGCGCACAATCTGGTGCGGCGCTACCAGCTTGAGCCGGACGGCGTCACGTTTGCCGGCCATCGTCCGAAGGACGAGCAGAGCGTCGAGTTCTTCGCCTCGGAAGACAACTGGTCGCGGCCCGTGCAAGTGCGCACCGGCCCGGACGGCGCGCTCTACGTGGTGGACATGGTGCGCGCGGTCATCGAGCACACGCGCTGGATTCCCGCCGACAAGCTGGCAAAGCTCGACGTGCGCACGGGCGACACGATGGGCCGCATCTACCGCATCTCCCCGCGCGGGGTGAAGCTGCGGCCCGTGCGCGATCTCACCGCGCTTTCCACGCCGGAGCTCGCCGCCGCGCTTGACACGCCCAATGGCACCGTGCGCGACCTCGTGCATCTGCAACTCCTGCATCGCGCGGACATCGCTGCCGCGGAGCCGCTCGGAAGACTCGCCGCTTCGGGCACGCTGCCCGCAGTGCGCGTGCAGGCGCTGTGCGCGCTGGATGGCCTGCACCAGCTCACTTCCACGATCCTCGAGGGCGCGCTCGCCGACCCGCACGCCGCGGTGCGCCGCCACACGGTGCGCCTGTGTGAAAATAAACTCGCGCGCGAACCGGCGCTGGCCGCGGCTTGTTTGAAATTGGTTCGCGATCCCGATCTCACCGTCCGCTACCAGCTCGCGTTGAGCCTCGGGGAATGGGACGACCCGCGCGCGAGCGCCGCGCTCGCCGGGATCGCACGCGCGGCCAAGGACGACACCTGGATGCGGGCCGCCGTGCTCAGCTCTTCCGCGCGCCAGCCGCTGCGCGTGCTCCACGGCGTGCTCGACACTGGCGGATCGGGAGCGGGCCGCGATCTGCTGATCGGCCAGCTCATCGCCACCGCCGCGGCGGAGGCGAAGACCATCGCGGAGTTTGCGCCGCTGCTCGAGGTGCTCGCGCCGCAGGCCGGCGGGAAAGCGCAGAGCTGGCAATGGAGCGGGCTGGCGCAGGTGCTCGACGCGCTCGACCGCCGCAAGTTCACCCTCACCGCGCTGCCCGGCGCGGAGCGGACGCGCCAGCTCTTCGCCGCGGCGCACGCGGCGGCCATGAATCCGAAGACCGGCGACGCCGAGCACGAGACGGCGCTCAAACTTTTCGGCCGCGACCCCGGCGCGATGGACGCGGACCTTTCCGCGCTCGCCACTTTCCTGAAAACAAGCCCGAGCGAACGCGTGCAGAAAGCCGCGCTCGCCGCGCTGGCCCGCACGCGCAGCCCGCGCACCGCGGAGGTGCTGCTCGCCGATTGGCCGCAGCGCGGCCCGGCGCAGCGGCTCGCCATCATCCACACACTGCTGAGCCGAGAGGAGTGGACCGCGAAGCTGCTCGAGGCCATCGCCGCCGGCACCGTCACGCCGGGCGATGTGCCCGTCGCCAGCCGGCAGGCGCTCGCGCGCCACACCAACGCCGCGCTGCGCCAGCGCGCCGCGGAGCTGCTGCCCGCGGGCGCGTCGGGCAACCGCGCCGCGATCCTCGCGAAATATCAGCCCGTCGCCACGCTGCGCGGCGACGGCGCGAAAGGCGCGACGGTCTTCACCACCGTCTGCGCGTCGTGTCACTCCTTCCTCGGCCGCGGCAACGACCTCGGCCCGAACCTGAGCACCTTCCGCGAAAAGCCCGCGCAGGATTGGCTCGTCGCGATCCTCGATCCCAACGCCGCCATCGAGCCGCGCTTCACCCTTTACCAAGTCCAGACGAAGGATGGCCGCTCGCTCGCCGGCGTCATCACCAGCGAAACGGCCACCAGCCTCGTCCTGGGCCTCCCGGGCGGCCTGCGCGAAAACCTCCTGCGCACCGACCTCGCCGAAATCCGCGCCTCAAACATTTCGCTCATGCCCGAGGGCCTGGAAGCCGGGCTCACCCCGCAAGACATCGCGGACCTCATCGCCTTCATCAAAGGCGGCGGGTGAAGAGAAGCGATTTGCTGGCGGGAGTCGCGCCCACGCCTCGTCCAGAATGAGAGCACGAAGAATTTTGAAGAAGGCACCGCCACGCGCCGTCTCCCCATCGTTCCACTTATAACGACATGAAAACCATCCGCTTCATCCCTCGCCTCTCCTCCCTCCTCGCCAGCTTGTGTCTGGTCTTGCCCGCCACCGGGCTTGCCGAACACCACGGGCACGGGTCTCACGGCTTCGGACACTTCCACGGCGGCAGCCACTTCGTGAGTTACCGCTCGCACTCCGGCTACTACTCGTCAGGCCGCTACGGATACTACCGGCCTTATTACTACGACTACCCCTATTACTCGCCGTATTCCTCCTTTGGATTCTCTTACTACAGTTCGCCGCGCTATTACTCGGATTACTCCTACTCGGTGCCGCGTTACGATTCTTCCGGTGCGCTCACCATCGACGTGCAGCGCGCGCTGAGGCGGAATGGCTACTATCGCGGCGACCTCGACGGGGACATCGGCCCCGAGTCGCGCGCGGCCATCCGGCGCTATCAATACGACCGCGGGTTGCGCGCGACGGGCCGCATCGATAACGCGCTGCTGCGCTCGCTGCGCATCGGTTAGATGCTTTGCACGGGCTGAGCCGGCTCGCATATTCGCGGCTTGTGTCTCGATCACTGCCTGCGCTCGGAGTTGCATTCCTCTTTCTCGGGCTGCCCGGCGCCGGCGCGCAGCTTCCGGCTCCGCCGCCGAACGCGACCATCTGGTTTGCGCACGATGAGCGGGCCATCGAGTTGCTCGAGGAAAATCCGGCGGTCACGCGACGCATGGTCGATCGGCTCGTGATGGCGGTGACGCGGCAGCCGGACGTGGCGCACGCGTGGGCTTCGCTCGTGACGCCGGCGGATCGCGTGGGCATCAAAGTCTCCACCGCGGGCGGGCGCTACCTTTCCTCGCACCGCGGCGTGGTCGAAGCGATCGTCGCCGGGCTTGCGGACGCCGGGATTCCGCGCGCGCACATCTTTCTCTGGGACCGCAACTCCGCGGACTTGCGCGCGGCGGGCTTCACGGCGGATCACGGATGGCCGACCGTACGCGCCATCGATCCGCCGCGGGGCTTCGATCGGGCGGCGAAGTTCACGGCGCCGGTGATCGGCAAGCTCATCTGGGGCGACCTTCTCTTTGAAGAAAAGAAACGCAAACCGGGCAAACCCATCAACGAAGCCGATCAGCTCAGCTCGGCGAGCCACCTTGCCAGCATCCTCACGCGCGAAGTCACGAAGATCATCAATGTGCCCGTGCTCTGCGACGAGAGCGGCTGCGGCGTGGCCGGCGCGCTCTACAACGTGACGGTGCCAAACATCGACAACTGGCGCCGCTTCACGCAGCTCGAAGGCGCGGCCGCGAGCTCGATCGCCGAGCTTTATGCCGACGAGCGCATCGGCCCGCGAGTGGTGCTGCACCTCATGGATGGCCTGCTCGCGCAATACGCCGGCGGTCCCCGCTTTGCGCCGCACTACACCTTTGCGCACGCGACGCTCTACGCGAGCCGCGACCCCGTGGCGCTGGATGCAAATGCAAGCCGGCTCATCGACGCGTGGCGCAAGCAGGTGCACTTGCCCCCGCTTGGGCGCCGCGTGGAGTGGCTGCAAGCGGCCGCACAGATGGGCCTCGGGCAATTCGAGGAGAGCCGCATCGAGCTGCGCAACGTCGCGCCGTGAACACGCACGATCTCGGCGGCCCGCTGCTGGCGAGCGTTTCGCGGTCGTTTTATCTCACCGTCCGCATCCTGCCGCGCACTCTGCGCGCGCCCATCGGGCTGGCTTATCTCCTCGCGCGAGCGAGCGACACCATCGCCGACACCGCGGGCGCGCCGACCGATGTGCGACGCCGGCATCTCGCGGCGTTCGGGGAAATGCTCGGCGGCACTGCGCGAGAGCGGCTCGGGGAATTGCAGCGCGACATCGAGCCCGCGCACGCCGGCGAACGCACGCTCATCGCGCGGCTCGGGGATTGCCTTGCGTGGCTCGATTCGCTGCCCGCCTTCGACCGCGCGGAGATCGCCGCCGTGCTCGCAAAGATCATCCGCGGCCAGACGCTCGACCTCGAGCGCGCCGCGCTGCCCGACGCCGCCGCGCTCGACGAGTACACGTATCTCGTCGCGGGCTGCGTGGGCGAATTCTGGACGCGGCTCTGCCTGCACCATCTCCCGCGCTATGCCGCCACCGAACCCGCCGCGCTCACCCGGCTCGGCGTGAGCTACGGCCAGGGTTTGCAGCTCGTGAACATTCTGCGCGATCTGCCCGCCGACTTGCGCGCCGGCCGCTGCTATCTGCCCGCCGATGAATTGCGCGCCGCGGGCGCCGACTTCATCCACCCGCGATCCGCGCGGCCCGTCGTCGAGCGCTGGCTGGATCGCGCCGCGGCGCATCTCGAAGACGGTCGGCTCTACATCCGGGCGCTGCGGCCCGCGCGTCTGCGAGCCGGCGTTTTCCTGCCTTGGTATCTCGGGATTAAAACACTCGCGCTGCTCCGCGCCACCAGCCCGCTCGAGACCGGCCGGCGCTTGAAAGTCCCCCGCTCCACCGTCCGCGCCGCGCTCCTGCTCGCAGTGCCCGCGGCATTCACCAATCTCCCGCTCACTTCAGCTTGCGCTCGATCTCCAGGATGCGCGCCGTGAGCACTTCGAGGCCGAAGGGTTTCACGAGCACCGTGGCATCGATCCGTTGGAAGAAGGCCTGCACCTTCGGGTCGTTTTGATACCCGGTGATGAAGAGGAAGCGGAAGCGCGACGCCGGGCGGATGCGTGTGGCGGCCCAGTAAAACATTTCGCCGCCCATCTTCGGCATCATCATGTCGCAGAGGATGAGGTCGAAAGAATCGCGCATGATTTCGCGCACGCCTTCCGTTCCATTCGACACCGCCGTCACTTCGTAAAAGCGCGACGTGAGAAACTCGCGCACGAGATCGCGAAAGTCGTCGCTATCGTCGAGCAGCAGGACTTTTTGCGGGGGAAGGTTCCCGGCGAGGGAAAGCGGGCGGGCCTGGACTTGTGAGTGGTCGCTTGGGCCGACGGGACAATCGATGCTTTGTATCATGGCGGGCCGGCGGCGCCGGCGCGTCCTTCCGCAAGCAGAGCAAATGCCACCGATCAAGAACGCCCGAGCTCACAGCATCCCGATCCTTTTGCGAACGATCCATTCCGCGGTGAGCAGCAAGACGACGGGCGCGAACCACCAGAAACTCTGCCACAGCACGGTGTCGCTTTCGATGACCCGGCCCTGGCTCATCGGCGCGAGGAGTTCGGCGAGGCGAGGCATTTGTTCTTCGCGCAGGTAGCGGCCTCCGCTCACGGCGGACATCTGGCGGAGCAGGTCTTCATTCACGCTGAGTTGCACCAGCTCGCCGGTCTCGCGCGGCTCGACTTTGAATTCGGTGCGGGCTTTGAGTTCGTTTGAGGGGATGGCGGCGGACTCGATGCCCACGGTGTAGTTGCCGGGCTCGAGCGCCGCCGTCTTGCCGCGGAAGAGGCCGCCGGCGTTGTCGTCGGCGAGCAGGCGGATGGTCGCGGTCTTTTGTCCGTCGCGGTAAAGCACGGCATCGACGGTGGCGTTGGTGACGGGGCGGCCTTCGCCGTCGCGCAGCCGCACGCGCAAGTCCGCGGTGTCACCAGGGCGGTAGGTGATGGCGCCGGCGTCGAGGGATACAAATTTGTCGCGCACCGCGAAGGGCAGCTCGGCGATCCAGCTCGCGATTTGATTCCAGTAGCGCACGTGATGTTGATCGGCGACCTCGTAGCGCCAGCGCCACGATTCATCGAAGGCTTGATAGAGCACCTTGCCCGCGCCGAAGGGACGCAGCACGACGCCGGGCATTTTCTTTCCGCCGACTTCCACCTCGATGAGCGTCTCCGCCCCCGGCAGCGGCGTCGCGCCGGAGATCCAGTGTGGAGGCGGAAGGCCGGCCCATACCTCTGCGTTCTGCGCTTTGTCCGGCGCGAGAGTGAAGGGCGCGAGGGCGGCGGTGAGCGCGACTTTTGCGATGCCTTCGCGCGTGCCCGCGGCTTTCCACTCGACGGGAAAAATGGGGCCGATGGGCGAGTCGGCGTATTCCTTGAGCCGGCCGCGCGCGCCATCGATGAAGACGACTGCGCCGCCGCGTTTTTCCACGAAGTCGCGAATCCACTGCAGCTCGTCGCCCTTGAAAACGGAGCGCGGCACTTCGCCAAAAACGATGAGGTCGTAGCTCTGAAGCTGCGCGGATTCCGTCGGGAATTGCTCGGCTCGCGCGCCGCGTACAAAGCCGCTCTCGCCGCGCGCGCTGCCGGCGATCACGCAATTGACCTCCCACTGTTCGTCGCGCTCGAAGAGGTTGCGCAGGTAGCGCGTCTCCCAGCGCGGGCGTCCGTCGAGCAGCAGGATGCGCCGCTTCTGCGTGACGGCACGGACGCGCAGCGAGCCTTCGTTGTTGGCCGGCTGCACGTCGCCTTCGATCTGCGACACGGCGACTGTGAATTGCAGCGGAAGACTCGAGAGCTGCATCTCGCCGCGCTGCGCCTTGAGCTTCTCCTTCACGTCATCGCCGATCGAGAAATCGAACGGCACCTTGCGCACGTTGCGGCCTTCGGTGGTGAGCTGGCGTTCCCACAGCACCCGCTCGCCGTCGCTCACGCTGAGCTTGAAGGGCGCACCGACGGGCATGTCATCCTTGAGCGTGATTTCGCCGCGCACGCGGTCCTCAAAAAAAACGGCGTCCGGCCCGTCGGCCCTGATGACAGCGAGATCGCGCGGCCGCACCTGGCTGCCAAAGCCGACGGTGAAAATGGGCAGGCCGCGCGCGGCAAAGACGCGCGCCAGCTCGGTGGGTGAGTCGCCGTCGTTGTGCTGGCCGTCGGAAAAAAGCACCACGGCGCCGCGCAGATTTTTCTCCTGCTCGCCGACGCCAGACTTCAGTCCGGTCGAGAGATTGGTGAAGCCCGCAGTCGGCGCCGGCAGGCTCAATGGAGGCGATGGATTGTTGCGCGCAGGCTGCCACAGCGGCTTCGCTTCCGAGCCGTCGAGACTCAACAAATGCACGTCGTATTTCCCGGCGAGCAGCGAGATGAGCTTGTCCGGCTCGCCCTCGAAGAGCAGCGACTGCAAACGCCGCCAGCGCGGCATCTGGTCGAACTTGTCGAGCGCCGCTTTGAGCGACGAGCCCTCGCTGGCAGCGGCTCCTTTCACCTTCCGCTGAAAGGTCTCCTGCACCTCGATGGCCCAGCGAGTGGCCACTTCGCCGAGCCGCTGCAAGTCGCCGATTGCCCGCGTGCGATCGTCGATCTGGCGCGCCTCGCGGTTCGCCAGTTCGCGCGCGGGAGCAGTGAGTTCTTTGCTGAAATTATCGACGCGCGCGCTGTCGAATTCGGACTTCGAGAGCGAGTCGCGCGCGGCTTCCGCTTTCGCGAGAAAGTCGGTGGTGAGTCGCTTCCATTCCTCGGCGGTCGCGCCTTGCGAGAGCTTGCCTCGCTCGGCGAGAGCCTGCGCGTCGGCGAGCGCTTCGCCGACTTTCGGCAGCTCGCTCTTCACCGCGTCTTCCTTAAGAAGCCCGAGCCGCTGAAGGATCGCGAGCTTGCGGCCCGCATCCATCGACGCGTCGGTGAGGCCCATGCTCGCCGAGCCATCGACGAAAAGAAACAGATGCGAGAGCTGGCCGATGATCTTGCGGTGATGCAGCACCGGGCCGGCGAGCATCAGCGCCATCATCCCGATCGCCACTGCGCGCAGCGTCGGCAGCAGGAAACGCTGCAAGCCCGAATGCCGCCGCGTTTCGCGGAGGTAGAAGACCCATCCAAGACCGCCGAGCACGAGCGCCGCGCCGACGCCGGCCCACGCCGGCCAGTCTCCGGCGAAACGCAGCGTGGTCTGGATGCGCTCCGCAGGAGTCATCGCGAGCGCCGCAAGGGACGGCGCATGAAACTCCAAACTCCAAATGTTTGCGGCGCCAGGCGGCCTGCCGGCCGCGAGGTTTCTTTGACGTTTGAAGTTTGAAGTTTGGCGTTCATCGGACCGCCTCGATCTCGTTGCGGGCTTTGGTTCGGCGATTGCAAATCGCTGCTCCTTTGAAGACGAGATTTACGCAAACAACTCGCGCACGGCCTGCCCCTTGCCGTCGCTCGTGACGTAGAAGGGGCGCTTCTCGACTTCGTAGCCGTGGTTGGGCGCGATGCCCAACGCGCGGTAGATCGTGGCATGCAGGTCCGGGATGCTCACGGGGTCGCGCACTGTTTTGCACGGGCGCTCGTCTGCGGTCGCGCCGTGGAGATGGCCGCGCTTCATCCCGCCGCCAAACAGGAGCACGCTGCCGGCGGCGGTGAAGTGGCGGTGCATGCCGTAATACTTCGGCTCGGTGATCGCGTCGGGCACGACGATGCCGGTTTTCAAAATTTTGTCGGGTTTGCCTTCGACGATCATGTCGCGGCTGAACTCGCTCGCCAGCACGATGAGCGTGCGCTCGAGCAGGCCGCGCTCTTCGAGATCGCGCACGAGCTGAGCGATGGGCGCGTCGATCGTTTGCTTGAGCGCCACCAGCCGCGAGTGGCCGTTCTCGTGCGTGTCCCAATTCAAGAACGGGATGTACTCGGTGGTGACTTCGATGAAGCGCGCGCCCGCCTCGCACAAGCGCCGCGCGAGGAGGCAACCGAGGCCGAAACGCCCGATCATCTGCGCTTCATATTTCGCACCCAGCCGGTCGCGCGCCGCGTCGTAACGCGCGCCGGGCTGATAGGTGGGCGCGTATTTTTTGATGGTGTCCAGCGGCTCGAGCGCGAGGTCGAAGGCTTTGGCCGCGGGCGAACTTAGCAGTCGGTGCGCATTGTCGAGCGAACGCAGCAGCGAGTCCTTTTGAAAACTGCTCCCGTATTGGCCGATGAGGCTCGCACCGACGAGTTCGCGGAAAGCGCGGTCGCGATTTTGGAAGCGGGTCTCGCTCATGCCGGCGGGCGGGCGCACGGCGTCGGCGGCTTGATCGGGGAAAGGGATGTTGAACGGCCCGTGTTCGCTGCCGAGAAATCCCGCGGTGGTGAACGCCTTGAGTTCCTCGGCTTCCCCGAGATCGAAACGCTGGCCGATGTTGATGAATGCAGGCATCGCCGGGTCGAGCGGCCCGAGCGTGCGCGCGATCCACGCGCCGAGATGCGGCGCGGCCACCGTCTGCGGCGGTACGTAACCGGTGTGCCAGTGATACTGATGACGCGAGTGGAGGATGAAGCCGAGATCGTCGCCCACCGCCGAGCGGATGAGCGCGCCGCGGTCCATCACGGCGCCGATGTTTTCCAAGCCCTCGGAGAATTTGATGTGATCGACCGCGGTGTCGATCGCGGGGAAAGTGCTGAGCACTTGCTCGGGCGCGAGGCCGCTCTTGAAAGGCGTGAAGCGTTTCGGATCGAAGGTCTCGGTGTGGGCCATGCCCCCGCCCATCCACAGCACGATGAGCCGGTCGGCGGTGGGCGCGATCTTTTCCACTTCATCGCTTGAGGGGAATGCGCGCGGCGCGCTGCCTGCGAGCGCGGAGAGCGTGGCTGCCGAGGCCGTCTTGAGAAAGTTGCGGCGGGTCGGGGTCATGATCTCGGTTCACGGCTGCAATGAGCGTCGGCGAGGAGTGCTCGGTGCTCGCTCGGCAGAGCGAGCGCCTCCTCTGCAATTTGTTCAATGGTCATGGGCATACGTGTGATCTCGTCCGCATTACTATCCTTCAGACTTTATTTATTCTGCGAAAATCTTGCGCTGAAGATTCTGAATCGCCAGAGACGTGGCCGGCGAAGGAGCTTCCACACGTCGGACACTTGCGACTGGATGCCGGGATGACAAAACGGCTTGCCACTCTTTTGCGCGGCGCGCGATAGTCCGCGCCCTTTTTTATGCAATCCATCGGCGTCGGTCTCGCGGGTTTGGGAACTGTCGGCGCGGGTGTCTTCAAGCACCTGACTCGGAACCGCGCCTTGCTGCGGGAGCGGCTCGGCGTGGAGCTCGTGGTGCGGAAGATCGCGGTGCGCGATGTGGCTCGCGATCGCGGCTTCGCGGTACCGGCGGAACTTTTCACCACGCGCTGGCAGGAGGTGCTCGACGATCCGAGCGTGCAAATCGCCGTCGAGCTCATGGGCGGGCTCAGCGAGAGCCGCGCATTCATTCTCCGCGCGATCGACCTCGGGAAGATCGTGGTCACCGGCAACAAGGCGCTGCTGGCCGAGCACGGAAAGGAAATTTTCGACGCGGCTACGAAGAAGAAGGTGCCCGTGTTTTTTGAGGCCGCGGTGGCCGGCGGCATTCCCATCATCAAGGCCATCCGCGAGGGCTTTGTGGCCAACCACATCACCTCCATTCACGGCATCATCAATGGCACGAGCAACTACATCCTCACGCGCATGACCGAGGCCGGGCTGAGCTTTGATGCGGCGCTCCGGGAGGCGCGGGCCGCGGGTTACGCGGAGGCCGATCCGACGCTCGACATCAATGGCTGGGATGCCGCGCACAAGGCCATCATCCTCGCCTCGCTCGCCTACGGCACGTGGATCGGCAGCGGGAAGATTTACGTCCAGGGAATCGAAAATGTCCGTGCGAGCGACATCGCTTTTGCCGATGCACTCGGCTACCGCATCAAGCTCCTCGCGATCATCAAGAGCGATGCCGGCGGCGAGATCGAAGTGCGCGTGCATCCCACGCTCATCAAAAAGTCGCACGTGCTCGCGTCGGTCAATGGCGTCTTCAACGCACTCGCCGTGCATGGCGACGTGGTCGGCGACACGCTTTTCTACGGGCGCGGCGCCGGCCAGGATCCGACTGCGAGCGCCGTCATCGCCGATCTCGCCGAAGCCGCGCTGGCGCTGGCTTCGCCGCGGCGCGACTGCGGCTTCATGCCGCACACGCTTTACGGCGAGTGCAAGCCGCTCGACTCCATCTCGACGCCGTATTACCTGCGCGTCTCCGTGCGTGACCGGCCCGGCGTACTCGCGCAAGTGGCTGGCATCCTCGGCGCGCTCGACATCGGCATCTCTTCGATGATCCAGCCCGAATCGGCGGAAGGCGAAGACGCCTCGCTGGTGCTCATGGTCCATGACGCCACGCATGGGCAGATGCAACGAGCCATCGCGCGCATCTCGGCGCTCGAGTGCGTGAAGAAAGCGCCGGAGGTGCTGCGGGTCGAGAATTTCGCGTGACCTTCGCTGGCGTGGCTTGCGATCCGCGCGTTTGAAGGCACACTGCGCGCATGATTGCCGATCAAGTGCGCGAGTTCCTCGATGAAGCTCCCTTCAAGCCATTCATATTGCACCTTGCCGACGGTAAAACCATTGAGGTGATCCATCCCGACTTCGTAGCGTTTTCCACCGATTACCAAATGGTGATCGTGGCACTCCCGACCGGGGCCTGCCGCGCGATCAATCTCGCAAACGTCACGCAGATCGAAGGCCACCTCTCGGAGCATGCATAATGGTGGTGTGGAAGAACGGAGCGCCCATCTGGATCGATGTGCCGTTGATCACGGCGATCGACTGCCGCGCGATCCCGAAGCGCCGTGCCAGGCAACCGCGGCGAGCGTCGTGAATTCACCGCGCTCACTCCATGATCGCGGTGTAATGGCTCGCTGGCGGGAATATCTTCCCGTCACCGATGCCACGCCTTTTGTCTCGCTCAACGAAGGCAGCACGCCGCTCATTCATTCGCCCAAGCTCAGCGAGCGCGTGGGCCGGGGGTGCGAGGTCTTCATCAAGTACGAAGGGCTCAATCCGACCGGGTCTTTCAAGGATCGCGGCATGACCGTCGCGCTTTCCAAGGCGCTGGAAGAAGGCGCGCAAGCCGTGATCTGCGCGAGCACCGGCAACACGAGCGCGGCCGCCGCGGCTTACGCGGCGCGGGCGGATGTCGCGTGCATCGTGTTGCTGCCGGCGGGCAAGATTGCCTTTGGCAAGCTCGTGCAGGCCTTCATGTATGGCGCGAAGGTCGTGGCCATCGACGGGAATTTCGACGACGCGCTGCGACTCGTGCGCGAGATCGGCGAGACGGAGCCGATCGCGATCGTCAACTCGATCAATCCGCACCGCCTCCAGGGCCAGAAGACGGCGAGCTTTGAAATCATTGAGGTACTTGGCGATGCGCCCGACGTTCACGTGCTGCCGGTCGGCAACGCCGGCAACATCAGCGCCTACTGGATGGGTTACGACGAATTCTTTGCTCTCGGCAAAGCGAGCAAACGCCCGCGCATGGCCGGCTTCCAGGCCGCCGGCAGCGCGCCCCTCTTCTTTGGCAAAGTAGTCGAGCAGCCCGAGACCGTGGCCACCGCCATCCGCATCGGCAACCCAGCGAGCTGGGCGCTGGCGACCGCGGCGGTGCGCGATTCGGGCGGCTCCATCGACATCGTCACCGACGCCGAGATCCTCGCCGCGCAGCAGTGGCTCGCGGCAAAAGAGGGCATCTTCGCCGAGCCAGCGAGCGCCGCGAGCATCGCGGGTCTTTTGAAATGCCACAGCGCCGAGCGCTGCGAGCGCTGCATTTTCCCGCGCGTCGCCGAGGGCAGCCGCATCGTCTGCACCGTCACCGGTCACGGCCTGAAGGATCCCGACATCGCCCGCGAACAGTGCGGCAAGGTGATGCCGTGCAAGGCCGAGAAGAGCGCGATCCTGGGGCTCATCGGGGAAAGTTGAGTGTTGAGGGTTGTGTGGTCGCCGCCTTTTCTTCTCCTCGCCGGCTCCGCCGGACATCTTTGCGCCACTCAACCCTCAACCCTCAACTCTCAACTTCCCTCATGCCTCCCGTCCGCTGGATCGAATGCAAAGCTTGGGAACTCGACCTCTACGGCCTGCCGCACCGCATCCCCTGGCCCGCGGCGGCGGATGAAAAGCGCGCCGAGCAGACGCCCTTTGACACGGGCACGCTCGTCGATGGCATCGAGGCGCTCGGGCCCGATCCCGGCGATCCGTGGTACGGCTTCCGGCTTGCGGCGCTGCAATTTGAGGAGCTGGCTGAGGCGCTCGAGGACAATGAATTTCCGCGCGCCCGGCAGCTCCTCGATGAAATCGAGCGGCAGCATCCCGGCACCCTCTTCGCGCAGTTCCACCGAGCGCACGTGGCGCGGCACGATGGCCGCATCGACGAAGCCATCGCCCTCTACCAAGCCGCGGGCCAGCGCGCGCCAGGCTTCGGCTTCATCTGGACAAACCTCGGCGCCACGCTCGCCGCGGACGGCCGCCGCGAGGAAGCGATCGTCGCCTTTCAAAATGCCGTGCGCGCCAACTCGAAAGATGTGGCCGCGCTCGATGGCCTCGCGGGTTTGCGCGCGATCGTGAAGCTGGTGCGCGATCCGAAAGATCCCACTTCGGCCGCGTATTTCGACATCCCGACTTTTGCAAAAATGGCCGCGCAGCAGGTCGCGCAGATCGGAGAAAACCTCGATCAACTCCAGGCACTGGCCGAGCAGCTCGTGCGCGAAGGCTTCGCTCCCGGCGCGGCCGCGCAGGCGCTGGAGAAAGTGCTCGCAGTGCAGCCGGAGAATGGCCGCGCGCGGCTCGCGCTCGCGGCGGCTTACCGGCAGGCCGGCGACCACGAAGCGTCGCGCAAGACCGCCGCCCAATTCGTCGAGATGAATCCAGCGGACGCCGGCGGTTACTTTCATCTCGCGCAAGCGTGCAATGCCGCCGGCGATGCGGTGGGCGAAAAAGCGGCGCTCGAAAAAACCCTCGAGCTCGAGCCGAACCTGCAACCCGCCATCAGCATTCGCTTCGGCCTCGGAAATAGAAAGCCAACGCAGGAGCAAGAGAAGGAGCTTCTGGCCTTTGGCGGGGAGCGCCGCGCGTGGATGCCCTTTCTCATCGCCAGCTCCATCGCGCGCGATCTCGGCGATGTCCCGCGCGCCGTGCGCCACGCCGCGCGCGCGCACCGGCTCGCGCCGGATGTCGAGGAAGTGCTGCTGCACTACTGCGCGATGTTGGGCGAAGTGAAAGACCTCGATCAGCTCAAGTCGGCCATCGAGCCGAGACTTGCAGACGGGAAATTTTCCAAGCGACTCGACTGGAACTTTGCCCAGGCTCTCAAGCAGTCGGGCCGCATGCAGGAAGCCATCGCGGTGCTCATCGGCGCGGCATCCGCGGAAGGCGCGCCGCAGGATTTTCAGAACGCGGCGGGATCGACCATCGACTTTTGGAACGGCCTGCTCGTCGAGGGCGGCGTGAAGCTCGAGCTCACCAAAGCGGGCGTGATCGCCCGGCCCATCCTTCTCGCGCTCGACGATGGCGACGGCGGTGTGGTCATCCTCTCCGGCCAGCCCATTCCGCGCGAGGCGAAATTTCCGTGGCGCGTGCCGCTCGACGGCGACGCTGAGACGCGCATCCGACTGCGCCAGGGCCAGACCGGCAGCGCCATCGAGCCGCGCGACCTCGGGGCATTCGTGGTGAAAGGCCTGCCGCCACTCACCGGCGGCGCACACACCCTCCAGTGCCACATCGCCGCGACGCCGCAAGGATCGCTCGTCTTCCGCGCGACGCTCAACGGCCGCGAGCACCACGTGGCGTGGGAACCCGTGTGAAAGAGCGCCGGGGAGCACACGCGTCCCGGCGTTACTCCACAAACTCCAACTCCACCGGCGCCGGGAGCAGCCCGAGCTCGTGGCCGCGCGCGAGGAATTCGCGGATCGCGCTCCGGCCGGTCTCGCCGTAGTCGAGAGTAAAGTCATTCACGTACATGCCGATGAATCGGTCGGCAAGTTGCGCGTCCATTCCGCGTGCCAGCGGCATGGCGTGGGAGACTCCGGCGGCGCGATGTGCGAGGCCGTAGCGAATGCTCGCGGCCAGCACCTCATTGATTTCGCTGCGGTCGGCGGGCGCGATGTCTTTGCGGATCACGTTGCCGCCGAGCGGAAGCGGGAGACCCGTGCCTGCTTTCCACCACTCGCCGAGATCGACGAGTTTTTGAAACCCATCTCGCGCATATGTGAGCTGGCCTTCGTGGATGATAAGGCCCACATCGCTCCTGCCCGCCGCGACGTGCGCAAAGATTTCGTCGAAAGGGACCACCTCGACGTTCTCCGGCATCGCCTCGAAGTAGAGGCCCAGAGCGAGGAAGGCGCTCGTCATCCTTCCCGGCACCGCGATCTTTTTTCCACGCAACCACGCGCGCATCGCCGTCGCATCGGACAGCACCGTGTCGCGGCGCGCGATGAGCATCGGCCCGTAGCCGTCGCCCATGCTCGCGCCGCAGGGCAGCAGTGCATAGCGGTCGAGCACGGAAGCGTACGCGTGGATGGAGATCGCCGAGATGTGCAGCTCGCTCCGTGTGGCCCGTTCGTTGAGCGTCTGGATGTCCTGGAGGATGTGCTCGAAGCGCCAGCCGCGCGTGTCGATCTTGTGCTCTGCGAGCGCGTAAAACATGAACGCATCGTCCGGATCCGGAGAGTGCCCGAGGGTGAGGATGCCCTTCACTCCACGATCCCCTTTCACGCCAGCCACCGCAGCACCGCCGCGCCGGCCGCGAGGCGGTAGATCGCAAACGGCACAAAACCATGCCGCCGCACCCAGCGCATGAACCACGCGACCACGGCCAGCGCGACGAGGAAGGAGACGACGAAGCCCACCGCCAGCACGCCCCATTCGTGCCCGTGCATCGCCAGCGGCGCGGCGGCCTCCCCTCCATGCGGCTTCAGCGTCTTGAGCAGATCGTATCCCGTCGCGACGACCATCGTCGGCATCGAGAGGAAAAAAGAAAACTCCAGCGCTGCCTCGCGCGACATCCCGACGAGCTGCCCCGCGGCGATGGTGGCCATCGAGCGCGATGTGCCAGGAAAGACCGCCGAAAGGATTTGCGCCGCGCCCACCGCCACCGCCTGCGGCAGACTCATCTTCTCCATGTGCAGCGTGCGCGGCCTGCGGCACAGCGCATCCACGGCCCACATCACCGCGCCGCCGATCAAGAGCGCGAGCCCCATCACGCGAAGGTTCTCGAGGTTTTCGCCGATGATTTTTTTTAGCAGAAAAGCGGGCACGGCCGTGACGACAAAGGCCACCAGCGTGAGGCTAAGCGGGTGAGTGAGCAGCGTGCGAGGATCGCCCCTTTCACCTCCAGGAAATGTGCTCACAAATTTCGCGAGCCGAGCGCGGAAATAAACCGGCAGCGCAAGGATGGCGCCGAGCTGGATTACGATGGCGTACATCTTCCAGAACCCATCGTGCAGATCGATCTCCAGGAGCTTCTGGCAGATGCGCAGATGGGCCGTGGAGCTGACGGGAAGAAACTCGGTGACCCCTTCCACCACGCCGAGGAGAAGTGACAAAGAATAATCGTCCACTTGCTCAGATGGCGTCGTCGCCGCGCTCCTCCGTGCGAATGCGGACGGCGCCCTCGATCGGCAGCACGAAGACCTTGCCATCGCCGATCTTCCCGGTCCTGGCGGCTTGCACGATGGCATCGACGGTCCTCGCCACGCGATCGTCGGTGACCACGATTTCAAACTTCACCTTCGGCAAAAAATCGACCGTGTATTCGCTGCCGCGATAAATCTCGGTGTGCCCCTTCTGCCGGCCGAAGCCTTTGACCTCGGAGACCGTCATGCCCTCGATGCCGATCTCGGCGAGCGCCTCTTTGACGTCTTCGAGCTTAAAGGGTTTGACGATGGCCTCGATCTTTTTCATAGCGGCGCAAATAGCTAGCCGGCGCACAGCCAATGGCAAGCTTGGCCTTGCGCGCTACGGCTTGCTTCTTTTTTCCGTGGATTCCGTATGTTCCGTGGATCCCAATATCAATGCTCCCCGCTGCGTCCCGGCGCTCCCGCGGATAGGTGGAAGGGCCGGCCGGCGGCGTAGAGCTGCGCGCGCTCGCGGCGCTCGGTGAGTTGGCGCGTGTCGTTGGGCGCAGTCGCATCGAGCGCCTCGCGCGCGGTTTCGCTGGCAGCGGAGAAGTCGCCGGTCTCGGCGCTGGCAGCGGCCAGGGCATCGAGCGCACTGGCGTCATCGGTTTGCGCGAGGGCCTGGCGGGCGAGCGCCAGAGCGCGCGCACCGTCGCGGATGCCGTCGTCGGGGCAGGTGGCGAAGAGCCACGCGCAGAGTTGCAAGGTGCGCGGCGAGGGCGGAGCGGGAAGCGCGAGCAAGGCCTCGCAGTCGTCGCGTGCATGCGTGAAGTCAGCCTGCCGCATGGAAAGAAGGGCGCGCACGGTGAGCGCCTCCTCGTGCGGGCCTGCGATGAGCAGCGCGGTCGAGCAGTCGGCCACGGCGCCGGCGAGATCGCCCAGCGCGCCGCGGATGGCGGCGCGCTCGGTGTAGGCTTCCGGGCTGTTCGGATCGAGATACACGGCGCGGTCCGCGTCCTCGAGCGCTTTGAAAAGCTCGCCCTCCATGCGCCGCAATTGCGCGCGATACGTGAGGGCCACGGCGTTCCGCGGATCGAGCACCAGCGCGGCTTCGAAGTCGGCGAGCGCTTTTTCCCGATCCCCTTTTGCAAGGCGGGCGCCGGCGCGATGGTCGAGCGCGAGCGGCAGCTTCGGATTGAGGTCGAGCGCCGTCGTGGCATCCGCGATGGCCGCGTCCCACTCCTGCCGCGCGATGTGCGCGCCGGCGCGCAACACCCATGCGGCGGCGTTCCGCGGGTCGAGCCGCACGGCGCTGTCAAGGTCCGCAAGCGCCTCCGCGGGATTTCCCAGCGCTGCGAGCACTGTGCCGCGGCTCAAGCGAGCGGCGGCGCGGCGCGGGTCGAGTTCCACGGCGCGGTTCAAGTCCGCGAGCGCGGCGCGAGTGTCGCCATGCTCTGCCAGGAAGACGCCGCGCGCGTGCCACGCTTCGGCCAGCCGCGGATCGAGGTCGATGGCCTTGTTGAAATCGGTGAGCGCCGCGATCCCGTCGCCCGCCTTGCCCTGGAGGCTGCCGCGTTTGACGAAGTAGATTGCCCGCGGCTCGCGCAGAATCGCCGCCTCCACCATCTCGACTGCGCGCTCAAAATCGCCTCTGAGAACAGCGGCGTCGATCTGCGCGAGGACCTTGTCGGGGTTCGCGCCGAGTTCATCCGCAGCCCGCACATTGAGAACAAGCGCGAGGAGAAGCGCGAGCAGGCGCGGCAGCGGAGTGGGACAAGGGAATGGGGACAAAGAAATTTTGGTTTTTAAATCCGTCAAAAAAATTCCTTTGGCCCCATTCCTTTGTCTCACGGGGGAGGCAGGCGGTAGGGCTTTCCGACCCGGTAAAGATCGAGCCGCTCGTAGCGCGCGGCCGCTTCGTGCGGATCGTCGCCCGCGTCGAGCGCGGTTTCCGCGGCTTCGATCGCGCCGGGAAAATCTCCGGTCTCCGCGCGGGCTGCCGCGAGCGCGTCGAGAGCGGAGGCCGCATTGTCGCCGCGCTTCTCCACGGCTTCGCGCGCGAGTTCCAGAGCGCGCGCCCCATTTCGCACCGCATCGTCCGGGCTCGTGGCCAGCAGCCAGGCCAGGGCGCGGGCAAAGGCGAGCGGCGCGGAAAGCCGCGCGTGGAGCGCCTCTTCCAGGAGATCGCGGGCGCGGGCGTAGTCGCCGCGCTGCATGGAGCTGTGGGCATTGGCGAGCACATCTTCTTCCGGGTTCACTCGCAAGCCCGGCAGCCGGTGCGCTTTTAGATTCCGATAGTTTTCGAGCCGCTCGCGGCGGGCGGCGGCCTCCGGCCCGTTGTCGGAAGCGCTCGCGGCCACCGCTTTTTCCGCCGCTGCGATCGCGTCCAAAAAGTTGCCATTCTCGGCATGCGCGGCAGCCAGCGCGTCCAGGGCTTCCGGGTTCGTGTCGCCTTGCTCTTTCACGGATTCGCGCGCGAGCCGCAGCGCGCGCGGGCCGTCTCGGATCGTGTCGTCGGGACAGGCGGCCAGCAGCCATGCAAGATGGCGCGCAGCGCGGAGCCGGGCTGGACCACCATTGTGGATGACCGTCTCGAAGTCCTCGCGGGCGCGGGAGAAATCGGTCTTCTGCACGAGCAGGATCGCTCGCACGATTAGGGCATCGTCGTGACCGGCATCGATGAGAAGCGCGGTGGTGCAATCGCCGATCGCACGCTCGATGTCGCCCCGTGCGCCGCGAATGGTGGCCCGCTCGGTGTAAGCCGCGGCGGAATTGCCGTCGGCCCGCACCGCGCGATCGGCATCGGCCAGCGCGCGATCGAACTCGCCCATGCGCCGGAGCACCTGCGCGCGCGAGGTGAGCGCTGTGGCGCTGCGCGGCTGCAACTCGATGGCCGCGTCGAGATCGGCCAGGGCGGCGGACCACGCGCCCATCTGGAGCTTCGCTTCGGCCCGGGTGCAAAGCGCCTGCACATTTTTGGCGTTGAGATGGAGAGCCCGCGTCGCATCGGAGACCGCGGCATCCCAAGCTGAGCAGGAGAGCTGTGCGGAGCCGCGCGCGGCCCAGGCTTTCGCATCCGCGGGAGCAAGCCGCACCGCGGTGTTTAAAGCCTCGATGGCTTCCTCGAGCCTGCCGAGCAGTGTGCAGGCGGTGCCACGGTCGATGTAGGCCACGGCGAGATGCGGATCGAGCGCGATTGCCTGGTCGAGATCGGCGAGCGCCTCTTCGAGATTGCCGACCGTGCCGCGGATGCCGCCGCGCATCGCGTAGTAGTACGCCTTCGGTTCCTTGCGCAGGGCTTCGTCCAGGATCGCGGTCGCAGCGACAAGTTCGCCATTCGCGACCGCCGCTTCGACTGAGCGCACCACCGCGTCGCGGTTTGCCACGCGCTCACTGGCCGCCTGCGCCAGGTGGAAGCACAGCAGCGCGCACAGAAGCATTCCGGGGAGCGCACGCGTCCCGCGCGCGCTCCCCGGATTTTCCGTTCGCGGCCGCAACAGGCGAGTGCGGAAGATGTCGGTTGGCGCTCATGATTTGTCGCTTTCAGAAAAAGTGAGCCGCCAGGGTTCGCCCCGTTCATAGCCCTCAAGCCGGACGGCGCGCGCGACGACGTCTTCGATCCGGCGGATGGCCGTGGCGTCGAGCGCGCGCCGCGCGGCATCGGCGGCCGCGGCGAAGTCGCCCGTCTCCGCGCGCGCGGCGGCCAGCGCGTCGAGCGTCGCGGGATCGTCGCTGCCGCCAGCCGCGATGACTTCGCCGACGAGCGCCAGAGCGCGTGCCCCATCGCGGATGGAGGCGCTCGGGCATGTGGCGAGGAGCGTGGCAAAGTCGCGCTGGAGCCGCGGCGCGGCCTTGCCCGGCAGCCGCAGCGCCTCGGTGTAATCGTCGCGCGCCGCGCCAAACTACGCGGCGCGCGCATGGAGCCGCGCGCGCAGCGCGAGCGCGCGCGCATCGCCGGCCCGGATGAGCAGCGCGGTGGAGCAGTCGCGGATCGCGCCTTCAAACTCTCCCCTCGCCTCCCGGATCGCCCCCCGTTCGGTGTAAGCGTCCGCGCTGTTCGGGTCGAGGCGCACGGCCCGGCCCGCATCTTCCAGCGCTTCCTCGATCCGGCCGCTGAGGCGCTGCGCGCGCGCCCGCGACGCCAGCGCGGCGGCATCGCGAGGAATCAATGCCAGCGCGGCACGGAGGTCATCGAGCGCGGCGGGATACTGCCCGCTTTCCACCCGCGCGCGGGCGCGGGTGGCGAGCGCGGGCGGCATCTTCGGATTCAAATTTAACGCCGCGGTTGCGTCCGCGATGGCGGCGTCCCAATCCTCCAGCGCGCAGTGCGTCGCGGCGCGGTTGGCGAGGTATTGCGCGTTGCGCGGAGCGAGGCGGATGGCGGTGTCGAGATCCGCGAGCGCCCGCTCGAATTCCCCTCTCTGTCCATGCACGACTCCGCGTTCCGCCCATGCGCCGGCGAGCTTCGGATCGAGCGTGATCGCTTTGCTCAGATCGGCCAGCGCGGGCTCGGATTTGTTTTCCAACGAAAAGAGCGCGCCGCGTTTCCACCACGCCTCGGCCACCGCGGGAGCAAGCTCGATGGCCTTGGAAAAATCCGCCGCCGCGCGCGCCACCTCTCCGCGTTTTGCAAAGTGCTCGCCGCGCAGAATCCGCGCGTCCGCGGATTTCGGATCGAGCTCGATGGCGCGCGAAAAATCCGCGAGCGCCGCCCCGAGCTGGCCCGTGCGCCGCAGCACCGTGCCGCGATTGGTGTAAGCCTCCGCGAGTTGCGGCTCGAGCGCGATGGCCCGGCCGAAGTCCGCCAGGGCCGCGGCGTAGTCGCCGCTCATCGCGCGCAGATTGCCGCGGTTGCAATAGGCCTCGGCCATTTTCGGATCGAGCTCGATCGCCCGGTCGAAATCCGCGCGCGCCGCCGCGCGATCGCCCTGCTGGACAAAGATCGCGCCGCGCCGCGAGAAGAGCACGGCCTGCGGCGCGACGCGGATCTCCCGGTCGAGGATCGCCCGCGCGCCGGCCGCGTCGCCTTTCAAGAAAGCCGCCGCCGCTTGCTCGATCGGGGGAATGGATTTCCCGCGCGCCACTTCGGCGGCGCGGATCGGCGCGATGGCGGCGAGCAGGCAGAGCGTAAAGCCGCGTAGATTCATCATTCCGAAAGCGCGAGGGCGATGGATT
>JBBRXP010000037.1:0-38519 GCA_038238555.1 Chthoniobacterales bacterium | reverse complement strand
AGTGTTGAGAGTTGAGTGTTGAGTGGCGGCCGCGTTGCCGCAAGAGTCCGCGCTCTGCGGGCGGGCGCGGGAGCCACTCACACTCAACTCTCAACACTCCACTTCATCAGCAATGATTTTCTGGGCCAATGAACGAGTGCACCGACTTCGGCACTGGCTTCGCCCGCATCTCATCGACACGCGCTTTTATCCACTGCTCACCGGGCCTTCGCGCGCTCTGCGCCGGGCGATGGAGCGCTACCGGGAGCGGAAGGCCGACGGCATTTTTCACGAAGAAAACGAACTGTGGATGTGCTCGCTGTTTCCGAAAAAAATCATCGACGCGGTCCTCGAGCGGTTCGCGCCGCGCTCGGTGCTGGACGTCGGTTGCGGCACGGGGAAAGCGCTCGCGTATTTTGCGGAGCGAGGTCTCGAGGTCGTGGGGCTGGAAGGTTCGGAGCTTGCGATCTCGAAGTGTCCGCTCAAGGACCACATCCGCTGCCACAATCTCAACGAGCCGCTCGATCTCGGACGCCGGTTCGACCTCGTGTGGAGCTTTGAAGTGGCCGAGCACATTCATCCGCGTTACGCGGACATTTTTCTCGAGACTCTAGTCCGGCACGGCGATCGCGTCATCCTCTCGGCGGCCACGCCGGGGCAGGGCGGGGAAGGGCACATGAACGAACGGCCGCCGGAGTATTGGGTGGAAAAATTCGGCGCGCTCGGTTTTGCGTTCGACGCGGCGGCGACAGAAATCTTGCGCGCGCTGGAGGAACGGCACAGCGAGAACATGCTGGCGTTTTTTCGGGAAAGTTGAGTGTTGAGTGGCCGCCGCGTTGCCGCAGAGGTGCGCGCTCCGGGGGGTGGGTCGGTCGGCGATTGCAAATCGCCGCTCCTCGCGCGTGCTCCGCGATCTCAACCCTCGACTCTCAACTTCCCCGCAGCTCGAGACACACCATCTCGCCGGCGTTGTTGCGGCAGTAGATGCGGCCGTTTGCATACACGGGCTGCACCCACGAGTGGCCGCCGAGCACCTGCCAGCGGGCGAGCGGCTTGAATCCGGCGGGCGACGCTTCGGCGATGAGGAGCTCGCCTTTTTCATTGAGAACGATGAGCCGCCCATCGGCGCAGATGAGCGAGCCGCCGCCGATGGGCGCTTTCCATTGCGGCGCGCCGGTGGCGAGGTCGAGGCAGGTGAGCTGGCCGCGCGGGCCGTCGTTGCCGTCGATGCCGTAGATACTGCCTTGCCACACCACGGGGCTGTTGAATTGCGAGCCGAGGTTCTTGTTCCTCCACTTCGTCGTCGGCGCGCCGTTTCCGATCTCGATCAAGGTCGCGCCGGTGCCGTAGCCGGAGGTCACGAGGATGCGGTTGCCTACGACGACGGGCGTCGTGGCGTTGACGTCATAAGATGTTTTCCACGGCGCGCGCCACAGCTCGCGGCCATCCTTCACGTCATAGCCCACGAGCGCTTTTGCTTTGAAGACCACGGCGGTGCGCCGTCCGCCGAGCGTGGTGGTGACGACGCTGCCGTAGCCGCTCGGGTCGTCGCCGGATTTCCACAGCAGCGCGCCGCTCGTCTTGTCCAGCGCGAGGGTGGAAGCGCCCGCGCCACCGGCATCGAAGAGCACCGCGCTGCCCTCGATAGTCGGCGACCCGGCATAACCCCATGCAGGCCGGCGTCCCCCGAAATCCCGCATGAGATGCCGATTCCAAAGCGGCTTGCCGCTGGCCGCGTCGATGCACCACACGTCGCCGGAATGGCTGAGGGTGAAAACTTTTCCGCCATCCCAAGTAGGAGTCGAGCGCGGGCCGCCTTCGAAGTTTTTCGGATCGACGGGGAGCGCAAACTTGTGCGTCCACACATCTCGGCCGCTCTTTGCGTCGATGCAATAAATCACATCGTGGCCGCCCGCGTTGCCCATCGTGAAGACGCGGTCGCCCGCGACCGTGGCCGAGGAGACACCGGTGCCGAGCGCGCGCTTCCACACTTGCCTCGGCTCCTTCGGCAGCGTGGCCGGGAGCTTTTCCGTGGTCACGCCATTGAGCGTGGGGCCGCGATAGTGGAGCCAGTCCACGGCGCGGCCGGGCGTGAGAGCGGTCGCCGAAAATCCGAGCGTGGCGAGGAAGAGAAGATGTCGATGCGTGGGGAGAAGGGGGCGGGCCATACGGGCTCCTTGCTAGGGGTGGGGAGTGGGGGTGTCAATTCGCCTGCTCCCTCCAGGACAAGCTCGGGGAAGATCACGGCCCGCGTTGCATTCGACGCCCCTTGCCGTCAGAAGATCCTCCTCGTGGGCCGAAGCTGGGAGAAGTTTTTGGTCTCGCCGCGCCGGCTTTCCTGACCATCTTCTCCGCCCATCATGCGCGCGATTTTAGCTCTCGAAGACGGACGCACTTTCACCGGCGAATCCTTTGCCACGGCGGGTTCCGCGGTGGGAGAGGTGTGCTTCAATACTTCGATGACGGGCTACCAGGAGGTGCTCACCGATCCCTCATATCGCGGGCAGATCGTGGCGATGACTTGTCCGCAGATCGGCAACTACGGCGTGAACGATCTCGACGACGAAAGCGCCGCTGTGCATGTGCGCGGCTTTGTGATCGAGGAACTGAGCGCGGTGGCGAGCAACTGGCGCTCGCGGGGCGACCTCGATGGGTATCTCAAAAAGTGGGGGGTGCCGGGCATCCAGGGCATCGACACCCGCGCGCTCACCAGGCATCTGCGCTCGCGCGGCGCGATGCAGGGCTGCCTCACCACGGACGACATCGCGCCGGAGGAAGCGGTGGCTCGCGCAAAGGCGGCGCCGCCGATGGCGGGTTCGGATTTCGTGCGCGAGGTGACGCCGCGCGCGGCCTACGAGTGGGATCGCGACGACAAACTTTCGCGCAAGTGGACGCTCGTGAAAGGCGACGGCGCGCAGACCGGCACGCTCGAAAACGGAGAAAGGTTTGAAGCGCTCCCGCCGGTGCGCCACCGCATCGTCGCGTATGATTTTGGGATGAAGCGCAACATCCTGCGGCGACTGCGGCAAGAGGGCTTCAAGGTGCAAGTGGTGCCGGCCGACACCTCCGCCGCCGACGTGCTGGCGCTGAAGCCCGACGGCGTCTTCCTCTCGAATGGTCCCGGCGATCCGGCGGCGCTCACTTATGTGCACGAGAATCTGCGCGGGCTGATGGGCAGGACGCCGATCTTCGGCATTTGTCTCGGCCATCAGATGCTCGGCTACGCGTTTGGTGGGCGCACCTTCAAGCTCAAGTTTGGCCACCGCGGCGGCAACCAGCCCGTGAAGGATCTCCGATCGGGCAAAGTCGAGATCACCTCGCAAAATCACGGCTTCGCGGTCGATGCCGACTCGCTGCCCGCGGAGGTGGAAGTCACGCACATCAATCTCAACGACCAGACTGTCGAGGGCCTCGCGCACCGGTCGCTGCCGATTTTCAGCGTGCAATATCATCCCGAAGCCGCGCCCGGGCCGCACGACGCCACGCACTTCTTCGCGCAATTTGGCAAGCTCATTGACGAAGCGGCGAGGTGATTGGAGGCCCACGGAATACACAGAAGGCACGGAAGAAGGCTCTCATAAAACGGGTGAAGAGTTGCTTCTTCTCTTCCGTGTGTTCCTCGCATTCCGTGGACTCCCATTCCTGCTTTCACATTGATTTCTTCGATTCCGTAATTTTTCTCTTCGCTGTTTGTTTGGAATTTGGTCTTTGGAATTTGGAATTTTCCCCACCTCCATGCCCAAGCTCCAAGTCTTCCTTTCCGACGGCAACGAAGTGACTCACGACTTGTCCGACGGCGAAGTGACCGTCGGACGCGTCGAGGACAACACGCTCCAGATCGAGGAAAATTCCGTCTCGAGTCATCACGCATTGCTCAGCGTGGATGGAGAAAATGTGGTGCTCAAAGACATCGGCTCGACCAATGGCACGCGGCTCAACGGCGCGGATCTCGCGCCCGATACCGAGCGCAAGCTGAAGCCGGGCGACAAGGTTCGCTTTGGCCAGATCGAAACGATCCTCCTCTCGGAAGCGCCCTCGGCAGCGGGTTCCGAAGCGCGGCCGTTGCCGGAGGAGGAGGACGCCGTCGCGGTGCCGGCCGCCTCCAGCACGCGGCCGCGGGATTTTGCCAACGCTTCCCCATTTCAAAAGAAGAAGAAAAAAAAGGAGCCCGCCGCGATGGCGATCCTCGCCTTTGGAGTGCTCGCATTGCTCGCGTTTGGGGCGGCCGTCTTTTTCGTCCTGCAGATGAAGTCGCCGCTGTGAGGGGAAGTGGCGGAAGCAGGCGTCCCTACCGCCTCGACGTTTCCGCAAGCAATGCCGCGGCCCACTCGCGGTCCTCGGCGTCGAGAGGCGGGTCGGGCGGCTGCGCGTAATCGATCCCGATATCGTAGCGCCCGTTTGCGTAGCATTGGTCGAGAACCGCTTGAAGGTCCAGCGGCACGTCCCGGTCGGTCGCCCGCAACGGCACGCGGAAACGCGGCAGCCTTTCGCGCAAGGAGACCGGATAGACTTGATATTCCGCCCAGGGATTCACGCGATAAACGCTGATGATGCAGTCCCGCCGCCGCTGGCGCAGCAGCGGTTCGTTTGGCACCGCCACGACGTGCGCGCCGCCGCGCAGCAGATCGATCTCGACCAAGTTCACGCCGCCGCGGATGTAGTCCTGCTGTTTGCGCCAGTAGGATTGGTAAGTGGGTTCCACTTTGTTGGCCGGGCTGAGCACCTCGATGGCCGTCACCACTCGCGCGCCGGAGCGCGTGTGCACGATCTCGATGTGGCGTTGCGGCGGCCGCTCCGCCGGGATCACCAGCGGCTGCGCCACCGCCACGCCGCCTTCCGGCTCGGCCTCCCACGTCGAGGCGCGGAAACGTTCTTCGATGACGTGCACGTCGGGATAAACAGTGCGCGGTTCATCGCTCGGATCGTCGATGGTCACACTCTCCTCGATGCGAGTCCAAAGCCCCTCCGGGAGCCGCTGCTGCAATTGGGCGCGGATGTAAGTCATCATGCTCGTGTGCACGTCGCTCCAGAACTCCTGGAGATAGGGATCGAGGCCGGGAAAGGGGCTCTTCATGACCTTCCTTCAATCTTCCAATTCCGTGCGGATGTCGATGAAGCGCGCCACGTCGCGCCGCGTGACGATGCCGACGACGCGGCCCTTTTCCAGCACCGCGAGCCGGCCCGAGCCGGGCGCGAGCAGGAGGCGCATCGCGCGCGCGGCGCTCTCGCCGGCTTCGATGCAGAGGCCGTCGGCATGTGCCTCGGCGACCACATCGCCCGTGGAAAGGTAGGGCCATTTCGCGCGGGGGATGCCTTTCAAAAAATCGAGCCGCAGCAGCCCCCGGAATTTGCCATCCGACGCGCAGACTGGAAATGCCTTGTGATGATTGGCGAGAAAATATTCATCCACCGCGAGATTCAGCGGCACGTTGTCGGGCATCGTATCCGGGTTGGGCGTCATGAAATCGCGCACGCGCACGCCGGCGAGCGTTTCGCGCTGCACGGCATTGGCGTAGCCGCTCTCCGCGGCGCTCTTGAGGAACATGCCGATGAGCAGAAAGACAAAGGCGTTCCACTGGTGCGGTGGCGTGACCAGTTGAAAGACGCCGAAGCCCACAAGCACCCAGCCAAACGCGATGCCCACGCGCGACGTGATGAAAGTGGCGCGCCGCAATTTGCCGGAGCGCGCCCAGAGCAGCGCGCGCAGCACGCGCCCACCGTCGAGCGGGTAGCCGGGGAACATATTGAAAATGACGAGCGCGAGATTGGTCGTCGCGAGCCACCGCGCGACAAGGGAAGTGGAAATCCAGTGGTGCGCATGGAAGAAGCGCGCGAGCACTTCAAACAAAATGGCCAGCACTACGCTCACCGCCGGCCCGCCGAGGGCAATCTTCAGCTCGCTCTTTGCGTCATCGGGTTCGCGCGAAATCTCCGCGATGCCGCCGATGAAGAGCAGCGTGATGCGCGGCACCGGGATGCCGCAGCGCTGGCTCACGATGCTGTGCCCGAGCTCGTGCAGGATGAGGCTCAGAAAAAACAGCGTCGCTCCGGCCGCGCCCATCGCGAGAAATCCGCCCTTCGAGACGCCGCCGAGTTCGGACGGAAAAACCTCGGCAGCGAGCGTGTAGGTGATGATCGCCGCGATGAAGAACCAACTGTAGTGCAGGTAAAATTCGATCCCGAAATAGCGGCCGACGTAGAGGCCGTTGCGACGTAGGCGGGGCACGGTGCGCTCGTTCACTGGGAGACTCCGTTGGGCTCTGCGGGCGGGCTGCCGATGGGTCGCCAGTCAAAGACTTCGGCTCCTCCCGAGAGGATCGCCGGCGCACGCAGCGAGAAGCGCGACTCGGAAGCTTCCCGCTCTGTGTCCCGGCCGGAGAGCAGGCCGCGGATGACACGGGCAGTGAGCGGCGGCGTGCAATCGATCTCCCGCAGCAGTTGCGAGAGCGGTCCAGTGAGGCGGGCAGCGAAGGTCTTGCCGAAAACCGCGCCGCGGCAAGCCAGCGCCAGCGTCGGATGATGCGGATCGTTTTCGCGGAAGGTGAGCGCGGCTTCCTCGACATCGAGCGGCGTGTCGCCGGCGCGCGTGGCGACATGCGAGAAGCTCACATTGCCGATCCACAAAGGGGCCGCCCCCGAACCCGCAATGCGCCCGTCGATCAGCACCTGGCTTCCCCGCTGCGCAAGGGGGAGAGGCTGGGCCGCGCGGCAGGCAATATCGAAGCGCCACGATGCGAAGGGCGCCGGTGCGGGCGCGAATGCCGGCGGAAGTTGGGGTGCGGGAGATTCGAGCCAGAGCGAGCTGAGATCCCAATCCTTCAGGCGACCATCGGAAAGCAAAAGGGGGCGCGCGGTGCCGGCCACCAGCGCCCCGCTCCACGGGCCTGCCACAGACAAGTCCAGCGCCACGTCGCAATCGACCGCGCCTTGGAAAACGGGAAGCCGCATGCGATCGCTCGCGATCGAAATCTGCAACGCCGGGTCGCGCACATTCTTGAAGTCGATGCTGCCCGCCGCGCGGAAATTTCCCGTCGCGTGATGGCCCGCCACTTTCTCAAAGATCATCTTATGTCCCTCCAGGCGCACCGCGCCCGCCACGCCGCTGAGCGTGCAGCCGTTCCAACCGAGCGGGAGGGTGGCACCGCTCACCGTGAGCGCGCCGGAAGTCTGGAGTTTGGAGTTTTCCAGCAGCGGCCCCTCCGCGGCCACGCTGCCATCGAGGATTCCCTCGATCGGGAAATTCCAGCCCGTGAGCCGGGAAGCCTCATGCAGACTGAGTTTGCGAGCATGGAGATGAACGCTGCCGGGTGTCGAGTCATCGAGCTGCACGCCGGGCCACGCACGCCACACATTGAGCGGCAGCACCGCATCGCCATCGAGCCACACGCTGCCTCGATTGAGGAGCCGGATGTCGCGCAAGCTCACGGTCTTCTCGCCCACGATTACGTTGGCCGTAAAGGCCGACTCGTCGTCTGAGAGCGCGAAGCGGTTGAAGACGATGCTCGCGCGAGCGTAGGAGCCGTCGAAGTTCGCATCGATGGGGTGGCGCAGCGATGCCGTCGCGCCCACCGAACGCACGCGCTTGAGCCGCGCCATGAAGTTGCCGGTGTGCCCGCGAGCCGAGCCCTCGCCGGTCCAGTCCACCACCGCGCCGCCGGCCAGCGGCTCCGCGATCGCGGGCGGCCGCAGCAGCGCGGCGTAGGTGGCGAGATCCTGCACCGAGGCGTGCAGCTCTCCCCAGTATTGCGAGGGGCCGAGGATGTTCACCACGCCGCGGCCGCGCACAAAATCGCCGTCGTTGAAGACGGAGAGATTCGAGATCTGCACTTCGTTGCCGTTGAATTTGAGCGCGGCGTGCAGCTCCTGGATTGGCGCGTCGCGCCACTGCAAATCCGAGCCCGCCACGATGAGCTGTCCGTCAAATTTCTCGCCCTTTCCGCGCACCGACCCGTCGATGGTCGCCCGGCCCGCCGCGTAGGTAAACTCCGGCAGCATCAGCGCGGAGAGCTCCGTGAGATTTTCGATGCGGGCCGAGACGCGCGCTTCAAATTCCGACTGCCACCACGCGCGGCCCGGCTCTGGCAGCGCGATCTCTCCGTCGATGTCGAGCCGGTTGTGGCCCTGCACGAGCGCCAGCTTCGGCACCTGCACGTGCCGGTCCAGCAGCGTGGCGCCGAGCACCAGCGAATCCCACTGCCGCGCATCCCACTGGAAATTCGCGGCATCCAGCCGCAGCGAGGCCGTGGCCCTGGCGGGATGCTGCGGCGAACCGCGAAAGATGAATTTTCCATCCTTGATCGTGCCGCCCGCCGCGTTGGAGAGCGCGAGGAAGGCCGCGAGCTTCGCCACATTGATCTGCGAAAATGTGCCGGTGATCTCCACCGTGAAGGGCTGCTCCTCCGCGAGCGTCTGCGCCTCGATGCGCACGCAGCCATCGAAGGCCGCAAGCTGCCCGACCACGTTGAGCCGGCCGCGTGCGAGATCGTCGAGTTCCGCCGAGATGCTCTGTACTTCCACGCCAGGCTGGAGCAGGACGTGGGCGATCTGCACCTCCGAGCCTTCGAGCTTCGTGGTGCCGCGCAAGTCGCGGAAAGTCTGATGGAGCCACGGTTGGGTCACCACGAGCTGGCCCGCGGCGAATTTGCCGGGCGCCATTTCACTCGCCGTGAAACTCGCGCGCTCGATTCGCACATGGCCGCCATTGGTCTGGAGAACGAAGTCCACGTCGTGCGCCTCGATGCGCTCCGGCGCCGCGAGCAGAAAGCGGCGCGGAAGATAACGCTCGAGCAACGGCTGCCGCGCCTCGGGCATGGTTTGGAGCGGCACGCTGATCTTGCCCGCCACACCATCCAGCGTGAGCCGCCGGAACCAGCGCGCCTCGCCGCGCTCAAAGAGATTGCGCCACCGGAATTCCGCCGTCGCTTCCGCGATCTCGATGCGCGTAACCGCGCCGTTGCGGCTCTCGTAGCTCCAGTGCGCGCCTCCGAGGGTGATGGGTTCGAGGATGCTTCCCTCGAGCCGATCGATCTGCAGCGTCATGCCATGCCGCCACGCCTCGAGCTGCAGCATTCCGCCGAGGAGAAAGCGAAAAGTATTCGGCTCAAAAATCGCGACCGCCACCGCGAGCAGCGCGAGCAGCGCGATCCGGAGGGGCAGAAAAAACCGCCTCCCGCGCGGCCTCCCGACGGATGCCGCGACCCCATGTTTGGAAGAAGAAACAGACGTGGAAATGCTCAAGACAGGGAGCCCACCGTAGCGGAGCGCGGAGAAAAGAAAAGTAGCAGCGGCGACGAGAATCTCCGCCGCTCCGCGTGTTGACACTCCTTCTTCGCCCGCTAAAGTGGCGCTCCTTTTTTCCACAGACCCACGGCTTATGAAACGCACTTATCAACCGTCCAAGCGCACCCGCAAACGCCAGTTCGGTTTCCGCGCCCGGATGAAAACCAAGAACGGCCGCGCCATCCTCGCGCGCCGCCGGCAGCGCGGCCGCAAGCGGCTCCTGCCCAAGGGCGTGGAAATTCATTACTCCCGGCACACGCAGGCCTGAGGGGCATCTTGCGTTTTCCCAAGTCCGCGCGGCTGGCGAACGCTGGCGAGTTTGCGCGGATGAAGCGAGAGGGGCAGTCCTTCCATGGAAAGCTGATGGTCTTGAGCGTCCTCAAATCGCAGCCCGGCGCGGGCACGCGCATCGGCATCGTCACCTCGCGGCGCGTCGGCGGCGCGGTGCAGCGCAACGCAGTCCGGCGCAGATTGCGCGAGATCGTGCGGCTGGCGCGGCCGGAACTTTCGAGCGGGTATATGCTCGTGCTCATCGCGCGGCCCGCGGCGGCGGCAGCGGAATTCCAGACGCTGCGGGAAGACTGGACTCGACTCGCGCAACGCAGTTCCATCCTCGCCGCGCCATGTCCGTGATTCGCCTGCTGCTCCGCGGCTACAAAGTTTTCCTTTCGCCGCTGCTCGTGTGGATGGGCGGGCCGGGCGCGGGCTGCCGCTTCGAGCCTTCGTGCTCGGAGTACATGGCGGATGCCATCGAGACTCGCGGCTGGCCGCGCGGAGTATGGCTCGGAGCGCGGCGGATCGCCCGCTGTCATCCGTGGTGCGGCGGAGGGTGCGATCCCGTGCCGCCGCCGACGCCTGTTCGACGCTAGTGCTTTATGGATCGCAAAGGAATCATCGCCATCGCCATTGCCTTCGCGACGCTCATCGCTTGGATGGTTTTCAATCAGCGCGAAATGCAAAAGGCCTCGGCCGCGCAGGCTCAACAGCGCGCCGCAGTCGCGCGGGAGAAGGCGGCGGTCGAAGCGGCCAATCCACCACCGGAGGTGACGCCACCGCCCGCCGCGCCTGTGCCCAAGCCGATCGCCGAGGCACCGACGCCGGAGGAGATCGGGACCGTCACCACGCCCTCGGTCGAGTACTCGTTCAGCAATCTCGGTGGCAGCATCGTGAAGGCGGCGCTGCGCAAGCACGAGGCGGAGCAAGGCACCCGGATGTTTCTCAATGACTTCGGTTCCGTGCCGATCGGCGCGGTGACTTTCCAAGCGGGCGAGGAAACGCGGGCGCCATTTACCGGAAGCGTCGATGCCATCGCGGGCGTCGCGACCTTTGAACGCACCGGCGCCGACCAGCTTCAAGTGACCAAAAAATTCGAGCTGCCGCGGGCCGGCGATCCCGAGGAGTATCGCTGCACACTTTCGGTCACCTTCACCAACCGCGCGGACAAGGCCGTGGTCACGCCGGGATACTTTGTCTCCACGGGCTCCGCGGCGCCCATTCATCAGCGCGACCAGGGCATCTACACGGGCTTCACTTACGACGGCAGCCCGAAATTTATCGACGTCACGTGGTTCTCCGCCGGCGGCATGTTTGGCTTTGGACATCCGGAGCGGCCGGTGTTTTCGGGCCAATCGCAGCCGCCCGCCGGCGTGCGCTGGGCGGGCGTGACCAATCAATACTTCACCACCATCGTGAGCCCCGCGGGCCCGCCACTCGGCGCCGCCGTGTGGGCGCGGCGCTTCACCATTTCCGATGAAGCGTGGCAGGCCGCCGGTCGCTCCCATGAAGGCCAGAGCGGCGCGCGCTACGGCATCGACGGCGCGCTTGGGATGCCCGCCTTCACGCTCGAGCCCGGCCAGTCGCTCGCGGCCTCCTTTCACATCTACACCGGCCCTCGCGAATACTCTCGGCTCAAGCTCCTCGGCGGCGACCAGGAAAAGATCATGGATTTCGGCACCTTTGCCATCGTGAGCAAGACGCTGCTCAACTCCATGAACTGGCTCAACGCCCGGCTCGGCAGTTACGCGGCGGCCATCATTGTGCTCACCATCTTCATCAAGCTCTTCCTGTGGCCCTGGCAGAATAAGGCCACGCAAAGCATGAAGCGCATGTCGCTGCTTCAGCCAAAGATGACCGAGATCCGGGAAAAGCACGCCGACGATCCGCAGAAAATGAACGCGGAGATCATGAAGCTCTACAAGGATTTCGGAGTGAATCCATTTGGCGGCTGCCTGCCGATGCTCATCCAGATCCCGATCTTTTTCGGCTTCTACAATATGCTCGGCAAAGCTGTCGAGCTGCGGAACTCCAAGTTCCTGTGGGTCGGCGATCTCTCGCAGCCCGACACCGTTGCCTACCTTCCTGGACTGGGCATTCCCATCAATGTGCTGCCGCTGCTCATGGCGGCCACCATGCTCTGGTCGATGGCCATTTCGCCGAAGTCCGGCGACGTGGCCCAGCAGCGGATGTTCATGTTCATGCCGCTCATTTTCGTTTTCTTCTGCTACAATTTCGCCTCCGCCTTGGCCCTTTACTGGACGGTGCAAAACCTCTTTTCTGTGGCGCAGCTTTACGCGACGCGCAACCAGGCTCCGCCGCAACTTCAAAAGGTCGCCGCGCCGCGAAAGAAATAGATTTCGAGCTGTCCGAATTCATGAGCCTCAACCCGCGAGAAACGCTCGACACCATGCTCGGCTTGCTCGGCTTTGTGTGTGAAGTGAAGGAGTTCGAGAGAGACCATGGCGTCACGCTCATGATCTACACGGCGGAGAAGGAACGGCTCCTCGGCCGCAATGGCGCGCTGCTCGAAGACATCCAGCTCCTTCTCAATCGGCTGCTGCAAGCGCGCGACAAGCACTCGGCAAAAGTGCAGGTGGATATCGAACATTGGCGCGAGATGCGCGACGACGCGCTAGCCCACCGCGTGCGCCAGCTCGCCGAAGGGGTGCGGCAGACCGGCCGTCCATATCACCTCGAGCCGATGAATGCCTACGAGCGCCGCATCGTGCACAACGCTTTCAAAGACGACCCCGACATCGCTACGTGGAGCCCGCCCGACGAGGCGCGCATCAAGCGCATCACCCTCCGCCGCAAACAGCCGGCTCGGTGAACGCAGAGGCTACTTTTTCGGCTCTTCCTTCTTGGCAACTGTCGCCTTGTCCACGCGCAGGACGCCGCCTTGCGCGAAGTTGGTGAGCATGGTCTCGCCGTCCTTTTCCAGCGTGAAGGTGGCGAAGAGCTGGCGGTGCTGGCCCACCTGCGCCTCGGGCGTGGCCTTGATGTCGATCTTCACTTCCTTGTCGTCCTTGGTGATCTCACGCGGCTCGGCGGTGACGCCAGGCGGCAGGCCGGTGAGCGCGATCTTTCCCCTGCCATCAAATTCGATCTTCTGCTCGAGCTTCACGGTGATGGTGGTGCTGTCGCCTTGATCGACAAAGTTGCGCGCTATCTGTCCGCTGACGAATGGCGCGGCGACTTCCAACTCCGCGAGTTGCGTGCTCAGCCACACGGGGCCGGCGCCAAAGTCCGCGTTGCCGGCGACGCAGATTTTCCATTTGGCGAGCGGCGCAGTGGCGCTGGCGCTAATGGTGAGGGTCGTCTCGTTTTTCCCTTCTGGTATCTGCGTGATACCAGCGGTGCCGATGCCGGGCGGAGCGTAGAGCAGGGAGAGATTGATGGCGCCTTTGAAGTCGCCTTTGCGCTCGGCCACGATCCGTAAGCCCATGCTGCCGTTTTGCAGGATGGGCATCTTCGGCTGCACAAGCGTGATTTTCAGCGGCACTTCATCGGTCACGGCGATGGCGAGCCGGTCTTCCTTGATCGTGTAGTAGGGCCGCTGGTTGTTGTTCTCAGTAATATCGACCGTGTGCTCGATGCGGCTCGGAGCGCTGGCGGCTTCCGGCGGATCGGTGACTTTGGCTTTGAATGAAAATGTCTGCGCAGCGGTCGGCGCATCCGCGGCGGCTTCGAAGACGACTGGGATGGCGTCCACGCTTTTGTCCACCGGTCCGGCGGCGATCTTTACGCCAATGGGAAGATCGAGGGGCTCGAGAGTGACGGTGCCGCGGACGTCGAGGCGTTTGATGCGGACGAGCGATGCGTAACGGTTGCCCTTGGGCACAGGGATGGCGCGGCGATCCTGATTCTGATTCTGCGTCATCTCCGGCAGCGCGAGCGTGAGCCGCGGAGTCACGGGAAGGACTTCGATGCGGTAGATGAAGTTTGGGCCGCCGTTGCCGAGCTGGTCGCGGATGCCGATAAAGTACTCGCCGTCGGCCGGCGCCTGCCAGCGCTGATAACTGTCGGGATTGCCGGAGTCGTCGTTCGAGGCGAGGCGCGCGCCTTTGGCGTCGTAGATTTCCAGCACGCTGTCGAGCGGCGAGCGGAGCCGGCGCGCCCACACGGTGAGGTCGCAGTCCTGGCCTTTTTTCGCGGTGAACTTGAAGCAATCGACGTCGCCCTTTTTCTCGATGATGCCATTGATCGCAAAGGGCGGCGCGAGCGTAATGGGCGTGGCCTGGGTGATGTCGTCGTTGGGCTCGACTTCGAGAACGTTGAGCGCGTCGGCCACGCGGATGTAATTGGGCTGCGGCGTGTCCTGCGCGGCGAATACTTCAAAGCGATCGACCGGCTGCGCTGGCAGCTTCACGGTCTGCGCACCCGGGCCCGCGGCGTCGCCGATAAATCGTACTTTCAAATCCGTGCCGGATGGACCGCCCGCGGGAAACACGGCGAGAGGCCGCGGAAAGGAGCCGATGTTCATGAGATACGAGCTCTGCCCGGGGCCGGTGTTGGTAGAGTCTTTGATCGTGACGATGTACTTGCCATCCGCGGGCGCGACGACGCTGGCGACGGGATCCTGCTGGGTGAATGCGGTGTCGTCCACTTCGGCCAGCACCATCCCGTCGGCCTTGGCGATGGTGAGGTGCGGATCGTACACATTTTGCGTCTGTGTCCGCATGGCGATGACTTCGACGCTGATACGCTGGCCTTTTTTCGCCTCGACCTCGTAGCGGTCCTGCTCCTCGTTGGGCGTGTGGCCATAGACGGTCACTCCGAGCGGCACGGCTTGCGCCTTGGTGGGATCGTCCTTCGGTTTCGGCGCTTCCTCGACCATCGGAAATGGCGACACGTAGAAGAGCCGCACATCGGCGATGCCGCTGGCAGTAATGAGCCGGAAGCTGTGCTCCCCGAGCCGCACCTCCGGCCCGACTTTCACTTTTGCCTTCACGCGGGTCTTCTCGGGCTTGATGTCGGTAACGGTGAAGCCGGCGGTGTCGAACAAAAATCCCCGCGCGTCGGAGAGGTTGGTCCCCGAGCAGGTGATCTCCATCTCCCCGCCGCGCTGCGCGCCGGCTGGCTCCACATGCAGGAGCCGCGGCGTGCCGGCCAGGAGCGGCGCGCCGAGGGTGAGAAGTGTCGTGGTGGTCAGGAATCGGATGGAGCGTGTGAGCATGGGAGTAAGTGCGGGTGGTTTTCGCAACAAGGCGCATCGGCGAAAGGGAAGCCCCGAACTTCCCCCCCGCGCGATGCGCCGTTGCAGTTGCAGAAATGGAGCGGCGGCGCCGCGTTAAGCCAGGAGATCGGCGACGACTTGCCCGTCCTTCACGATCGCCTGCGGGCGGCCTCCCGAGGACATCAGCTTTTTGTCCGGCGAAATGCCGAGCTGATTGAAGACGGTCGCGGCCATGTTTTCGACGGTGAGCGGATCGTTCTCGGGCTCCGCGCCGGTGGCGTCGGAGGAGCCGTGGATGTAGCCGCGCTTGAAGCCGCCGCCGGCAAAGGCCACCGAGAAGACGCGCGGCCAGTGGTCGCGGCCGGCGTCCTTGTTGATCTTCGGCGTGCGGCCAAACTCGGAGCTCACCATTACCATCGTCTTGTCGAGCATGCCGCGCCGGTCGAGGTCGCGGATGAGCGTGGCGTAGGCCTGGTCGAATTTTACGAGATTATTCTCCATGCCCTTGGCGATGTTTGAGTGCATGTCCCAGCCTCCGTAAGTGAGCGAGACAAAGCGCACGCCACTCTCGACAAGCCGCCGCGCCATGAGCATGCGCTGGCCGGCATCGTGATCGCCGTATTCCTTGCGGATCGCGTCGGGCTCTGCCGCGAGATTGAAAGCCTCTCTCGCCTGCGGAGCCGAGATGAGCGAGTAAGCCGCCTGGTAAAAGCTGTCCATGGCGGAGAGCGCATCGCTTTTTTCCAAAGTGCGGAAGTGCTCGTCCACCGTGGAGAGGATGTCGCGCCGGCGGTCGAAGCGCTCGGAGGTGATCCCCTCGTGCATATTGAGATCGCGCACCTTGAAAGATTTGTCCGCCGGATTTCCCCCGAGACTGAACGGCCCGTAGCTGGTGGAAAGATAGCCCGTGCCCGCCCACTCATTGGGCACATTGGGGATGCAGACATACGGCGGCAGATTATTGCGCGAGCCGAGTTCGTGCGACACCACCGAGCCCATCGACGGGTACTGTATGGCCGGGCTGGGCCGGTAGCCGGTGAACATATTGTGCGTGCCGCGTTCGTGCGCCGCCTCGCCGTGAGTCATCGAGCGCACCACGGTGATCTTGTCGGCGATCTTCGCAGTCTGCTGCATGTGCTGGGAAAATTTCACCCCCGGCAGCACCGTATCCACCGTCCCGAGCGGCCCGCGATATTCGATCGGCGCAAAAGGTTTCGGATCCCAGCTCTCCTGATGCGCGCAGCCGCCTGGCAGATAAATGTGAATGAGCGACTCCGCCTTCGGCACGATCTTATCGGTGAGCACGGCCTGTTCGGCGCGCAGCTTGAAGAAGTCGCCCAGCGTGAGGCCGAGGCCGCCGACGAGTCCGGCAAAGACAAATTCACGACGGGAGGTGCGGCGGAAGTGCGCCGGATCTTCGAACCAGGTAACGGGTTTGATTTCGCTCATAACGGTTTTGATTTTAGAGGTTGGATTCGGGCCGCGGTTGCGGACCTGCTCGTGAGACCCAACCTCTGCGTGCATTCTTAGCAGGAAAGAACCGACGCGATCGAACCGCCTCGCGCGCCACCCTTGGTGCCGTGGCTCAATGCGTGACACGCACCCGGAGAAAGCGTGCGGGCGCGCTGGTCGCTTCCACGATGTCCCGCAGTTCGACGGATTTCATGCCGGGGGAGGCGCTGTCGCCGGTCACGTAACCGGGTCCGGAAAATGGGGCGCCAAGAGCGCTCGTGGCGATGGTCGTCCACGGGCCGGCGGGACTGCCGGCGGCCTGCGCTTCGATGGTTACGTCGGTGTGGGCAGGATCGCGCGGGATGAAGACGCGCAATCGCGTGCCCTCGGCGTAGAGAAAGCGCGTCACGGTGAAGGGTGCGCCATTCGCCAAGGATCCTTCCTTCCGGCTGGATCGCCACACAGAAAACTGCGGCATCCGGGCCGGTGCCGGAATTGAGCGCACCAGGGCTCTCGAGAGTACCGTCGGGGAGGAGCCGGGCGATCCGATTGCGTGGCTGGCGATTGAAGCTCGTGAAATCACCCGCAAGCAGAATCCGCCCGTCCCGCCTGCACCGCGAGGCTGTAAATCTCACCATTCGCCCCGGAGCCGGGATTGAGCGTGGCCGTGCTCTCGAGCGTGCTAGCGTGGTTCTCGCCCGGGCCCGGCGGCGACGTGGTCTTCCTGCGGACTGCCAGGGCATCTCGTGCGATCGGCGCGAGCCCATGGCGCCGGAGGAAAAATTCGGGGAGTTTTATTGGCGGCGAAATTCCTCCGGCCACTATCCGCCGCACCGCCGATTCCCCGCTTATGAAACTCACGCGCCGTTTCCATTCCATTCTCCCGTTGCTCACCGCCACCGCAGTCTTTGCGGCCGATCCGCCGCCTTCGAGTTACATGCCGGTGGTTCCGAAAGAAGATTTCAAGACGACGATGGCGCGGATGAAGGCCGAGAAGGCGGGCATCGAGAAGAAGCATGCGGATTTGCTCGCCGAGCGCTACGACCTCGCCGATCGCCCGGCGGCCGGGGTGACGATGGCTCGCAACAAGCCGGTGCAGGAAGGCGTGCGCGTGAAGCTGCCCAAGAGCATGACTTGGAAAGAACTCGCGGACATGTCGCCGTCGGACATTCGTGAGAAGGATGCTTTCCCCGCTGGATTTCTGCCGCTGCCGCATCCGAACCATCCCGAGGGCGGAATGGTGTTTCCGAAGTTTCACATCGACGAGATCAAGCGCCAGGAGCAGCGCGATCTCACGCGGTTCGATCTGGATTTCGATCTGCCGGATCATCTCCTGCCCGAATTTCCCGCGCCGATTTTCCTGACCACGCGGCCCGATCTCGGCGACGTGTCGAAGGGGCAGCTCGTGACCATCGACAACTTCTTCGAGCTCTTCGACGGCGTGCTCAATCCCAAGCAACTAGAGGGCTTGCGGCTGCTGGTAACGCCGTTCGCGCAGCAGCAGTTTAACGTCACTGGCGATCGCCGGTCGGAGCGGCCGCATCGCGGCGTGACTTGCTTCGATTGCCATGCCAATGGGCACACCAATGCCGCCACTCATCTCGCCGGCGACGTGCGGCCGCAGGAATTTCGTCACCGCATCGATACGCCGAGCTTGCGCGGAGTGAATATCCAGCGGCTCTTTGGCTCGCAGCGCGCGCTCAAGTCGGTGGAAGATTTCACGGAGTTTGAGCAGCGCGCGGCTTACTTCGACGGCGACCCGGTGATCGCGACGAAGAAAGGGGTGAACCCTCTCGAGCGCGGTAGCCAGGTGCATTTCATGGCGGAGTTTCAGGAAATCCTCGACTTCCCGCCGGCGCCGAAGCTCGGCATCGATGGCAAGCTGGATCCGCGCAAAGCCAGCGAAGGTGAGGCGCGCGGGCAGGCGCTCTTTTTCGGAAAAGCGCAGTGCTCCACGTGCCATCCGGCGCCTTACTACACGGACTTGACGATGCACAATCTGCATACGGAGCGCTTCTTTAAGCCGCGCATGATTCAGGGGCGCATGGCCAATCAGGACGGGCCCATCAAGACGTTCCCGTTGCGCGGGATCAAAGACTCGCCGCCTTATCTTCACGACGACCGGCTCCTCACGCTCGAAGATACGGTGGAGTTTTTTAATCTCGTCTTGGAGACGAAGCTGAGCGACGCGGAGAAGAAGGATATCGTGGCCTTCATGCGGGCGCTGTAGCGGCGGCGGGGAGCCGCACGATCTCGTGTGGCCCACGGCTACGAGACTCCAGTCGCGAGCAACACTTGGAACTGCGGATTCTGCGGGTCGCGCGCGACCACGGAGATCTCGACGTCGTGGAAGCCCGCCTCATCGAGCCATTCGTGGAGCTGCCATTCGGTGAAGCCCAGCCAACTGTCCGCATAAAGTTCGCGCGCTTTTTCAAACCGATGCGCGAGGAGGTCGAGGATCGCGATGCGCCCGCCCTTTTTCAAAATGCGATGCGCCGCCGCGACCGCGCGCGCGGGGCTCGCCGCGTGGTGCAGGGCCTGGCTCAGCAACGCGAGATCGACGCTGCCCCCGGCGATCGGCGGGTCTTCGATGTCGCCGCGACGAAACTCGAGATTTGCAAAACCGTGCTTCTTTGCGAGGTCGGCGCCGAACTCGACCATCTTCTCCGAGTTATCCACGGCGATCACCTTCTTCGCGCGCTTGGCGAGGAGTTGCGCGAGCGTGCCCTCGCCAGCGCCCAAGTCCGCGATGACCATCGGCGGTGCGAGCGCAAAGAGCAGATGGGCCACGCCCTCCCACGTGCGCCCAGGGCAGTAGGCGCGTCCGAATTTTCCCGCGAGTTGGTTGAAATATTCCCGCGCCGTGTCCTGCCGTTTCTTGAGCACGAGCTTGAGGGCCTTGCGGTCGCGCTCGACCTCGGGCAACTCCTGCGCGCACGCGGCGACGATGGGGGCGATCTCGCGATGCGCCGCATCCGCCGTGAGCGCGTAGTAAATGTTTTTGCCCGCGCGCCGATCGCGCACCAAGCCGCCTTGGCGCAGCTGCGCGAGGTGGTTTGAAATGCGCGACTGGCCCATGCCGAGGATTTCCTGAATCTCGACGACGGAGAGTTCCTCGACTTGCAGAAGGAGGAGCAAGCGCAGCCGTGTTTCGTCGGCGAGAAGGGCGAGGGATTTGACTAGGCCGGGCATGGGGGACAATTGAATGACGAATGACGAATGACGAATTGTCTGTTGCTGTTCGTCATTCGTCATTCGTCATTCGTCATTGGATATGAAGACCATTCCCGCCCTTCTCGCGTTGCTTGCGCTCGTCCACACCTGCCCGGCGGTCGATTCGCTCGCCATCCCCGGCGAGAAGCTCAAAGGCAACCCGCTCGGCGATCCTGTGGCGCGCCGCGTGGCGGTCATCGCTCCGCGCCAACCCACCGCCCACCAGGCGCTGCCGATCGTTTATTACCTGCCGGGCTGGGGCGGATCGCCGGACGAATTTCTCGCGGACGGCGCGGGCTCGCCCTTTGCGCGGCTCGCGGCGGAGATGAGCGTGCGCATCGTGGTGGTGGATGGGCGCACGCACTGGGGCGGCAGCCAGTTTCTCGACTCGCCGGCGCTCGGCGATTACGCGAGTTACGTGGCCGATGAGGTGGTGCGCGTGGTGGAGAAAAATTTCGCGCTCGCTCCGGGCCGCCGCATCATCGCCGGACATTCGAGCGGCGCTTACGGCGCGCTCATGCTGGCGATGCGGCGGCACGCGCTTTTCAACGCCGTGGTCGCGCTCTCGCCGGACAGCGATTTTGAAAACACACACAAGTCACTCGTCGAGGAACCCGCGGTGCGCGGCGTGACGGCGAGCGAGGCTGCGGCGTGGATGCCGCCGGCCCGCGGGCGGCCCGGCGATGGCCTTGTGAACTTGATCTGCGGCCTCTGCGCCAGCTACGCGCCGACCGGCGCATCGGGCCGCTTCGAGTGGCTCTACGACGACCGCGGCCAATGGCGCCCAGCCGTGTGGCAGCGCTGGCTGGATTGCGATCCGCTCACCGCGGTCCGCAAAAATCGCGATGCCTTTGCGCCCGCCCAGCGCGTGTATCTCGACGGCGCGGAGCACGACGAATTCCGCGCCAACATTGGCGCCCGCCACATCTACGAAGTCCTGCGCGACCGCCCATCGCCCGTCACTTTCTACGAATCGCCCGGCCATCACGGCGACCGCCTCGCGGAGCGCTTGGGCCGCGGATTGGCCTGGGCATTGAGTTCCAAGCCCACCGGGCAGTGATCCGAGCCGGCGATGTGCGAGTAGATGCGCGCCGCTTTGAGCCGCGGGCGCAGCGCGGCGGAGGCGAGGAAGTAGTCGATGCGCCAGCCGATGTTGCGGTCCCGCGCGCCACTCATCTGGCTCCACCAACTGTAGTGCCCGCCCGCCTTTTCAAACTCGCGGAATGTGTCGATGAACCCCGCGCTCACAAACGCCGAAAAGCCCGCGCGCTCTTCCGGAGTGAAGCCGTGGTGCTTCATATTTTGTCGCGGACGCGCGAGGTCGAGCTCGGTGTGCGCCACATTGAGATCGCCGCAGAAGATCACCGGCTTGGCGTGCTCGAGCCTTTTTAAGAACGCGAGAAAATCGCGATCCCACTGCTGGCGATAATCGAGCCGCGTCAACTCGCGCTTCGAGTTGGGGACGTACACATTGACGAGGAAAAAGTCCGCGTACTCCGCCGCGATCACGCGCCCCTCGCGATCGTGTTCCGCGATTTCCATCCCGAGGCTCACCCGCAATGGCCGTGGCTTGGTGAGGATCACGGTGCCCGAGTAGCCCTTCTTCTCCGCCACATTCCAGTGCGCCGTGTAGCCTCCCGCCCAAGCCGCATCCACGAGGTCCGGCGCGGCCTTGTGTTCCTGCAGGCACACGATGTCCGGCTGCTCAGCCGCGAGAAATTTTGCGAAGCCTTTTTTCAAGACCGCGCGAATGCCGTTCACATTCCAGGAGATGAGGAGCACCGGGAGATGCAGCGAAAGGGCGCGAAGAAACACAAGCTTCGAGAAAACGGCTTGTGCGCGGGCGGGGCCGGGCGATGTCTTCCGATGCTCTCACTGGCCTCCTGGATTCGTGATTGCGATGATGATCTCTTCCGGCGCTTTTTTGATCGGCAGCCGAATCTTCAAGTCAAGAATGCGCGCCTCGAGCCGGCGGACATCCTGGCTGCGAGCGGCCTGCTGCTCACGGGCGGGCCGGATGTCTCCGCTCAGTTTCTCTATCAATCGCCGCTCGATGCTGCGCTCATCCTGGAGCCGGACCCCGAGCGGGATGCTTGGGAATTTGCCGCGATCGCCTCGGCGCGCGCGCGCGGCCTGCCGATGCTTTGCATCTGCAAAGGCGTGCAAGTGCTCAACGTCGCGCTCGGCGGCACGCTTCGGCTCGACATTGCCGGCCACGATCTGCCGGAAATGCGGGACGCCAATGTGCAGCCGCTGCGCATTGCGACGGCGGCGCGGCATCGCTTTGAAAAAGTAAACAGCTCGCACCACCAGGCGCTGGATCGGGTGGCCGATGCGCTGGAAGTCGAGGCGTGGCACGCGGGCGACGGCGTGGTCGAGCAGGTGCGGATTCGCGATTATCCGTGGGGCGTGGGCGTCCAGTATCACCCGGAGCGCGATTTGAGTTACGCGAGCCTGTTCGACGATTTTTTCGCGCAACTCGCACGCCCATGATTCACGCGCCTCTAGACCTCACCATCCGCTGCGGGTTGGAGTTTACCTACGAAGCCGCGGCGCCGACTCCGGTGCTCCTGCTCATCCAGCCGGTGGTGCAGCCGGCGCAGCGGATTGAAAGGCAGCACCTCACTTTTTCTCCGCAGGTCTCCGTGCGCCACTACGACGACTGGCATGGCAATATCGGCCACGGATTTCTGCTCCCGGTGGGCCGCACGACGATTAGTTACGACGCCTTCGTCGCGGTGCCCTCGGTCTCCGACGATCACTGCTTGGTGGGCGAGCCAGTGCCCGTGGGCGATCTGCCGGCGGCGCTGCTGCGCTACACGTTGCCGAGCCGCTACTGCGATTCGGATCGGCTCATGGATTTTGCGTTTCAAGAGTTCGGTCAGATCGCGCACGGGTTGGGGCGGGTGCAGGCCATCTGCGACTGGCTGCACGAGAACATCGAGTACCGCTGGGGTTCCGGCAGCCCCTACACCGCGGCGAGCGAAATCATCGCGCAGCGTCACGGTGTGTGCCGCGACTTTGCGCACACGGCGGTGGCGCTCACGCGGTGCTTTAATATCCCGGCGCGCTATGTCACCGGCTATCTGCCCGACGTGGGCATCGTGGATCCCGGCTCGCCGATGGATTTTCACGCCTATATGGAGGTGTATGTGGCCCATCGCTGGTTCACTTTCGACGCGCGCTTTAATGAGCCGCGCATCGGCCGCATCAAGATCGCATGCGGGCTCGACGCGGTGGATGGCGCGTTCTCCACGCTCTACGGCGCGGCGCGGCTCACGTGGTTTAATGTGTGGACTTACCAGGTCGATCCGGCGGAGGTGAAACTCGGCGATCCGATCGACCTCTCGAAACGGCTCGACGGGACGCCGACGGTGCGCGTGCCGTAGCGGCGACGTCCCGTCGCCGGAAGTGCGGGCGGCGTCATCGCCGCCCGGAAGCGGGACGCGCGCGGCGGTGACGCCGCAGCTACGCGAGCTTCAGCCGCGGGTCTTCGGCGAGCAGTTCATCGAGCGTGGACCAGCCGGCGTCGTCTAGGGCTTGGAAGGCGTGGAGATAGACGGCGATGACTCCTGCGTCGTGCTTCGCGAAGAGCGAGGCGACGACTTCCGCGAGCTTCTCTTTGGGCGGCGCGGACGGGAGTTTTTCGATGGTGCCATTCTCATCGTGCGCGATGCCGAGGGCGTCGAGGAAATCGCACAGCAGCGGCGCGTGCGCGCCCACCAGCCAGATCTGGAGCAGGTGGGCGGCGACCGGCTCGTTCGCTTTTTTTCCCAACACGTCGCGCATCCACTCGTGGCGCTCGGCGCGCGGCTTTCGCTCGACGAAGACGGGGCGCAATTTCCGCTGCTTGGCCAGCGTGTCGATGGTCGCCTTGTAGAGCGGCTTTTCGCGCTCGTGCAGAAAGCCGAAGAGTTGATCCGCGGAAGGCGCGGGCATGCGGGCAAAGATGTCGTGAGGCTTCAGCATGACGAAAGGAGCGCGAAGGGTAGGGGATGGATTCTAAATTCCAAGCGCTTCCGCCCGGCTACTTCGCCGCTTCCTTCAGCTTCGCCAATTCCACCTCCGCACGCCGCAATGCGTCTCGCGACACCAGGCCGGAACTCACCAGCGCGCGGTGGCGGGCGAGGTCGAGTTCGGCAACCGCGGACTGCATTTTCTTGAAGGCGCTCGCGGCTTCGGAAGCGAGGGATTCGGCGGTGTGCAAAGCGGCGGCCGCGCTCGCAATCAATTCCGGCGAAGCTCCGCGCGCTTGCAACTCCGCGAGTTGCCGGGCGAGCTGCGCCGCGTGGGCTCGCTCAAATTTCGCGCCCGCCTCCGAGGCCTGCAGCGCGGCGCGCTCGCTCTCCGCCTTTGAGAGCACTCCGCTCTTCTGTAATCGCGCCCAGCGTTCGCTCTTCTGTCTGGCGCGGTCGCGGGCGATCGCGGCGCGCGCGACCTCGCCATCGGTTGCGGACGCTGGCGCGCCCGCGGAATCGAGGAGCAGTGACGGCGCGATGAAGAGTGCGGCGTCGGACGGGGACTGCGCCTCGCGCCGTGGCAGCTCCTGCGCGTGCAGCCACGCCGCGGCCAGCGAGGCCGAGACGAAGATGGCGGCTGCGCGCATGGCCGCGAGAGTCACTCAGCGCGGATAATCGCGCCACAGCCAGCGCAGCACTTCGGGCAGGATGGAGGCGCCGTGCCGGGAGCTGTGTACGCCTTCACCAAACACAAATTTGTGGTCGTATCCCTTCTCTTCGAGCGCCGCGGCCACGGCCTTATTGGCGTCCGGCCAGCTTCCAAATTGATTCACGAGGTCGTTGGCTCCGTCCTGCTGAAAGACGCGGATGGGTTTCTTCTCCGCCTTGCGAATCATGTCGGGATACGCATTGCCGCCGCGGATGTTGGTGAAGCTGCCGACGGTCGAGAGCACCTTGCGGAATTGCCCGGGCCGCTCCCACGCCACGGTGAAGGCGCAGATGCCGCCGCTGCTCGAGCCGCAGATGGCATGGCCCTCGGGATCGTCGGTGATCTTCGCGTGCTTGCGCACCTCGGGCAGGATTTCTTCGAGAAGAAAGCGCGCGTAGGTGTCGCCGAGTGTGTCGTATTCCACCGAGCGATTTTTCGGCGATGCGGGCCGGCCGTCCGGGCGCTTGCGCGGCGGCTCGCCGGGCTCGAGCGATTGGTCGCCGGGATTGATGAAGACGCCGACGGTCACGGGCATTTCTTTCTTCGCGATGAGATTGTCGAAGACCACCGGCACGCGCCACTGCCCGTCGCGCTTCACGTAATTGCCGCCGTCTTGAAAGACCATGAGCGCCGCGGGTTTCTTTTCGTTGTATTGCGCCGGGATGTAGATCCACCACTTGCGCTGGAAGCCGGGATACGTCTTCGAGTCCTTCATCTCAAACTCCGTGACCTTCCCCTCCGGCACGCCGGCCCGCGGCTGAGACTCGGCGCCGAGAACGTATTGATCGTCGGGCGAAGTTTTTTTCGGCGCGGCGGGTGTCTGCGCGTGGAGGGTGATGGCGAGGAGGAGCGGGAGGAGGCGGAGAGTTTTCACGGGGCGGATTGTGCCAACGGGCGGAGCAGAAAGGCGAAAGGAAAACGCTCACCGCTCTGGCGGCGGAAAGGCGCGCACGTGCAAATCGTAGAGGCGCTGCAATTCGCGGATCGGCTCGGCGTGATCGTCCACGCGCAGATCGCGGTATCGCTCGTTGAGCCCCGCGTAGCCCCAGCCTTGGTGCACCACCAGCAGCGCGGCGCTCTGCATCCCGCGCCGGTCGCCGCCCACGGCCTGGCCGGCGGCGAGCGCGTCGATCAAGCGCTGGCCGAGCGCGCGGCCGCTGCCGGTGGATTTTTCAAAACTCTCCGCCATCGCGTCGATGACGGCGGCGCGGGCGAGGATGTTTCCCTGCGCGGCGAAATTTTCTCCCGCGCGGCCGCCGGCCCACTCGAGGCATTCGGAGCCGGTGAAGGTGGCGGACTTTCCCTCGGCGCTTACGATGCCGAATTGCCGCACGGAACGCTGTGGATCGGCGTCGGTGAGTTGCTTCACGGCGTCTTGCGGCGCGACTCCCGCGGCCAGCAGCTTCAAGCCTTCCGGACCGTAAGCCGTGTTCGCCAGCGATTGAGTGGCGATGGCGCCGACGCCCGCCTTTGCCCAAGGCACCACGGCTCCCACGGCGAGGAAGCGCGATTGCACGGCGACTCCGAGTTCGCCGGTGTGTGGATCGCGCGCGACGATGGAGAAGGTCGCGACGCGCGGCGTGCAGTGCAGGCTGGAAGCCTGCGCCACGCCGAGCGCGCCGAGCGCCAGACACAGCGCGATCACTTCGCGTCGAGATTGTGAGCGAGATCCTCGGCCGCGAAGGGGACGCGCGCCCCGCCCGCGGGCACATCGAGCCCGGCGGCCCAGAGGATGCCATTGATCACGAGCCGGCGCTGGCTCTCGATCGCCCAGTTGCGATGCAGATCGCAGCCGGTGAAGGCAAACGCGCGCGCGCCCCCCGGCCGCTCGAAAGCCCAGCCGATGATCTCGGCGCGTCCCGTGTGCGACCTGGCGTCGGCGGTCGTGCGCGCCTTGTCTGGCACGGCTCCGACGACCAGCGGCGTCACGCCCTCGGGTGCGAAGTGCAGATTGAAAAGCCAGCCATCGTGCGGCGCCGCAAAGGGCTGCACGCCGCGCAAGATCGGGTGCGGTGGAAAATTTGAAAACTCCATGTCCCAGTGCCCGCGCGAGCCGATGTCCTTCTGCCACACGCCGCCGAGCCACGCCCGGATCGCGTCCGCTTTTTCCTCCGGCACATCCACGGCCTGGTGCAGCATCACGAAGCCAGCGCCGGCGGCGATCGCTTTCTCGATCACCCGCCAGCGCGCCGGCTCGATGAAGGGCAGCTTCGGTCCGCCATCCGCGTAGCACACGATGGCCCGCGCGCCCTCAAAGATGCGCTCATCCTTTGGCCAGCCCTCGGCCGCCATCACCGGCCACACGCCGGTCTCGGCTTGGAGCCACTTCCTCATGAGCGCGCAGCCCGCGAAGTATTCATGCTGGCCAGCCTTGTTGCTCACGCTGCCGGCCAGGAGCACGATCTTCGCGAGCTTCGGATCGGGCGCCGCGGTTTCCAGCGGCACCTCTTGTTGCTCCGGTGTGAGGGCAAAGGCGGACGCTGCGAGGAGGAGAACGCTCGAAATGGTTTTCATTGGAGAGACACGGGGAATTGATTCACGGAAGACACGGAAGGACACGGAAGGAGCGGCCATTTTCGCGAAGAGCCCTCGATGCGCGAGTTCATTTCCGTGTCTTCCGTGTCTTCCGTGGACCACAGCACGCAGCCCAAAGTCAGGTGCCTCTCGACAAGACAGCAGCATCGCATTACCAAAAGTCTCGGGTGGGGCGGAGTTTGTTTCTCCGCCGCCTCAACACCCCATTCACCCTTTCATGGACGAACCGCACATCGAGCAAGCGACGCTGGAAGATCTGCCGCAATTGACCGATCTCCTCTTCGACCTCTTCTCGCACGAGAGCGACTTCGTGCCGGATCGCGGCAAGCAAATGCGCGGCCTGCGCCTCTTGCTCGAACAGCCCAATCGCGGGCGCATCTTTGTGCTGCGGCAGGATGGGATGATCCTCGGGATGATCAATCTGCTCTTCACCATCAGCACCGCGGAAGGCGGCTTCGTCATCATGCTCGAAGACGTGATCGTGCATCGCGATTTCCGCGGGCAGGGCTTGGGCGACCGGCTCCTGCGGCACGCGATGGAATACGCGCGGAAAAAAGATTTCCTGCGCATCACGCTGCTCACCGATCGGCTCAACGCCGAGGGTCAGCGCTTTTTCAAGACGCATGGGTTCTTTGATTCGAAGATGATCCCGATGCGGCTGATGCTCACGGTGTGATGCCCGGCGATTTTGTCGATCTCGGCTTTGCGCGGGTGGACACGGACCGGCGGCGGCGGTGCGGATTTCCAGAGGTGATCTTCGGCTCGGGCAAGGAGCCCGCCGAGGTGCTCGCCATCGCGCGCGAGATTTTGAAAAACGACGGCGTCCTGCTCGTGAGCCGCGCGAGTGAGGCGCAGTTTGGCGCCATCGCGACGGAGTTTCCGCAAGCCCGGCATCACGCGCGCGCGCGCTGTGTGACGGTCGAAATCGAGCCGCTGCCGAAGCTCGATGGCACCGTGGGCGTGCTGTGCGCGGGCACGTCCGATCTGCCGGTGGCGGAGGAGGCGGCGGTCACCCTCGAGGTGTTTGGAAATCGCGTCGCGCGCATCAGCGATGTGGGCGTCGCCGGCATCCATCGCTTGCTGGCGGAACGCGAGCGGCTCGAAGCGTGCAGCGTGCTCATCGTGGTGGCCGGCATGGAAGGCGCGCTGCCGAGCGCGGTGGCGGGATTGGTGAGCAAGCCGGTGATCGCCGTGCCCACGAGCGTGGGCTACGGAGCGAGCTTCGGCGGACTCGCCGCGCTGCTCGGGATGCTCAACTCCTGCGGCAGCGGCGTGACCGTGGTGAACATCGACAACGGCTTCGGCGCCGCCTACGCCGCCGCGCAGATCAATCGGCTTCTTGCCCGCCCCGGTGCTTGATCTCCGAGGCGTGCGACGCACAGTGCCTCCATGCTTCGCTCGCTCGCGCTTTGTTTGCTAGTCGCCACGGCCTGCGCCGCGGAGCCGGTCTCGCTCCTTCGCGTCCCTCACGGCGGAATGAAACCGTCGCTCGCCGTGGACGATCGCGGCGCGGTGCACTTGGTCTATTGCAAAGGCGACACAAAGGGTGGGGATGCCTTTTACACGATCTCGAAGGATTGGGGCGCCACGTGGGCGGAGGCTGTGCGCGTCAATTCTCAGCCGGGCTCCGTGCTCGGCGTCTCCAGCATCCGCGGCCCGCGCATGGCGCTCGGGCGCGGCGGCCGTGTGCACGTGGCGTGGAATGGTTCCGAAGGCGCGGCCTTCCTCTACACGCGGCTCGACGCGGGAGCGCGCGCCTTTGAGCCGCAGCGCAACGTGATGACGAAGACCCATGCGCTCGATGGCGGCGGCGACGTCGCGGCGGATGCGCAAGGGCGCGTCTTCGCCGTCTGGCACGCGATGCCTCGCGGCGGAAAAAGCGAAACCGACCGCGCCGTGTGGATCGCTCGCTCCGACGATGACGGCCAAACTTTTGGCGAAGAAAACAACGCGCTCCCCGCTCCCACCGGCGCCTGCGGATGCTGCGCCCTGGCGGCTCGGGCGGGCGCCGACGGCGCTCTCGCGATCCTTTACCGGGGCGCGACGGAGAGCATCCATCGCGGCATGCACTTGCTGGCCTCGCGCGATCACGGCGCCACCTTTGCCAGCACGCCCCTGGCGGATTGGAATTTGCAAATGTGCCCGATGAGCCACGCGGCGCTGCTGCCCCGCGGCGCAAGCTTTCTCGCCGCGTGGGAGCGCGCCGGCACCATCTGGCTGACGGGCCGCGCCGACACCGATCTCGCCGCCGGCGGCCGCGGTGGCGCGCAGAAATATCCAGCCCTCGCGCTCAACCAGCGTGGCGATCTGCTCCTGGCGTGGACCGAAGGCATGGGATGGAACAAAGGCGGCGGGCTCGCGTGGAGCATCCTGCCCGCGGGTTCCGCGCAAGCCGCGGATGCGCAGCGCATCGACGGCGTGCCGGCAAATGGATGCATCGCCGCTTTCGCCCGCGACGATGGCGGGTTTGCGATCATGTATTGAGGAGAAAGATTTCCCGCGATGCGCATCGACCGCTTCACCCAGAAAATGCAGGAGGCCCTGCAAGCCGCTCAGGACCTCGCTTCCAAGGCACAGCACTCCGAAATTTCCAACGAACATTTTCTCCTCGCCCTGCTCCAGCAGAGCGAGGGCGTGACGCGGCCCTTGCTCGAAAAGCTCAACGTTTCGCCGCCGGTACTCGAGGAAAAATTGCGCGCCGAACTCGCACGCCGCGCGCGCGCACACGGCGCGAGCGTGGGCCTCGGGCGCGAGCTCACCAATGTGCTCGATGCCGCGGAGGGCGAGATGAGCGCGATGAAGGATGAGTATCTCAGCGCCGAGCATTACCTCCTCGCCCTCGCCCGCACCAAGACGCCCGCCGCCCGGTTTCTCGCCGAGGCCGGCGCCACGCGCGATGCACTCATGCGCGGGCTCCAGCAGGTGCGCGGCTCGCAGCGGGTGACGGATCAGAGTCCCGAGGGCAAATATCAGACGCTGCAAAAATACGGTCGCGACCTCACCGAGGCGGCGCGGCGCGGGAAGATCGATCCGGTGATCGGACGCGACGGCGAAATCCGCCGCGTAATGCAGGTGCTCTCGCGGCGAACGAAAAACAATCCCGTGCTCATCGGCGAACCCGGCACGGGCAAGACTGCGATCGTCGAGGGTCTCGCGCGCCGCATCGTGGCGGGCGACGTGCCGGAGTCGCTCAAAAACAAGCGGCTCATCGCGATGGATATTGGCTCGATGATCGCGGGCGCAAAGTTCCGCGGCGAATTCGAGGACCGGCTCAAGGCCTTCCTCAAAGAAGTCACCGATTCGCAGGGCGAGATCGTGCTCTTCATCGACGAGCTGCACACCATCGTGGGCGCCGGCGCGAGCGAAGGCGCCGTCGATGCCTCGAATATGCTCAAGCCCCAACTCGCGCGCGGCGAGCTGCGCACCATCGGCGCCACCACGCTCGACGAGTATCGCAAGTACATCGAGAAGGACGCCGCGCTGGAGCGCCGCTTCCAGCCAGTGATGGTCAACGAGCCGAGCGTGGCCGACACCATCGCCATCCTGCGCGGGCTCAAGGAACGCTACGAAGTCCACCACGGCGTGCGCATCCAGGACGCCGCGCTGGTGGCCGCCGCCGTGCTTTCGCACCGCTACATCAGCGATCGGTTTCTGCCAGACAAGGCCGTCGATCTCATGGATGAAGCCGCGAGCCGCTTGAAGATCGAACTCGACTCGATGCCCACCGCCATCGACGAGATCGAGCGCGCGATCATGCAGGACGAGATGGAGCGCCAGGCGCTGAAAAAAGAAAAGGACGCCGCGAGCAAAGACCGCCTCGCGAAGCTCGAGAGAGAACTCGCCGACTTGAAAGAAAAAAGCGCCGCGCTCAAGGCGCAGTGGCAGACGGAGCGGGCCGAAGTCGATGAATCGCGCAAAGTGAAAGAGCAACTCGAAGCCGCGCGCACCGAACTCGAGCAAGCCCAGCGCCGCGGCGACTTGGCCAAGGCGAGTGAGATCCAGTACGGCCGAATTCCCGAGTTGGAAAAAAAGCTCGAAGCCGCGACGCCATTCGTAGCTGCGACGCCCTCGTCGCAGGAAGTGCCCGCGGCGCCCTCGCCGCGCGACTCGGACACCCCATTCGTTCCCTTCGACCCCACCGCCCCCATCAGCACAGTCGGCGGCACCACTCTCCCCCACTGGCGACAAGACGGCGCCACCTACTTCGTCACGTGGCGCACCGCCGATTCGCTCCCGCTCGAACGCGTCGAGCAATGGCTCGCCGAACGCACCGAGTGGCTACGCGCCCATCCCGAGCCGTGGGACCGCCCCACCGAGCTAGAGTACTACCGCCTTTTCCCCGACCGCTGGGAAAAGTGGCTCGACGAAAACCACGGCGAATGCGCGTTGGCCCGGCCGGAGATTCGGCAAATCGTCGAGGAAACGCTCACGCACAACGACGGCGTGAAGTATCGGCTGCACGAGTTCATCGTGATGCCGAACCACGTCCACGTGCTGGTGACTCCGCTCGGCGAGCACACGCTTTCCGAAGCACTCCAGGAATGGAAATCCATTTCGTCCCGCCGCATCGATCGCGCGCTGGGACGCAGCGGCCAATTTTGGCAGAAAGAGAGCTTCGATCACATCGTGCGAAACGCGGAGCACGCGGAAAAATTCGCGCGATATATTCGGCGCAATCCGCTTTCGCTGCCGGCACGGTTGCGGGGAGCTCGGGCGTTTTCCGAGACGGGCGGCGAGGGCGTCGCAGCTACGCGAGACGCCGCCGCTACGACGACGGGCGCCGCTGCTTCGCGCCGGCTCCTGCGCGAGGAGGTCACGGAGGAAGACATCGCGGAAGTCGTGAGCGCGTGGACGGGCATCCCCGTCACCAATCTCCGCGAGGGCGAGCGCGACAAGCTCCTCAAGATGGAAGAGCGCCTCGGCCGTCGCGTGATCGGCCAACGCAAAGCCATCACTGCCGTCGCCAACGCGGTGCGCCGCGCGCGCAGCGGGCTACAGGATCCCAACCGGCCCATCGGCTCCTTCATCTTCCTGGGCCCCACGGGCGTGGGAAAGACGGAGCTGGCGCGCGCGCTGGCCGAGTTTCTGTTCGACGACGAGAACGCAATGGTCCGCATCGACATGAGCGAATACATGGAGAAGCACTCGGTCGCGCGGCTCCTCGGCGCGCCGCCGGGTTACGTGGGATTTGAGGAAGGCGGGCAGCTCACCGAAGCGGTGCGCCGCAAGCCGTATTGCGTGATCCTTTTCGATGAGATCGAAAAGGCGCACCACGACGTCTTCAACGTGCTGCTGCAAGTGCTCGACGACGGCCGCATCACCGACGGCCAGGGCCGCACCGTGGATTTCAAAAACGCGGTCATCATCATGACGAGCAACATCGGCTCGCAATACATCCTCGACGTGGACAACGCCGAGCAGCGCGAAGCCCGCGTACTCGAAGCGTTGCGCGGGCACTTCCGCCCCGAGTTCCTCAACCGCGTCGATGAGATCGTGATCTTTGACCGTCTCGATGAAGACGATCTCAAGCACATCGTCGAGATCCAGCTCCGCCGGCTCGAGGTGCGGCTCGCCGATCAAAAGCTCACGCTCGTCCTCACCGACGCCGCCAAGCTTCACCTCGCGCGAGAAGGCTACGACCCGGTCTATGGCGCGCGGCCTTTGAAGCGCGTGATCCAGCGCGAACTTCTCGACCCGCTCTCGCTGCGCATCCTCGCCGGGGAGTTCCGCGAAGGCGACACCATCACGGCAGACGCGTGCGATGGGCAGATCGTGTTTGCCGAGTAGCTGCCGGTCACGGTTGCCATCCCGCGGCAATCTTCTAACCTGCGGACCATGACCGCGCAGCTTGTTAACGACTTACTGATCTCGCCAGATGAATACATCGACGGAGAACTAATTTCGCCTTTCAAGCACGAGTATCTCGACGGCGTGGTCTATGCGATGGCCGGCGCGAGCAACGTGCACAATGAAATCGCGGGGAACGCTCTGGTCTCACTCCACACGCGGCTGCGCGGCAAGCCCTGCCGCCCCTACAACAGCGACACGAAGGTCCGCCTCCGCCTCCCCGCCGGCCTGCGCTTTTACTATCCCGATGTACAGATGACATGCCACCCAAACCCACCGAACGACAGCTTTCAGGATCAGCCCATCGTCGTCATCGAAGTCCTCTCCCAATCCACTCGCCGCGCCGATGAAGGCGAGAAGCGCGACGGCTACCTCGCGCTGCCTTCGCTCGATGTTTACCTGCTTGTCGAAAGCGAGCGCGCGCTCGTCATCGGCTTTCGTCGCGGGCCGTCGGGATTCGTCCGCGAGGTTTTCTCGGGTCTCGATGCCAGCATCTCCCTCGCGTGCATCGGCGCCGACCTTCCGCTGGCGGAGCTTTACGAACGCATCGCCTTCCCGCCGCCAGAAGTCACGTAGCTGGCGATATGCGGCGAGTGTGCGTCGGATCGGAACGCAAGGCATGCGGCCACCGGACGACGGCCTAGTAGCTCCGGCGCGATTCGCGCTTGAAAAAAATCGCGCGTCCCCCGCATCCTCCCCATCCATGAGACTTCGTCTGCCCTTCACTCTCGCGCTCCTTTTCTCCCTTCCCGCGCTGGCGGGCGACTCGGCCTACACCGCGCTCCGCGTCCTCGGCAGGCAGGACAAGGACATGCTCAATCGTGTGGTCGAAATGCGTGGCCTGAGCGGTGCGCCGCAACCCGATGCGTGGAAAATTTCCGTGGACGAACCGCGGGCGCGCGGCGGAATTCGGGAGTATGAAATTCGCCGCGGCAAAATTGTCTCGGAACGCACTCCGATCGGGCGGCCGCTCGGTGCGGCGATGAATTTCAACCAGCTCAACCTCGACTCGGAAGGCGTCTTCACCCTCGCCAATCAGGAGGCGCAAAAAGCGGCCGTCGCCTTCGATCGCATGGACTATCTCCTCAAGGCCGGCACCGGCGGCGGTGCTCCGGTGTGGGACGTGCAACTCCTCGAAGGCCGGGAAAATACCGGCCGCATGACCATCGCCGCCGACAGCGGCACGGTGCTGCAAAGACAATTCACCCGCGCGCCCCGCGGCCCGCGGCGCGACCCGGAGTTCGATCGCGATCCCCTCGACCGCCGGCCCCTTCCGCCACCGCCGGAAGACGACGCGCGCTGGCAGCAGAGCGACGGGCGCTGGTCCCAACCGGGCGAGAGCTTTCGCGGAATCGACGATTTTTTTCACCGCCTCACCCAGCGCGCCGAGAGGCGCAGCGAGAAGTTGAAAAATTTCTTCACCGGCGAAAGCCCCGGGCGCTGAGCCGGAGCGTGGCCACGATGGCTTCGTCGCGGAACCCGCGGAGACAACCCTTGTCCATGAATCTGTCGCCCGCGCCGCCGCCCAGCCCGGAAGATTCCAGTTCCGTCCAGGTGGCGGTGGTAAGTCCGATGCCCGGCGCCAGTCACCCCACAAGCCATCCCGGCGCGGCGAAGTTGGGGCGCATTCTGGCGATCGTCGTCGCCGGTTTCATGGCGTCGCTATTCTTTCACTACGAGCTGGGTGCGGTAAAGGGCCAGCCTTATCCCCTGAGCACCTTTCTGTTTCGTCCGCACGATCAGTTCTCGGACTTCTATATCAGTCCCCGCGTGGCCGCGAGCTTCTCCCCGCACGAGAAATACAGGGTGAACAATGTCGGGTGGGCAAGCGCGGTCATCTTGTGTTGGACCTGGTTGCGTTACTCCTTTTTCTACCCGGATTACGACGTGCTATCGCTCGTCTTATACACCGCCGTGTTCCTCGGTGCGGCCTTTTACTTTGTGCGCAAGACGGTGCTCACAGTTAGTCCAGACTGCGTGTGGGCCAAGACCCTCGCACTTACCCTTTGCAGTTATCCCGTACTTATCAGCCTCGACCGCTCGAATGAGGAAAATTTGATCTTCATTATGCTCGGCACGGCCATCTTCCTTTACCAGCGCCATCGCACCCTCCCGGCAGCCGTGGCTCTCGGCATGGCCATCGCCACGAAGCCTTACGGCGCGGTATTCCTGGCTTTGTTTCTCAGCGATCGAAGGTTCAAGGAGATATTCATTTCCCTCGGCGTTGCCGCGACCTTGACCTTACTCGCCCTGCTGGCATATCCGGGCAATCCATGGGACACATTCACCATGCTTCACGGGAGCATGTCGAGTTATCTGGATGTCTATGTGATCGGTAATGAAGGCCTGTATTTTTGCAGCAGCCTCTACGGCATGGCAAAGGTCTTGATCTACTGGAATCACTGGTTCCTCGAAGGCGCCGATCCGGCCACGGTCTTTGCCTTCATGCAGCGCTTCATGTCCGGCTACTTTGTATTTGCCGTGGCAGCCTACGCGCTGCTCGTGGGTCTGTTACTCGGAGTCCGCATGCCTCTCTGGAAGAAAGCGGCGCTTCTGGCCTGCAGTATCAACCTTTTGCCTTATATCAGTGGTGCTTACCGCCTCATGCATCTTCTCGTGCCGATGCTCTTGTTTATCCTTGAGGAAAAGGACGCCTGGGGGGATCGCTTCTTCGCCGTGATCTTTGGGTTGATCCTGGTGCCCAAGAGTTACATCCATTTCGTCTTCGATCCTGTATTCAGGGTCTATCCCTTCGAAGTGTCGGACTGTGTTGTCTTGGATCCTTTGTTGATGAGTATGCTGGTAATCGGAATTGTCTCCTCCGTGCTTCGGTCCCCTGTGCCGAGCGACGCCGCACTATGGGTCACCAACCGCTTCCGTAACCTGCGGCCCGCTGTTGCCTGAACCAAGCAGAACGCATGTCTGACGGCATCATCCACGACCTATTTAAGCAACTCGACTCCTCGCTAAGAGACAGTCGCACCCAGCCTCTGTTTGCAAGCCAGGCGCCGGTGTGGATCTACGGCGCAGGGAATGTTGGCAAAGACGTCTTCCGGCTGTTGACTGCTCGTGGCATTCCAGTGGTTGGTTTCCTCGACCGGCAAGCCGGACCGGATGCTGCATGGCAGGGAGTGCCAATCCGCCAGCCGGACCATGCCGCAATTGACCGGCTGCGCGCACACGTTGTGATCGGAATCTTCAATGCTTATGTCGAGATTCCACCCATCGTGCAAATGCTCGAAAGACTCGGTTACCTCCGAGTCACTCACTTCCTGGATCTGCACGATCGTTTCGCCGCTGAGTTAGGAGACCGTTACTGGCTCACTTCGCGTTCCTATTACACCGACCTGGAACCTGTGATCGACGCCGGGCATGGACTGTGGGCGGATGAAACGAGCCGTGCCTTGTATTGCGAGATCCTCAAGTTTCGCTTTCTCAAAGATTACAACGCTCTTCCCAAGCCGGAAGAAGGGCAGCAATACTTCCCGACAGATATTCCTCCATGGAGTACTCCGCTCCGCCTCGTGGATTGCGGAGCATACGATGGCGATACGCTTGCTCAGTTACTCGGCACTCAACTCTCCGTGGAAGCCATCGCCGCGTTTGAACCCGACCCGGGTAACTTCACGAAGCTTGGTCAGTTTGTGCGCGCTCGCGCTGGCGCGATGCCCGATACGGTGTGCCTGTTCCCATGCGGCGTCGATTCGGCGACTTCCCAGGCGCGCTTCTCCTCGGGGCAAGGCACAGGAAGCCACGCTTCGAGCACCGGCGACACCGTCATTCAGTGCGTCTCGCTTGATGATGCTTTGCCTAAGTTCAAGCCGACTCTCATCAAGATGGATATCGAAGGCGCCGAGTATGGAGCGTTATGGGGTGCGCGCAGAATCATTGCCGAACACCGTCCTGCACTGGCAGTATGCCTATATCACCAGCCCGGCCACTTATGGCAGATTCCCCTCCTTGTGCGGCAACTAACAGGAGGTGGCGGAAGGTTCTATCTCCGGTCGCATTGTTTCAATGGGTTCGAGTTGGTGCTTTACTGGCAGCCATGATCCGACTTGCCGATTACGTTACTCAGTCTCTCGCCGATCGCGGCGTGCGACATGTATTCATGGTCACCGGCGGCGGGGCGATGCACCTAAACGATGCCATTGGCCGCGAACACCGGATCCAATACATCTGCAATCATCACGAGCAAGCCAGCGCCATGGCGGCGGAAGTCTATGCAAGAGTTACTGGGGAGATCGGCGTGATCAATGTCACCACAGGCCCCGGAAGCATCAATGCGCTCAATGGAGTATTCGGCGCCTTCACCGATTCCATCCCGATGCTCATCCTTTCCGGACAGGTCAAGCGCGAGACGGCTTTGTATAAGCGCGGGCTACTCGGCAAGCTGCGCCAGCTTGGCGACCAGGAGGTGGATATCGTCGGCATGGTGAAAGGGATCACCAAGTATGCAGTGACCATCGACGATCCCGCGTCGATCCGTTACCACTTTGAGCGCGCCTTGTATCTGGCGACCTCTGGCCGTCCGGGGCCGTGTTGGATTGATATTCCTATCGATGTGCAAAGCTCGATGATCGAGCCATCGACGCTTCCGGGTTACGACGAAAAGGAAGATGCGCCCGTCTCGGATGGAGACGCGCTGCGGGCGGCGTGCGCGACGATCCTCGACAAGATCGTGGCAGCCGAGCGGCCCGTCATCATGGCAGGCACTGGCGTTCGGCTGGCCGGGGCGGTGGACATATTTCGCCGTGTCGTTACCAAGCTGGGCATTCCCACCACCACGGCTTGGACGCACGATCTCATCGAGACGGCCGATCCACATTTCTGCGGGCGGCCTGGAAGCATCGGAGATCGCGCGGGTAACTTCACCGTGCAAAATAGCGACCTGCTGCTGGTCATCGGTTCGCGCCTTAACGTCCGGCAAGTGAGTTATAACTGGAACCAATTCGCCCGGCACGCCTTTAAGATTCAAGTGGATGTCGATGCGTCGGAACTAAAGAAACCCATGGTGCAGGTGGACCTTGCGGTGTGCTCCGATGCCCGTCTCTTTCTCGAAGAACTCGAGCGGCGAACCGGCGCGCTAGGATGGGATAGTAACAGACATTCTCGCTGGCTGGCCTGGTGCCGCGCCCGGCGGAAACGTTACCCCGTGTTCTTACCCGGAAAGCATGTCTCAACTCCGGGTGCGATCAATCCTTACCATTTTGCCCACGTGCTGTTCCAGGAGCTGGCCGACGACGATGTGATCGTCTGCGGCGACGCCACGGCTTGTATCGTCACATTTCAGAGCGCTGTCATCAAAGGCACGCAACGGTTGATCTCGAATTCCGGTTCCGCCTCCATGGGTCATGACCTGCCCGCTGCGGTGGGTGCAGCCGTGGCGCGCGGCGGCAAACGAGTCATCTGCCTGGCGGGCGATGGGAGCATTCAGATGAACATCCAGGAGCTACAGACACTAAGTCACCATCGTTGGCCGGTGAAGCTATTCGTTCTTAATAACGGCGGTTATCTATCGATCCGCCAAACACAGACGAATTTCTTCGGGCTCCAAGTAGGCGCGGGTGCCGAGAGCGGCGTGTCGCTTCCCGACTATGTGAAGGTCGGGCAGGCTTACAGCATGCATTCCACGCGGATCGACCAGCCAGACTTTACCGAAGACCTGCGGCGCATCCTTTTCTCTCCGCAGCCGGAACTGTGTGAAGTAATGCTCGATCCGAAGCAGACCTTCGAACCGAAGCTTACGTCCCGACGTTTGCCCGACGGCAGAATGGTGTCGTCGCCTTTGGAAGACATGGCGCCATTCCTCAGCCGCGACGAACTGCGCGAGAATATGTTGGTCCCACTCGTCGAGGAATAACTTGTTGCGAGAGCCGATGCGCTTCCGATCGATCATTTTCGATCTCGATGGGACACTTGTGGACTCGCTTCCAGGCATCGAAGCATCACTGCGATATGCAGTGGAAAAGTGTTTGCCCGCGCGCGCGCTGCCACCCTTGCGCGAGATCGTCGGCCCTCCAGTCGCGACGATGTTCGCCCGGCTGTGGCCCGATCTCGGCCTGGATCGGTTACGGGAAGTTATCGCCGCATT
>JBBRXP010000036.1:0-39440 GCA_038238555.1 Chthoniobacterales bacterium | reverse complement strand
GTGGCGAGCGCCGTGCTCGCCAATTGTGGCACGCGTGTCGTCTTCCGCGTGAGTGATCGCGACGCCCGCGAATTGGATTCCGGCTTCGCGCACTTTGCCGCAGCCGACCTCCAAAATCTCGGTATCGGCGAGGCCATCTGCCGCGTGGCCCGCAGCGAAGCGGATTTCAATCTGCTCGTGCCGGAGCCTGAATCGTTCGACGAGCACGTCGCCTCCGAAAACCGGGAAGCGGTGATTGCCACTTCGCACGCTCGTTATGCGCGGCTGAGAAGCGAGGTCGAAGCGGAGTTGTTCCGGCAACGGCAAGCGGAGGAAGCGCTGAAGCCGGAGATGCCAAAGGTCACACCTGCCGCGCCCATGGTTTCGGAAAGAGCGACGCCGGAAATTCCGCAGCCAACCGTTGATCCGAGAGCCGAGATGCGGGCGAATCCTGCAACCCCGGTTCCGGCGGTGGAACCGACCGCGATTCCGAAACCCTTCCCCGATTTCGGGCGCGGCGGCCCGGAACACAGAGCGATTCAGCAAAACGTCAAGGAGTGTGGGGAGAAACTCGGCTTTCACGTCGTGATCGAAAAGACAGTGCTCGGCGGTACAGGATTTGTGGACGTGTCGCTCGAAAGCGATGATCAGAAAATCGCCTGTGAGATTTCGGTGAACACGCAGCCCGAGTACGAACTGGAGAATTTCCGAAAGTGCCTCGCCGCCGGCTACGAAGCCGTGATCGCCGTCGCACCGGAGAAGGTTCGCCTAATCGACATGGCAAAGGCGATTCAAACGCACTTGCCGGACGAAGACGCGAGACGGATTCACCTTTGCCTGCCGGGTCGTTTCAATTCGCTCCTCAAGAAGCTGGCGCGTCACGAATCGCGCTCCGAATCCTCCGCTCCACGAAGTGATGGTTACAAAATCAAGCGCAAGTATTCGGAACACTCTGTGGACGCACGGTCGCGAGCGGCTGAGGACGAATTTCTCCACGCCATAGCCCGGGCGCTTCGCGGCGAATAGGTTCCCAACCATGAGGCACACCGGCTCTGCTCCCTTCGGATTCGAGTGGAAAGGAGACAAGCTGTGTGTCCTCGAAGACGAGGCTCGAATCCGGCGGCTCGCCTTCGAGTTCTACGCCGAACTCCGAAACAAAGCGGCCGTGGCCAAGCGTCTTAATGAACTCGGTCACCGGACACGGCGCGACAACAAGTGGCGCGATGTGACGGTGGCTCGGCTCTTTTCGTGCTCATCAGCGCGCGGCCTTTACGCACTCAACAAGACGGTGCTCAACAGCGCTGGAGAGCGAATCGAGAAGCCGCAGGACGAGTGGGATTTCATCCAGTGTCCACCGATCGTCTCCGAGAAACTTTGGGGACAGGTTCAAGCGGCTCTCGCGGATGAGACACCGCCTGCGCCCTCGACCGCCATCCCGTCCCCCGCGTTTACGGGCATCCTTTTTTGTGCCTGCGGAGGACGTATGAACGCGGCGACTTCCGCGCCCAAATATGCCTGCGCTCGATGCGGCGGTCGCATTCCGATCGGCGACCTTGAAAACGCTTTTCTCGATGAGGTCACGAGTTTCCTCCACACGCGCAGGCGCGCCGCGGCGGAGATCATCTCCGGCGACCCTGACCTCGCCGCGCAGCGTCAGCTTCTCCAGCGCGCGCAAGACAAGGCGCGGAACATCGAAAGCGACATCTCGAAAACCGAGCGCCTCTACATGGACAATCGGATCTCCGTCGAGCGATTCGAAAAACTTCATCGACCACTCGAAGAGGAGCGTCGCGCCATCCAGCGTGAACTCGGAAAAATCAAAGCACGACTGGGCAGAGTGGAGGCGAAGTCATCGACGAATCAAAGCGATACACCGTTCGATCCGACGGTGCTTCGGAAACGCTGGCCGACAGATGCCGACGAATACGCGTCGCAACATTGTCCGCTTATTCGTTCAGCGGATTGTGGTGGCCAACGACGAAATAGAATTCTCCTACCGCGTCAGAGATCACTCTGAAAGAACGGCGAAGGTCCAACATTCTCCGGGTCCAACAAATTCCGCCTCCCCGAGCGAAACGGCGGGCGAAGAACCTCTTTACATCCGCCTCCCGAAGCCGGGTCAGCGCTGTTCACGAACCGGAATGACGCGCTCCGCGCTCAACGAATTGATCCTTCCGACAGAGAAAAATTCGTATCGCCCACCCGTCGAAAGCAAGTGCTTGCGCAAGCGCGAGGGTGGAAAGGGCACCCGGCTGATCGTCTGGCAGAGCCTCAAAGAGCACCTCGCTCGTCAGCAGTGAAGGGTGCGCACGTTGTCGCTTTTGTTGTCATTTTCCGAATTCCGATGATCGTGTTTATTTGCATCTATCTGTTATTAAGCACCATACAAAATTGGCGGAAGGGGTGGGATTCGAACCCACGGCGCCTTTTACAGCACGCTCGATTTCGAGTCGAGTGCCTTAGACCGGACTCAGCCACCCTTCCATTTCTTGTCGGGCGCCACGATGTCCGAAGCTTCGCCGCAGGCAAGGAGAAAAGGCGCGCTTAACTTACTTCGCCGCCGCCGCATCGATCTGCTGCAGAGTGTCGGCAAAAAGTAACTGATCGAAGCCACCCTTTGCGCCTGTCTGCGCGGCGGCGGCCCGGAGCGCGGTGTCGAGTTCCGCGGACTGCGCGCCGCCGGTCTTCAGCGCCGCCCAGAGCCGGTCGATGGCTAGCACCAGCACTTCGGCGCGGCGGCTGAGTAACATGGCGTCGAGGGTGAGATCGCGAAATTGCAGGTGGCTGGCGGCAAGCGTGCGCAGGAGCCTGGCGGTCGATTCCCGCGTCCACTCGATCTTGCTCGCTGTTTGTGCGAGGCGGTCGGCGGCGGCTTGCATCTCGGCGGGTTTTGCCTCGTCGCGCGGAAGCCGCGCCGCGCCCGGTTCCGTCTGCCGGAGCAGCCATGCGAGGCCCCGCGCCCGCGATGCCAGCGCGTGGTCGGGCGCGCGCGCCAGCTTCCAGTTCCACTCGCGCAACGCCGCCGCCTGCCCAACCAACCACGCGCGCGGACCGAGCCACGCGCCCGTGTCTTTCCAGTGCGGCGGCAGCAGCGCCATCTGCCCATCGAAATCGAAAAGTAACTCTGGGTGGCCGTTGCCGAGTAACACGGGATCGAGGGATAGGTGGCAGCGGATGCAAGTATTGGCGCGATCGTAATAGTCTCCGAGCTCGCGCATCCCAGCGGCGACGCGCTGGGCATGGGTAACATCCGGCCGGGTGTGAAAACGCAGCCAGGGTTGCGCCGGTCCATGACAACTTTCGCAACCCACGCCAGGCTCGACGCGCGCATCGGCCACGAGCCGCGCGCGCGGGACCGACTCGAGCGGAGAATGACACACCGTGCAGTGAGCGGACTTCGCCGGATCGCCGATCTTAAGCGCTTCCGCGATGAGCACCGCCCGCGGGCTCCCAAGAGCGCCGTGAGCGCGGGAGTGATAATCCTTCGAGCAAATCACGCTTTGGTCCTTGCCCACTCCGCCGCCATGACAACTCGACGACGCGCACGACGCGCCGCCCGTAAAGCGCGGCAGTTCCGCCGCGACAGCGCGCAACGCAAAGAGAGCGAGAAGCGGGAGGATGCGGAAAACCGGAGACACGCCGATCTATTAACAGCCGGCCGGTCCGGCGAAAACATCCGATTCGAAATGGCATCAAAGGAGAGGCGCGCGTCTCCTTTGAATTCTCTTCGCAGCTTTCGCTCCGCGGTGTAGCTCTTCACGGTTCCAACTTAACCGATGAGATTCGACCGCAGCCATGTCCCTTGGGCAATTATGTCGTTGGTGGCGACCTTTACGATGGCACTCTTCTATGTGGCTACGTTTCATCCAGCTCGCCTGCTTTCGTTCGAGTTGCCGTCGCTCTTTAGCTCCGCGCCACGGGGGCGGAATACTTACGGCGGCACGGCAGTGGGATTGACTTATGGCGCGCTGGCACTCCTCATCTTTCTCTTTGCCTCAGCGCTCGGGATTCGGAAGAAGAGACGGGTTTGGCCCATCGGTAACGTACGCATCTGGCTCCGAGCGCATATCTGGTTGAGCATCCTTACCCTTCCGCTCATTGCCTTTCATTGCGGCTTCCAACTCGGCGGCCCGCATACGACGTGGCTCATGGTGCTCTATGCCATCGTCATGGCCAGCGGTCTTTACGGGCTTGTGCTCCAGCAATTCATGCCGGGCCTGATGAAAGAGCAACTGCCCCACGAGGTGGTATTCGAGCAGATTCCCTACATCCGCCAGCAGCATCTCGCCGCCGCGGAAGAGGAGCATCGGCGCCTAATGACCACGCTCGACACCGCGGCGCAGAACAACGCCTCACAGCCAGTTACCGCCGGCGCCGGGCCGGCCATCGAGGTGGATACAGATCCCTCGGTGAGCGTGCTCGACCACTTCCTGCTCAATGAATGCCTTCCCTATCTTCGCTTGCGCCGTGGCAGACGCCATCGCCTGGGAAGCCATGCCATGAGCGAGGACTTATTCCGAGCGATGAAAGTGCAGGTCTCCGATAAGTATCGCCCGCAACTCGACGAGATGAAGCGCTGGTGCGACGAACGCCGGACGATGGACCGCCAACTTTCCTTTCAGCATTGGCTGCACGGTTGGTTACTCGTGCACGTGCCGCTGAGTTTCGCGCTCATGGTCTGGACCTTCTGGCACGCTTATATCGAGATCGAGTTCTTATAACTCCATGGAGCCGCTGAGCACGCATAAGAAGGTCGTCGAGAAATATAATGGTAACCTGACTTACTTTCGACGCGGACATTACCTCCGGTGGCTCCGGCTCTCTTTGTTCTTACTTAGTGTCATAGGCAGTGTCGCCGCGGTGATGACATATCCGCGATGGGGTAACTCCTCGCTCTTCAGCACCGGGCCCATCTCCGCGAACCATGCCGGCTTTGCCACTGACTGCCGCCAATGCCACGAAGGAGCCGAGCCGGACTTGGCAAAGAAACTCGAGTCCCCGAAGTTTATTGAAGCCACGCTGCACGGGAAGCTACCCACCGGCGAAAAGGCAGCGAGGTGGCTGCTCCAAAAGACGGCGCTCTCACGCATGGACCAAGCCTGCGCAAAGTGCCACGACCCGGAGCAACTCCACCAACCGCAAGCCGCCGCTCTTGCCATGCGCGGCCTCCTTAGTTCGCTGGCTGTAGTCCATTCGAGTTCCTGCTCCGAGTGCCATCGCGAGCACATCGGCACGGTCCGCATGAAGCTGCCCGACAGCCGCACTTGCGAGGGGTGTCATAACGATGCCGCCCGCCTCCAGCGCTCTCTCACACTCGTAAAGCTCGAAGACACCACGCCGCCCGCCGCGCCTGCCAGCCTTATCCTGCCAGACGGTTTGCGGCACTTCATTGTCCCCCGCCCCGGCGAGCGCCGGCTCGCGGCATTTAGGAGCTTTGCCGAAGGGCATCCTGCATTTGAATACGAATCCAAGGCCGTGAAGGATCCCACCGTCTTGAACTTCAACCACCAACGGCACGGTCAGCAGGATATCCCAAAGATTAACGGCCACTCACTCAACTGCACGGACTGCCATAAGACGACAGGCGATGGGGCATTCTTCGGACGCATCACCTTTGCGCAGCATTGCAACCGCTGCCACTCCCTGCAGGTCGATCCCGAGATGCCGGGACTTACCCTGCCGCACGGAGAACCAGCGGCGGTGCGAGCTTATGTCGAGGCCATGCAGAGTAACATGCGGACTTATGCGGTAAGGAAGCTGGGACTTAATAAGCCGGATGAGCTCGATAAGTTCGTGAAAGAAAGAGCCGAGCGGCTCAAGCAACGCGGACTTACCAAGGTGGAAGAGTTTGAAAACCGAATCTTCTACACCGGCGATCCGCCGCAAACCGCTGCGACGCCGGTGAGCAAGCTAGGCAAAGCGGTCTTTCTCCCCGCATGCATCAAATGTCACGGCCTTACTCCCGACAGGCCCGCGATCGGCACACTCGCGCCGCTTCCGAAAGTAACACCCGTGACGCCACCTGACCGCTGGCTGACCCGCGGTCCCTTTACCCACGCGAAACATACCCACATGTCGTGCGCCGCCTGCCATGACGATCCGAAGCTCACACTTACTCCCGTCCGTGCGAGCACGCGCACCAGCGATCTCCTTCTACCCAGGCAGGCGATCTGCGCCGAGTGCCACCACCCCGCCGATCCCGCGACCGCAAAACCCATCGAGACCGTCGGTCTCAAACCCGAACAAGTAAGGCTGGCACTTACGGAAAAGCAAAGGAGGGAAGGGGGCGTGGTAAGTGAGTGCCAGACGTGTCACCGCTTCCATACCCTCGAGGAAGCTATCGAGTTTGCGCGGCCGCTTCCAAAGCAGTAACTCTTCGCGAACAAATTTCTTTCCTCCGACTCCGGTTGCCCGCCACCATCGCCCGATGCAAGTCCGCGCCAGTCGCATTCTCAAGACCCTCGGCGCCGGAAAGATTCCGACCTGCTTCAAGCTCAATCTCGCCGACGCGCGTGCGGTGGAACTCGCCGGACTGGCCGGCGCGGATGCCGTGTGGCTCTGCCACGAGCATGTGCCCAACGACTGGCTCAACGTCGAGAATATGATCCGCGCCGCGCGGGTGCACGACATGGATGCCATCGTGCGTGTGGCAAAGGGAAGCTACAGCGATTACGTGAAGCCCCTCGAGGCGGGTGCCACTGGCATCATGGTCCCGCACGTGGCTTCCGCGGAGGAAGCGCGGCGCATCGTGGAGATGGCGCGCTTTCAGCCGCTCGGACGCCGGCCGATCGACGGCGGCAATATCGACGGAGCCTTCTGCCAGATCGCGACGTCGGACTACATCGCGCAGTGCAATCGCGAGCAGTTCCTCATCTTCCAAATCGAATCGCCGGAAGCGCTCGAGCATGTTGAACGCATCGCAGCGGTGCCGGGCTTTAATGGGTTACTCTTCGGCGCGGGCGACTTCAGCCACCTCATCGGCAAGGCGGGGCAGGTCGGCGCGCCCGAAGTCGCCGCCGCCCGCCAACGCGTAGCCGCGGCGGCGCGGGCAAACGGAAAATTTGCGATGACAGCCGGCCTCGTCGCGCCATGGGAAGTGCAGGCGGCGGAGGGTTACAATATGTTTAATCTCGGCGCGGATGTGATCGGGCTCGGCCAGTATTTCCGGCAGAAGATCGCGGAGTTAGCTCAGCTTCCCGCGGCCGAGATAGCTTCAGTCTATCGCTAGTAATGAACGCACTCAATCGCTTCAACCTTCGCGGGAAAGTGGTGCTGCTCACAGGCGGCAGCGGACAGTACGGGCGGGGTCTCGCCGCCTGCCTCGCGGAGGCGGGCGCGACTCTAGTTATAGCATCGCGCAACATCGCGAAGTTGCGTGCAGTGGCGGAGGAGGAAGAGGCGCGCGGTTTCAGCGTCGCGGCGGAGGAGCTCGACCAAGGCGACGAGCGTTCCGTGCTCGCGTTGCGCGATTGCGTGATGGAAAAATTTGGCCGCGTCGATGGCCTCGTAAATAACTCCGTGGCCCGCCCTCTGAGATCGCCCGACGGTCCCGTAAGTGCGTGGGAAGAATCGATGCGCGTGAATGCCACGGGCTTGTTCTTAATGACGCGCGCCTTTGGCGGAGCGATGTGCCCGCGAGGGCAGGGCAGCATCGTGAACATCGGCTCCATGATGGGAATGATCGGCCCTAGTATCGAACTCTACACCGGCACCGACATGGGATTGCCGCCGCCGGATTACTTCTTCCACAAAGGCGGGATGGAAAACCTGACTCGTTATTACGCGGGCATCTACGGCCCGCATCAGGTACGCGTGAATTGCATTTCACCCGGCGGATTCTTTAACCAACAACCCGAGCCATTCCTCTCCCGGTATATCGAACGCACGATGCTCGGGCGAATGGCCGATGACACCGATCTCGGCGGCGCGGTCATTTTCCTCCTCAGCGACGCCACAAAATACGTGACCGGCGCGAATCTCGCGGTGGACGGCGGTTACACGGCGAAGTGATTTCGCCGCCGTTCGCTTAAGAAGCAAAACGCCCCGACTTTCATCGGGGCGTTTGCAGACTGTGACTGCGCTGGCGCTGTTAGTAGCGCCTGGCGCCTCCGCCGGCCCGCTCTTCGCGCGGACGCGCTTCGTTGACGGTCAGCGCGCGGCCTCCCACGGACTTGCCGTGAAAGAGGCTGATGGCCTTTTGCGCCTCGTCTTCGGTGGACATGGTAACGAAACCGAAGCCGCGGGATTGCCCCGTGGTGCGGTCTTGCATGAGGGCCGTTTCCTTGACGGTGCCGGCGCCGGCAAACAAATCCTGGATATCGTTTTCAGTGGAATCGAAGGAAAGATTTCCGACGTAGAGTTTGGTGGACATAACTAATTGCTTTCTTTTGAGAACGCGGAGCGACTGAGCCTGTTTCCGATAATCGGATTTCAAATCGCCACTGAACAAATTCCACGGGTTTTGAAACCGCGTTACGAACTCAACTAGCAATCTACCAACGCCGAACTGCTCTGAATTAACGTGCGGAGTAGAATGCCTAAGTGCGATGCGCGCAAGAGTTATTCCTGGTTTTGGGATAATTCCGGTGGACTTTTTCGAGATCCAGACGATATGCACCGATGAAGAAAACATTTGGTTTTTCGCGCAAGGGTCCGGATCGAGTAGCTGAAGAGCTGGCGGCAGTGCTTTCCAAGAAGACATCCTACGAGTTCAAGGCCCTGTTCCTTATCGTTCACGCCAATCTCCGCGAACGGAAGGCTGCTGGCGGCGGTGAGGATATGCTGCGCTTGCGAGCTTACGAGAAGCTGCAGGTCTTCGTCCGCGCGGGTTATGTGAAGAAGACTGGCAAGGAATATCAAGGGGTCGCGCCTGCTTTGGCGACATTTCTTAAGGCTGCGGCCGAGATGGCGGCGAGTGTGGCTTCCGTTCAGCGAAGCGCTGCTTCGGTCCGGGAATTGGCCGCCGCCAAGGCCGCGCCAACCAGGAAAGTGCGCCGCGCATCTTAGTTAGCGGACTTATCGAGCCACCCATCCAAGGAGTAACTCAGTGCCAAAACCCAATTATCAATTTGAGAAGCGGAAGCGGGACATGGAGAAGAAGGCAAAGAAAGAAGAGAAGAACCGGCGCAAGCGGGAAAAGCCCGACTCGACGGCAGCGGAAAACGCAAACCAACCTCCGCAGCAGGCCGGGGGTATTTAACGATTAAGAGCTGGAAAACCGGCCCCGGGCCTGCGCGATGCGCGCGAGCACGCGCTCTTTGCCGAGCACTTCGAGCATGTGGTAGAGGCTCGGGCCCACTCCGCGACCGCTCACGGCCACGCGCGCCGGGTGGATGAACTCGGCGGGCTTGCAGCCTTGCGCGGCGGCGAGTTCTTTAAGCCGCGCTTCGAGGGCTGCGGCATCCCATGCATCGAGGGTGCGATAGGACTCAGCGAGTTGCGCAAGGCGGTCGAGCGCGCCGGTTTTGCGCAACGTCTTTTCCACGGCGATGGAATCGAAGGCGTAATCTTCGGTGAAGAAAAACGAGACGCGGTCCGGCACTTCACTGAGATGCGTGACCTTCATTTTTTCGAGCGCGAGTACGGAGGCGTCGGCGTCCGCGATGCCGGCGCGTTCGAGATAAGGCCGAGTTAGTTCGCGGTAGCGCTCCATCGGCATGGCCTGGATGTATTGCGCGTTGAGCCAGTCGCATTTCGCGAGGTCGAAGTGCGCGCTCTTGCGGTGGATCGCCGCGAGATCGAAGCGGCGCATGATTTCTTCGAGGTCCATTTTTTCGCTGCCGTCTTTCGGCGACCAGCCGAGCAGGCAGAGGAAATTGCGCACCGCCTCGGGCACGTAGCCGCCTGTGATGTAACCGCCGACCGCAGCCCCCTGGTCGCGCTTGCTCATCTTGGTGCCGTCGGAATTCAGGATGAGCGGAATGTGCGCGAACCGCGGCGGCTCCGCTCCGAGCGCGCGGTAGAGCTGAATGTGCTTGGGCGTGTTCGAGAGATGATCTTCGCCGCGGATGACGTGCGTGATCCGCATATCGAGATCATCGACCACATTCACGAAATGAAAAATCCACGAGCCGTCAGGCCGCCGGATCGTCATGTCCGGATGAATGTCGGCTTGGGCGAAGTCGAAAGCGATCCGGCCGCAGATGAGATCGTCGACTTCCACTACTTCACGGCGAAAGCGGAAGCGCCACGCGCCGGCGTCCTCGTAGAGATGCCCGGCGGCGCGGAGTTGCTCGAAGCGGCGCACGTAGATCGCCTCGCGCTCACTTTGAAAATACGGGCCTTCATCCCACTCGAGCCCGAGCCAGCGCAGTCCGTCGTAGATCGCCTGCGTGGCCTCCGGCGTGTTGCGCGCCTTGTCGGTGTCTTCGATGCGCAGGATGAATGTGCCGCCGCGATGACGCGCAAAGAGCCAGTTGAAAAGCGCGGTCCGTGCCCCGCCGACGTGCAGGAAGCCGGTGGGCGATGGAGCAAAACGGACGCGGATGGGAGAGCTCATGGCGAGTGGCGGCAAGGTGATGATGAGTGGAAAAATTCCAAGCTTCGTTTCACTGCCGGGCATTGACACGCCGGACGCGGCTCCTACTCTCCGGCACGAAAGGTGCGCCCCGTCCCCAGTCGGACGCCATGCACGCTCTCACTCCAGTCCTGCCACTCACCCATCGTATGTCTCACAAGATCCTTGTCATCGATGACACCCTGGCGGCCTCGAAGCTCGCCGAGAATGTGTTGACGCAGAATTTCAGCGGCGTGGATGTGCTCCTCGCGCAACGCGGCGCGGACGCGTTTGACCGCTTCAATGTCGCGCAGCCAGACGTGATCCTGCTCGACGAAGCGCTGCCCGACATGGACGCGGAGGCGGTGTGTTACCGCCTGCTCAACGACCCGTCCACGTCGCGGATTCCCGTCGTACTTTTCACCTCGAACGGCAACGGCGAAGCACTCGAGGAGCGCTATCAAAACGTCGTGAAGGTGTTGCACAAGCCGGTGACGCCGGAGGCGCTGCTCGATGCGCTGCACACCACGCTCGGCAAGATCAAGCCAGCCGCGAATCCCGCGCGTCAGATGCTTTTCCACGATCCGTCGCGCACGATCTTCAGCGGGCACACGGCGTTCTTCTCTCTGCGCTCGGCGTTGCAGATGGCTTATGGCGATCAGCTCACGGGCGTGCTGCGCTTCTTCATCAATCGCTTCCCGATCGACCTGCATGTGACCAAGGGTCGTTTCCTTTTCGCTACTACGCGCAACTTTCAACTCTACTGCCGCGAGTCGCCCGTCATCCTCTCGGCCACCAATCTCGGCACCATCATCGAAGGCCAGGTCACGCAGAGCGCCACGGGCTGCCCTATCTTTCTCTTCCTCTCGTTGCGCGGCGGGTTTCCGCACGATGACGTGGTGCAGATCACGCGCGACCACGGGATGCGCGTTTTTTCCAATCTCTTCACCGCAGGCCGCGTCACTTTTGAATTCGAGGACGTGGATCAAGCTCCGGAGTTTGCTAAGAATTTTCCCGTCGCCAATGAGGACCCTGACAACTGGATCCTCGGCAGCCTGCGCTACGTGAAGTTTGAGAACTTGATGGGAGCGCAGCGGCCCGATCCCAACGGCAGCCCGGCCTACACGCGCAAAGGTTACGAGTTGATTCAGCGCTTGAAGTTGAACGACGTCGAGGCGCGCTTCGCCACGGCCATCAATGGCGCGGAGTCGCTGCAATCCATCGCGAAGAAAGTCGGTATCCCGCTTAACGACGCGCTGCTCATCGTCTTTCGTTTCCAGGCGCTGGAGATCATCGACTACTGGAACTCGGCCGTGCTCTCGCTGCCGCAAGGCACGGCGGCGCTCCTTAGCGCTGGATGCGCGCGGAGCCGCCTTTGGCAAAAGCTTTCACCTGCTCGACGGTCGCCATCGTCGTGTCGCCGGGGAAAGTCGTGAGCAAGGCGCCGTGCGCCCAGCCGAGTTTCACGGCGTCTTCCGGTGATTGGCCGGTGAGCAGGCCGTAGAAAAAGCCCGAGGCGTATCCGTCGCCGCCGCCCACGCGGTCGATCACGTCGAGTTCGCAAGTCGGGGTCACATAAGTCTTCCCGTCGATCCACGCCACGGCGCCCCAACTGTGCCGGTTGGTCGAGTGCACTTCCCGCAGCGTGGTGGCCACGATCTTCACCTGCGGATGTTTCCTAGTGACGTTATCCATCATGCTGAAGAAGGCGCTCGGATCGAGCTTCGACTTGGCCGCGACTTCCGGGCCGGGGATGCCGAGGCCGAGCTGCAGGTCTTCTTCGTTGCCGACTAGCACGTCCACATTTTTGACGATGCGATCGAGCACCGCCACCGCGTGGTCGTGTCCGCCGATGATGTTCCAGAGCTTCGCGCGGTAGTTGAGATCGAAGGAGACGATGGCTCCCGCGGCTTTCGCGGCCTGCATTCCTTCGATGATCGTCTCGGCGGTGGTCGCCGAGAGCGCGGCGAAAATTCCGCCGCTGTGAAACCAGCGCACGCCGCCGGCGAAGATGCTCTTCCAATCGAAATCGCCCGGCTGCAACTGCGCGGCTGCTTCGTTGCAGCGGTTGTAGAAGACCACCGGCGCGCGCACGCCCTGGCCGCGGTCGCTATAGACGGCCGCCATGTTCGGGCCGTGCACGCCGTCGTGCTTGAAGAATTTGTAGAACGGCTTGACGCCCATCGCCCGCACGCGCTCGGCGATGAGATCGCCCACCGGGTAATCGACCATGGCGGTTGCGACACCGGTCTGAAGCCGGAAACAGTCGGCAAGATTGGCGGCCACATTGAATTCGCCGCCGCTCACGTGGATGTCGCAGCCCGTGGCCTTGCGGAAGGGGATGGTGCCTGGATCGAGGCGATGGACGAGCGCGCCGAGGGACACAAAGTCCAGCGCGCCATTTTCTCGGATGTTCAAGCCGTAGTTCATTCGATTGGGGTCTTGGTGGTTTCAGGCGAAAGGGCCGGAATGATTTCCAAAAGCTTCCGCGCTTGTCTGCAAAAAAGCGCGGGGAGTCGCGAAGATTGACCGCACCCGCGCCATGCCCGACTCCTCTCCGGTGCCACGCCTCTTCCTTTGCATCATCGCTCTCTTCGCCGCGGTCATCACGGCGGGGGCGCGGGAGTTTGATCTGCGGCGCGACACCTTCGCTTTTTCCAACGACACGGTCTTTGCCTACGGCGTGGATGAACAGGGGCGGCTCCACATTTCGCGGCGCGAAAAGCCGGCGGAGTTTTCGCACCGCTGCTTTGTGCTCACTCGCGCCGTGCTGCAGTTCCACCAGTTTGCGCGCTTTGCTCCGGCGGAGAGAAAATTTTCGCGCGACCAATACCGCGCGCTCATCCAGCGCGTGTGCCGCATCCCGGTGTGGAGCGATGGAGCACGCGAGCCGATCGTGTTTCCGGGCTTCGCCGATCTGCGCAGTTTCTCGCTCGCGTACGAGGGCGTGTTGAAGGAGACGCTCGGGAATTGGCTGCCCAGTTACTTCCGCCTCGGCAACTGGCGCATGGCCATGCCGCTCCCCCGCGCGGGCCAGGCCGCCACGGCGCGCTGGCTCGCGCAGTCGCTCGACGCGGGACGGCCGCGCGCGCTTTACCTCGCACGCTTTCCGCACATGAATCAAGCCGTGGTGGTCTATGCGATGCGATGCGAGCCACGCGGCGATATGCGCTTCTCGGTCTATGATCCAAACTACCCGAACCAACCCGCGGTGCTCTTCTACCGGGCGAGCGAGCGCAGTTTTGAATTAGAAAAGCGCTGGTATTTTCCAGGCGGCCGCATCAACGTGATGCGCATCTTCCTTTCCCCGCTGCATTGAAAGAATTGATTTCCACGGAAAGACACGGAAGTGCACGGAAGGGAAGCAGGTTGGCGGGCCACCCACTCGGTTACTTTCCGTGCCTTCCGTGGATCCTCCACTGCCGGATATAGGTTGAGGGAATGCCCGCGCTGATCTCCCTCGCCTCCGTTGCCGGGCCGCATCCGCTGATGGTGCTGCCGTTCGTGGTGCTGCTGCTCGCCATCGCGATCGCGCCGCTCACTTTCAAACACCACTGGGAACGCTGGTATCCCGCGGTCTCGTGCGGGCTCGGTGCGATCAGCGTCTTCTACTATCTGGCCGTGCTGCGGCAACCCGCGCCGATGCTGCATGTGGCGCGGGAATATCTCAGCTTCATCGCGCTCATCGGCTCGCTCTACATCGTCGCCGGCGGCATCCACATCCGGGTGAAGGGCGAAGCCACGCCGACGGGCAATTGCCTCTTCCTCCTCATCGGCGCGATCGGCGCGAACGTCATCGGCACCACGGGCGCCTCGATGCTGCTGATCCGTCCTTGGATTCGCATGAACAAGTACCGCGTCACCTCTTTCCACATCGTCTTCTTCATTTTCATCGTGAGCAACGTGGGCGGCTGTCTCACGCCCATCGGCGATCCGCCGCTCTTCCTCGGGTTTTTGAAAGGCGTGCCGTTTTGGTGGGTGCTCGCACATTGTTGGGAGGCGTGGTGCGTCGGCGTCGGCGGGCTGCTCGCGATCTTCTGCGTGCTCGATCGGCGGAACTTTGCCCGCGCCCCGCGCCCGGTACGTGAGCAGCAGACGGCGCGGGAAGAGTGGCGCTTCGATGGTTTGCACAATGTGCTCTTTCTCGCGCTGGTGCTCGTCTCAGTGTTCCAGCCCTTCGGCCTCCGCGAAGCGCTCATGGCCGCGGCTGCGCTCGGCTCGTGGCTCACCACGCCGCGCGAGATTCACCGAGCAAATCACTTCGAGTTTCATCCCATCAAAGAAGTCGCGTGGCTCTTCCTCGGAATCTTCGCGACCATGGTGCCCGCGCTGCAATATCTCGAACTCCACGCGCGCACGCTGCCGCTCTCGACAGAGATGCGCTTCTACTGGCTCACCGGCGCGCTCAGCGGCGTGCTCGATAATGCGCCCACCTATCTCGCCTTCCTCGCCGCCGCATTTGGCCGTTACGGGTTGAACATGGATGCGCCCGCGGACATGCGCGCCTTCCTCGCCGAGCACGATCACTACCTCATCGCCATCTCCATCGGCGCCGTCTTCTTCGGCGCGATGACTTACATCGGCAACGGCCCCAACTTCATGGTCAAAGCCATCGCCGAGCAGCAGAAGGTGGAGACCCCGGGCTTCCTCGCCTACGTCGTGCGCTTTGCGCTGCCGGTGCTGCTCCCGTTTTTCTTCGTCGTGGGCATTCTCTTCTTCTCGCGCTGGAGGGTTTTTTAATGACTATGACGAATGACGAATGAAAGACGCGCGCGCCCCTTTTCGTCATTCGTCATTCGTCATTTCACAAATGTTCACCGGTCTCGTCGAAGAATGCGGCATGGTCTCCGCGCTCGCGCTCTCCGAGCAGGGCGCGCGGCTCACCGTGCGCGCGCCGCTGGTGAGCGTGGATGCGAAGATCGGTGACAGCATCGCGGTCAATGGCTGCTGCCTCACCGTCACTGCGCGCGTCGGCGATGTGCTTTCCTTTGACCTGCTGCGCGAAACCCTCGACCGCACGAATCTCCGCGATGCGCAAATCGTGAACCTCGAGCGCGCCCTCGGCGCGCACGCGCGGCTCGGCGGGCACTTCGTGCAAGGCCACATCGACTGCGCCGCCGAGGTGCTCGCCTTCGAGTCCGTGGGCGCGGATCACCGGCTGGAGATCGGCCTCCCGCCTGAGTTTGCGCGCTACGTCGCCTTCAAGGGCTCGATCGCCATCGACGGCATCAGCCTCACCGTCGCCGAGGTGCGCGCCGCGAGCTTCGTGGTCTGGATCATCCCGCACACCCTCGTCGCCACGAACCTGCGCGCGCGCCGCGCCGGCGACCGCGTGAACCTCGAGTGCGACCTGCTGGCAAAATACGTCGAGCGCATCCTGGCCACCGGGTAACGCGCAAGGAGGGGCGACAAGAGTGTCGCCCCTCCTTGGCGTCACGCTACTCGCAGCAATGCGCGCAGGCTTTCCAACGTATCGGCGTCCTGCGGTTTCTTGTCGCGGCGCCAGCGGTTCATGCGGGGGAAGCGCACGGCGAGGCCGGCCTTGTGTCGCGTGGAAGCTTGCACGGCCTCAAACGCAAGCTCGAAGACCAGCTCGGGCGTGACGGCGCGGATGGGTCCGAATTTTACCGTCGTGTGCGCGCGGACAAACGCATCGACTTCCAGAATCTCCGCGTCGCTCAAGCCCGAGTAAGCCTTGGCCACGGGCACGAGCCGGCCCTCGTGCCACAGTGCGAAAGTGTAATCGGTGTAAAGGCTCGCGCGGCGTCCGTGACCGAGTTGCGCGTTGATAAGCACGGCGTCGATGACCAGCGGATCGATCTTCCACTTCCACCAATCCCCGCGCTGCCGGCCCGCGCCATACGCCGAGGCGCGGCGCTTGAGCATGACGCCCTCGAGCTCACGCTCTCGCGCTCCGCGCTGCATCACCGCGAGAGCCTTCCACGACTCGGGATCGAGCCGCGGCGAGACGCGCAGCGCCGGTGTTGCCAGTGAGGTAAGAAAGAGATCGGGCGTCTCGTCGATCGCGATCGCAGCCGGGCTTCGCAGCGCTTCCTCGATTGCAGCTTCGAGTTGCCGGCGCCGCTCATCGAGTGATCGGGCGCGCCAGTCTTCGCCGTTCCATTCGAGCAGATCGTAGGCGACGAAAATCACCGGCACCTCGCGGCGCATCTTTGCGCTCACCATCTTGCGTCCGAGCCTGCGTTGAAGCCGCGCGAAGGGCTGCGGTCGCTCGTCCCGCCACGCCAGGATTTCGCCGTCGAGCACCGTGCCGTCGGGCAATGCGCGCCCTGCCTCGGCGATTTCAGGAAAACTCTCCGTCACCATTTCATCGCCGCGCGACCACACCAGCTCCTCGCCTTGGCGCCGGATCAATTGCGCGCGGATGCCGTCCCACTTCCACTCAACCTGCCAGGCGGCGAGATCGCCGAGCGCCTCGGGCTCGCTCTCCAGCGGTGAGGCGAGGAAGAAGGGATACGGCCTCGCAAAGTCGCCGCCGCCGCCTTCCACGATGCGCCGGAAATCCTCCGGCGTCGGCTGCCAGCGGCCCGTGAGGCGATGCGCCATCACGGGCGCTTCGACTCCGGCGACCGCCGCGAGCGCGCGCACCACGAGCGTCTGCGCCACGCCCACGCGGAATCCGCCGGTGATGAGTTTGTTCCAAACGAGCCGCTCGCGCGCACTGAGCTCGCGCCACGTTTGCACGAGCATTTCTTTTTTCGCCGCATCCGTCGCCGCACGCATCGGCAGGAGACGCCGCTCGATCAAAAGGTGCAGCGGAAGCGTGAGCGTGGAGGGCGTCTCGGGAAGCAGCAGAGCCACCGTCTCCGCGAGATCACCCACCGCGTCGCAGCACTCCTCGACCAGCCACGCCGGCAGTCCCGCTTCTTCCGCGGCCCATTGCCGGAGCGCCGTGGAAGTGAGCGTGCGCGGCACTTTGCGGCCGCAGAGAAAGTGCAGCGCCCACGCGGCATCGGGCGCGGCGGCTTCGCGGAAATACATTTCAAGCGCCGCGACTTTTTCGTTCGTGCGGTTGGTCTCGTCGAGCTGCGTGAAGAGTTGGGTGAAGCGTTTCACCTGGAAGCGGGAATAGGAGTCCACGGAATACACTGAACACACGGAAAAGGAGGCGCCCGAGAAGAAGCAACACTTCACCTTTTCGGAGCTCTCTTCTTCCGTGCCTTCCGTGTATTCCGTGGACCTCCAATCACGGATCCCGGTTCGCATCGCCCGTGAAGCGCGTCGCCAGCGCCTCCGCCTCCCGGCCTTGCTCGCGCAGCCAGCGGACCATCGGCGCCGTGTAGCCGTGCGTGACCCACACGCGCTCTGCGCCCGTTGCGCTGATGGCCGAGAGCAGTCCGTTCCAGTCTGCGTGATCCGATAGTGAGAAGCCGCGATCCAGCGCCTGCCGCCGGCGCGCGCCGCGCAATTGCATCCAGCCCGACGCGAAGGCCATGGAGACTTCGCCGAATTTTTTCAGCCAAGGCGTTCCCTCCGCCGACGCCGGCGTGACCACCAGCCCGCAGCCGCGCACCGCGTCCGGGCGTTGCACTTCAGGCAAGTGCACGCCAGCCGCAGCGTAGTGCGGCAGTAACTTTGCCACCGCGCCGTGCACGAAGATCCGGCCGATCGTGGCATCGACGCCCGCGAGCACTCGCTGCGCTTTTCCGAGCGAGTAAGCGCACAGCACGCTGGTGCGGCCCGTGGCCTGGTTGGCGCGCCACCAGGCGTTGATGTCGGCGAAGATTTCCGCCTGCGGCCGCCAGCGATAGATCGGCAGGCCGAAGGTCGATTCCGTGATGAAGGTGTGGCAGCGCACAGGCTCGAAAGGCGCGCACGTCGGCTCGGCTTGCAGCTTGTAATCGCCGCTCACCACCCACACCTCGCCGCGATATTCCACGCGCACCTGCGCCGAGCCGAGGATGTGGCCGGCGGGATGCAACGAGATGGCCACGCCGTTGCGCGACACGCGCTCGCCGTAACTCCGCGGCTCGATGCGCGCCGCCGCGCCGAGCCGTTCCTGCAAGACGCCGCATCCCGGTTCCGCCGCGAGATAGTGCCGCGATCCGCCGCGCGCGTGATCGGAATGCGCGTGAGTGATGACGGCGAAATCCACCGTGCGCCACGGGTCGATGAAAAAATCGCCCGCCGCGCAATAGAGGCCGCTCGCGGTCATTTGCAGTAGTGTGGGCATGGCCGGCCCGGGCGGGTCTCTTACCCGAGATACTGCTGCCAATCCGCGGGCAGCGTCGGCCGCTCGATGGAGTCGGCGAGGCGGCCTTCAAAGGCGGGATCGAATTGCGTGGAAGTGCCATACACCATGATGACGTCGCGCGAGTCCTCAGCCCGCAACGCGTGGGCCACTCCGGCGGGGATCACCACGCCGGCGTTGTTGAGCCCGCGCTGGTCGTCGCCTTCCACGGTGAAGCGCATCACGCGCCGCGGCAGGCCGGCGCGCTCATCCACGAGGAGCATCTCCATGTTTCCTTGTACGAAAAACATCGTGTCCCACTGCTCGCGATCGTAGGGCCGCAGCGCGAAGTTTTGCGGCTCTTCAATGTAGAGCCGGCGCAGCCAGGCCTCGGGCGTGGTATCGGCCGGGATATGCGGCGGGTGAATGTGGAAGCCCTTGGCCGTGCCGGCAAACATGCGCGCGGTCGCCCATTGCCGCGGCCACAAACCGATGGCGGCGAGCGGGCCATCTCCATGCCGCGCAAATTCGCCGAAGAATCCGCGGTGCCGCTGCGCGAAAATCTTTCTGCCGAAAATCTCGACGCCGGGAATCCACACGCCGGCAAGTTCCGCGCGGCGGGCGATGGCTTCACCGGCATCGAGCCCGGAGGAGCCGAGGCGCTCGGCGGGCGACGACTGCGCGTAATCGCGCTGCGAAAGTTGCTCGCGAGCGCCGGGTTTCAGAGAGTGCCAGAGATCGGACATGAGGAAGATGAAAGCGTGCGCGGCGCGCTACGGCAATCGCAGAGACTCAAAGGACACGCCCCAGGATTTCCAGCCTGTATTTCCCGGTAGCCATCCGTCTAGGATTTCATCGAGCCGTATGATTCAGGTTGAAAATGTAGGTGCCGTCGCAAAGTGAAAGCGGTCGATCGCGACCCCGCGCTCCCTGTGGCTGGGAAGAAAATCGGAGCGATCGGTGCCCTCTCGATCCTGGCCGGGTTGTTATTCATCTTTGCCGCGTGGGTGGCGGTCCGCTTTATGGGCCAGCCGCTTCTGGAAGCGCACGAGTTCCGGCAGACGCAGACCGCGCTGACTGCCTATTGGTTGCTCAAAGACGGATTGCGGCTGGCTTACGAAACACCGGTGGCCGGAGCGCCGTGGTCGATCCCATTCGAGTTTCCGCTTTATCAGTGGCTGGCGGCGAAGATGGCGGGCGTCTCAATGCTCCCGCTCGACTCTTGCGGACGACTGCTGAGTTTTGTGTTTCTTATCGCTTGCTTGTGTCCGGCCAGGGCCATCGTCCGGCGGCTGTGCTTGGGAGGCGATGTATTCGGGGTGTTTGCCTGTCTGCTGCTCTCCAGTCCGCTCTATCTTTTCTGGGGGCGATGTTTCTTGATCGAGACGGCCGCGCTGTTCTTTTCGCTGGCTTTTGTTCCCCTTGCACTCCGACTACAGCAGCGGCCCGATGACTCACAAGCTGCCTGCTTTGCTGGGTTACTTATTAGTCTGGGGTTATTGCAGAAAGTAACTACGGGGTTGCCAATCCTCGCGGTGTTAGTCGGTTGCTGGCTGGTTACTCATCACCGCCGTCTGTTCCGCGAAGGGCCCGGTCTCCGCGAGATGGCTTGTTTGTTACTGGCCTACGCGGTGCCATTGGTTATCTGCTTTGCGTGGACTCGCTTCACGGACCACGTGAAACAGCACAACCCGCTGGGGGCCATGAATACTTCGTCGGAAACGATTCCATGGGTGTTCGGCACCGTGCATCAGCGCATCTCGCCGGAGACGTGGCGCACCCTGCTGTGGGAGCGCCTCCTCGCGGGCAATGCCGGCGGCGTGGCGGGCATGGTGTTTCTTTGCGGCACGCTCGGTTTTTCCAGGGATCGCACGGTCGTGCGCGTGGTGGCTGCGGCGATGGTCTTAACGATTCTTCCGTTATTAGTGTTCACCCCCCTGCACCTTCTCCACGACTACTATCAGACTGCGTGCGGATTGTTTCTCATCGGCGGACTGGCAGTGGCGATATGTTACTGGGTTAGTTACCTGGCGCCGAGCCGGGCCTTGTTACTGGCAGTTACCGCACTTTTTGTTGCTGGTAATGTTTACCGATTTCACATGACGCGCTGGCGCACCTTGCACGCCACCTTCCCTGCCTCGGAGAATACGACCACCGCGATCGCCGGGATTCTGCGAACGCGGACTCCGCTCGACAGCGGCTTCGTGGCCTTTGGTTACGATTGGAGCAGCACGCTTTCGTATTACAGCGAGCGGAAGTCATTCACGGTGCCGTGGTTTTTCAAAGACTACAAACGGGTGTGGGAAAAGCCGGAGAGTTATCTCGGAGGGAAGACTCTCGGCGCAATCGTGGTCTGCCCCGCCAGTGGAGCGCCGTTCCTGGATGTCGAAGAGCGTGTGAGGAAGGATCCCTCGCTCACTTTATTGAATGTGCGCGGTTGCGCCGTCTTGCTGCGCGAGCATCGGTAACTCCGCATGGCGCGATCTTTTTAACCGCTCTCATCTTGCAATGCGGCGATGCGCGCCATTACGCGGTCGCTAAGCGATTGGTAAAGCTCGCGTCCTGCGTCGGCCAGCTCCGCTTCGGTGAAGCGGATGGGCTCGCCGACCACGAGCGTGATCGGCCGAAATGGCCGGGGCAGGCCGCCGCGCGGAAAGGCCTGCCGCGCGCCGAAGACGCGCATCGGCACGACGGGCGCGCGGGTCTTGGCGATCACGAGACCGAGCCCCGGCTGCGCGGCCTGGAACTCGCCATCGAGCGTGCGCGAACCTTCCGGGAAGATGACGGTGCAGTGGCCTGCGCGGATGAGTTTGATGACGGTCTTGAGCGCGGTGCGGTCGGCATTTTCCTGATCCACGGGAATGACTCGGAGCTTCGGAAGGATGGAGCCGAGGATGGGCACATCGAGCAGCGTCTTGCGCGCGAGGTAGTAGATCTCGCGACGACATGCGATGCCAGCCAGCGGCGGGTCGAGGTAGCTCTCATGGTTCATCGCGAGGATGGCCGGCCCTTCCTCGATGATGCGTTCGCGGTGGATGACGCGGTAATCAAAGAACGAGCGCGCGATGAACTTCGAGAGCTGGTAGAAGAACTGGTAGTGGGGGGAGGGGGAGAGTTGAGTGATGAATGTTGAGTGTTGAGTGGCGCCCCCTCTGCGCGGCGCGCACAAAACCGAGGAAACGCGGAGGCCACTCAACACTCAACTCTCAACACCCAACTTCCCCTCAACACTCAACCTTCCCCGCCCCGCCAGCCTTTCAGCTTCAGTCGGCCGATGATCTCGCCGACCACGCCGTCGATGGTGAGGTTCGAGCTGTCGATGACGTGGGCGTCTTCGGCGATGATGAGCGGGCTCGATTTGCGCGAGGCGTCCTGTCGGTCGCGCGTGCCGATGACATCCTGCAAACCCTGCCGCACGCGGCGCTGGGCGCGGACCTCGAGGCTGGCGTCGATGTAAAACTTGTAGGGCGTGTCGGGGAAGACGGCGCTGCCGATGTCGCGGCCCTCCATCACCACGTCGTGCGCGAGCGCAAGGTCGCGCTGTTTTTTAACCAGCACGCTGCGCACTTCGGCGATGGTGGCCACGGTGGAGACGTTCGCATTGACGGCGGCGTCGGTGAGGTGCGGCGTGGGATCGACACCGTCGAGTCGCAGCGTGGATTCGCCACTGGCGACGCCGCATACAAACTCCGTGCGGTGCAGTAGCTCGACGACGCGCGCGGCATCGGCGTGCGGCACATCGCGCGACACCGCGAGCCAAGTCACGGCGCGGTACATGGCGCCCGTGTTCACGTAGATGAAGCCGATCTGCCGCGCGAGCACCCGGGCCACGCTGCTCTTGCCGCTGGCGGCGGGGCCGTCGATGGCGATGACGATGTGCGGCGCGCTCAAACTGCAAAATTATTCAGGAAGCAGGAGGGAGGAGTCCACGGAATGCACGGAAGGCACGGAAAAGAAGGAACTCGAGCGGAAACAATTCTTCATCCCTTCTTTTTCCGTGTCTTCCGTGGACCTCTCATCATCGCGTTCGGTTTATCCGTGCGGCCGCAGCGCGGTGATCACGGGCGTCTGCGAATCGGCGGCGGGTTTCATGATGCGCGCGATCGCTTCGTGAAAGCCGGGATAAGATGTGGCTACGCATTCGGTGTCGGCGACGACCGTGTCGCCGTCGGCGAAAAGTCCGGCGATCGCAAAAGCCATCGCGATACGGTGATCGCCGAAGCTCTCGACCCGCGCGCCTTTTAACGGAGCGCCTCCGACGATCTCGAGGCCGTCTTCATTTTCCGTTACCTGGCCGCCCATGGCGCGGAGATTGGTGGCGATGGCGGCGAGCCGGTCGGTTTCCTTTACTCGCAATTCCCCGGCATCGGCGATGATCGTGGTGCCGTGCGCGAGCGCGCCGGCGACGGCGAGGATGGGCAACTCGTCGATGACGTTCGCAATTTCGTCGCCGCAAATGATCGTGCCCTTGAGCCGCGCGCCTTGGATGTCGATGGTGCCGATGGGCTCGGCTTCCTGGTCTTCTTCGATCTCGTGAATGTGCGCGCCCATGCGGATGAGCACGGTGAGGATGCCGGTGCGCGTGCGATTGAGGCCAACATTGCGGATGAGCAAATGCGAACGCGGCTGCGCGGCGGCCGCGACGAGCCAGAAGGCGGCGCTGGAAATATCGCCGGGCACGCGGAAGTCGCGCGACTCGGGCGTCTGTCCGCCGTAGATGCTCACGGTCAGACCGCTTTTCTTTGGGCCGGCGAGGAAATACTCGAGCATCCGTTCCGTGTGATCGCGGCTCTGGCAGGGCTCGGTGATGCTCGTCTTGCCCTCGGCAAACATGCCCGCCAGCAGTACCGCGCTCTTCACCTGCGCGCTGGCGACGGGGCTCTCGTAGTCGATGGGGCGGAGCTTTGCGCCTTCGATGCGCAACGGCGGACGATCGCTCGCGCCTTCGGCTGCGATCCTTGCGCCCATGCGGGTTAGCGGCTCGATCACGCGTTTCATCGGCCGCTTGGAAAGCGACGCATCGCCGCAGAGCCGGCTCGCAAAAGGCTGGCCCGCGAGCAGGCCGGTGAGCAGGCGCATGGTGGTGCCGGAGTTGCCGCAGTAGATGTCGTGCTTCGGCGCGGCAAAGGCGCGGCGCCGGCCGTGGATGATGAGCGTGGTTTCGTCGGGCGTTTCGATCTCCACGCCGAGCGCGCGCATCGCGGCGACTGTGGTCAGGCAATCCTCGCTTGGCAGGAAACCGGTGATCTCGCACGGGCCATTGCTCATCGCCGCAAGCATTACGGCGCGGTGAGAGATGCTCTTGTCGCCGGGGACTTCCAGTTCGGTCTTGATCGTCGGCGAGCGGCGTATTTTCCAGTCAGTCATGAGAAGTGGGCTGGCGAAGGCGGTCGCGAGTCTTTTTGGCGGCGGTGAGAAGATGCAGGAGCGCGGGGTCGGCGGGATCGCGGGCGAGCATGTTCTCGATTTCGCGCAGCGATTCAATCATCGCGTGAATGGACTTGCCAACTGCCTCGGGATTTGACGCCAAAATTTCCGCCCACATCTCGGGAGAACCCGCGGCGACGCGCGTGCTGTCGAGGAAGCCAGGGCCGCTGAGATAGAGCGCTGAAGCGTCTCTCGCGGCAACCATGTTTACGAGCGCCGCGGCGAGAAGGTGCGGAAAATGGCTCACGAGCGCGACTGCCTCGTCATGCGCGGCGGGCGACATGCGGTGGACGATGCCGCCGAGCGAGCGCCAGAATTCCGCGATCTCGGCGATAGCGCCGGCGTCGGACTGCGCGTCGGGTGTGACGATGCAAGTGGCACCTTCAAAAAGGTCCGCGCGCGCCGCGTGCAAGCCGCTCTGTTCCGAGCCCGCCATCGGATGGCTGCCGACAAAACGCCCACCGAAGATCGCGCCGAGCGCGGCCACCACCGGCGCCTTCACGCTGCCGACATCGGTGACAAGGGTGCCGGGTTTTGCGGCCGGCGCGATTTCGCGCGCGAGCGCCGGCATCGCGCCGATGGGCGTGCAGAGCACGATGAGATCGGCATCGCGCACCACCCTGTCGAGAGAGGTCGAAGAAAAATCCGCGATGGCGATCGCCTTGAGTTCCTCGACTGCCTCCGGTCGCCGCGCCCAGATGGCCACCGGCGCCGCGCGCCGCGCGCGCAAAGCAAGCGCGATCGAACCTCCGAGCAGGCCCGGACCGACGATGGCGACGCGAGAATTCATGGAATGTGAATAGTGACTGGTGAAGGGGAGAAACAACCGGAGTTGTAAGCCCATTCACCGATCACCAGTCACCATCCACAATGCCGCGCCTCCCGTTTTACGGAACGAGGAAGGTCTTGCCCGAGTAGGGATCCTTCACCTCGGTGCCGGGCGGGAAGCCGCGCACGTCGATGTATCCGGCAAATGGCGCGAAAGGGCTGGTGACGAATCCCGGCTTGCCCGCCACTTGTTTGGCGTAAGGCAACTCACCGGTCTTCACGGGCGGCTCTGGCTGTCGCGGCGGAATGTCGGTGGTCTGCGGCGGCTTGTCGGTGGGCCGGTCTTGGGAAGGGGACGATTGCTTGGGCGGATAATCCGAGACGGGTTCGTCGCCGCTCGAAGCCGGGGAATGCCAGCCGCCGGATTTTTTCTGAGGCTTCCTTTTCGTGCCTGTCGTATCGCAACCACTGAGGAAGGCGAGGCTCACAATGAGAACTGCCGGAAGGAAAAGACGCATAATCATGTCCTGTGGTTAGCCAAGGCGCGGAGGGCTGACAATGGGAAAGTTGAGCGGCCTCTGCTTGCTTGGTCGCTTGTCCGTGAGAGCCACTGATCTCCGAGACATGAAAGCCTCATCAACTTTCCTCCGAGTCGCGGCATTGCTCTTTGCGGTGGCTCACGTTCCGGCAGCGCCGCCGGCGGAACTCGCGGCGGCACGCACCCATTACGACGCGGCGCTCACCGCGGCTGCCGGGCAAGTGCAGCGGCGGTATCTCGATGGAGTTGCGGAAACTCAAGAGCCGAGCGATGGCGCAGAAAAATCTGCCTCTCGCGGTGGCCGTGGAAGCCGGGATCGCCGCGGTGTCGGGAGCGGCGACGGGGGAAGTTGCCAGGTCCGCGCAAGATCTCACCCAATCGCTCCACGACACGCTCTGGTCGTGGGGCGTGAGCGAAAAGAAGGCGGAGAGCAAACTGCGTTTCTTCAAGGACGGCACCTATGTCATCAACAACGATCCCCCTTCCGCGTGGAATGCCGTGGACGGAACGACGATGACGTTTGCCAATGGAGCAAAGTTGAAATTTGCGGCCGATGGCACGCGCTTCACCGGCACCACTCCCAATGGCCTGCGGATGGGTAAAAAATTGCCGCCAGACCAATGAACTTCCGCTCGACCCAATTCCTCGCGGCGCTTGCGGCGTGCATCTTCTCAGCTCGGGCCGCGTAGCTGCGACTGTCCTCGTCGCAGGAAGTTCCCGCGGCGTCACCGCCGCGGGCTCGAATGGCAGGCGGCGGGGACGCCGCAGCTACGAACCCCCAAAACAAAAACCCCTTCCGAGACTTACTCGGAAGGGGCTTTGTAATTAAGAGCGGGCAGCCCAAAAGGCTTTCGCCATGCCTAGTTTCCGCCCAAAGGATTGACGACCTTGTTATCCGGCCCCAGCCAACCATCCTGACCGCTGTTATCGAACAAGTCGTTTCCATTGGGGCTTCCCGGAACGATCAGGTTGTTATTCACCTTCTCGAGAACCACGCTGTCGTCGGCGTGGACTACGATGGCTTTCTTACCCTTCCACACGCCGCCCTTCTTGCCTTCCTCCCTGGCATAAGTGTGCGCCCCCGGTTGGTCGAAACCGTCGGCAATGAGCGGCCAGTTTGAGGGGGACGATGTGGTGATATTGAGGACATAGGCAAAGTGATTTTCGCCCTCTATCAGCTTCTGCCCTTCGGTAATCTTGTCGTCCGGTTGGACTGGCGTGAACTTCGACTTGGAGACGAAGAAGATCTGTTCATTGGGAATGCCGTACTCGGGAATCAACTGCCGGAATGCCTCATTGGAAGAGGCCACCTCGGTATTGGTCAGCTTGTTCGAAGTCTGGTCGATCTTCTTTGTGGGATAGAGGCCGTTGAAATCGTCGGCAAACAGGCGGCAGGCGAGGCCGATCTGTTTCGCGTTCGAGAGCGCCTTGGTCTGCGCACCTTTGACGAGCACTTCGCCGAAGACGGGCACGGCGATGCTGGCGAGGATCGCGATGATGGAGATCACGACCAGGAGTTCGATGAGGGTGAATGCGTTGAGTTTGGAGTGTTTCATGGCAGGGAGATTTTGAGTTACTCGCAAGATAGGGGCGATGCGCGGGACGGCAAACGCTAATTGCTAAAAGTTCCGTTTGAAACCCACCACCGCGAGCGGCGGCAAACGCAGGAGGAGTGAGTGCGACTTGCCCTGCCACGATGTTGGCTCGGCCTCGACGCCGCCGAAGTTTCCGACGTTCGATCCGCCGTAGGTCTGGGCGTCGGTGTTGAGCATTTCTTCGTACCACCCATCGCCATTGACTCCGATGCGGTAAGCCTCGCGCGGGACCGGCGTGGCATTGATGACGAAGATGAGCACCTGGCCCGTGCTCGACTTGCGCATGAAGGCGACCACGCAGTTATCCGAGTCGTGAAAGTCGATCCATTCAAAGCCCTCGTAACTATCGTCCTGATCCCACAGAGCGGGCTCCCTCACATACAATGAATTGAGATGCTGGACGAGGCGGCGCAGGCCGTCGTGTTCGGGCTGCGCGCAGAGGTGCCAGTCGAGCGAGCGGTCGTGATTCCACTCGCCGAGCTGGCCAAATTCGCAGCCCATGAAGAGCAGCTTCTTACCAGGGTGCGCATACATCCAGGCATAGAACATCCGCAGGTTGGCAAACTTCTGCCAGCGATCGCCGGGCATCTTACTTAAGAGCGCGCCTTTGCCATGCACCACTTCATCGTGACTAAGCACGAGGATGAAGTGCTCGTGGAATGCGTAGAGGAGCGAGAAGGTGATGGCTCCCTGGTGGAAGCGGCGATAGATGGGATCCATCGACATGTAAGCTAGGAAGTCGTGCATCCAGCCCATGTTCCACTTAAAGCCAAAGCCTAAGCCGCCGAGGTAAGTCGGGCGCGAGACTCCGGGCCAAGCGGTGCTCTCCTCGGCGATGGTGACGATGCCGGGATGCCGCTCGTAGGCCACTTCGTTAAAGCGTTTGAGGAAGTAGATCGCTTCGAGGTTTTCGCGTCCGCCGTGGACGTTCGGGATCCACTCGCCGGGCTGGCGGGAGTAATCGAGGTAAAGCATCGAGGCGACGGCATCCACGCGCAGGCCGTCGATGTGATATTGGTCGAGCCAGAAGAGGCCATTGGCGATGAGGAAGTTTCGGACCTCGTTGCGGCCGTAGTTAAAGATGAGCGTGCCCCAGTCCATGTGCTCGCCGAGGCGCGGATCGGCATGTTCGTAGAGATCGGTGCCATCGAATTCCGCGAGGCCATGCACGTCTTTGGGAAAGTGCCCGGGCACCCAGTCGAGGATCACGCCGATGCCGCGCTGGTGCGCACGGTCGATGAGTTGGCGCAACTCATCGGGATTCCCCCAGCGACTCGTGGGCGAAAAAAATCCGGTGACTTGATAACCCCACGAGCCCTCAAAGGGATGCTCCATGACGGGCATGAACTCGATGTGCGTGTAACCCATCTCGCACACGTAATCGACGAGTTCGTCGGCAAGTTCGCGATAACTCAGAGGCCGGTTGCCTTCCTCGATCTTCCGTCGCCACGAGCCGAGATGCACTTCGTAGATCGACACCGGCGCGCGATGCCACTCGATGCTCTGCCTTTTCTCCATCCACGCCGCGTCGTCCCACACATACCGCTGGAGATCGAAGACGAGCGACGCGGTACTCGTGCCGAATTGATTGAAGAAGGCGAAGGGATCGCTCTTTAAGACGATGGCGCCGTGCGACTGCTTGACCTCGAATTTGTAGTGCGCGCCTTCGCCGATGCCGGGCAGGAAAATTTCCCACACACCGCAGCCCACGAGCTTGCGCATTGGGTGGCGGCGACCGTCCCACTGATTGAAATCGCCGACGACCGAGACGCGTTGCGCATTGGGCGCCCAGACGTGAAAGGCCGTGCCGCGCGCGCCTTCAAACTCGGTGAGGTGCGCGCCGAGCTTGTCGTAGAGCCGCCAGTGCTGGCCTTCGGCAAAGAGGTGCAGATCGAGCGCTCCGAGCACGATGCCGAAGGAGTACGGGTCGCGCTCCGTCCACGCGCGGCCATCGTGTCCGGTGAAGCGCAGGGTGTAGCGAAAGCACTCGCGCCCGCCTTCGCACACGGCCTCGAAAAATCCATCCGCATGAACCTGGAGCGCCGGATACTGCGCGCCCGGATGATCGAGGCTCTCGACCACCACGGCGCGCGCATCGGGCCGAAAGACGCGCACGCTGAGGTGCTCGCCCGCGTCGTGCATCCCGAGCACCGCAAAAGGGTCGCCATGATAAGCGCCGACGATGGCATCGAGCGCACCGGGATCAATCGTCGGGACGGAGATGGCGGTGACTTTCATGAAGAAACATTGGCGGCGCGAGCGAGTGTGGCGCGAGACAATTTCCGGGAGCCGAAAACATTGGAGGTCCACGGAATACACGGAAGAGAGAGCGCGCCAAAACGATGGAGCGTCTCTGCTTTTTTCGCGCCTCCCCTTCGGTGTGTTCCGTGTATTCCGTGGACTCCCTTTCGTTTCCGAGGAAAAGCGCGCTGGCGCAGGCCGTGCTTTTTGGTGCGGGCATGAGACTCATCACCCTCCTTGCCGCCGTGGCCATCATCGGCTTCCTCTTCACCCGCCAGCACTCACCCGTCGCCTCCGTGCAGGAGGCCGTGGCTCAAACGGAGAGCGCGCCCGCGCCCTCGCCGGCTCCCGCTGCGAGCGCCCTCAAGCGCCCGCTGGATCGCACCCACGCCGCGCTCGATGCGGTGAAAAAGCGCAACGGCCACGGGGAGTTTTGACGGGCCCTCTTAACCGGCGGAGCAACCTGCTTCCCACGCTCGCGACAATTCGCTTCCGGCGAGGCGGGCGTGGGCTTCGAGATACTTCGCGCTCGTCGCCTCCACGACTTCGGCGGGCAGCGGTGGGGCGGGCGGGAGCTTGTCCCAGGCGAGCGTGTCGAGATAGTCGCGCACCGCTTGCTTGTCGAAACTCGGCGGGCTCGTGCCGACGCGATACTCACTGGCGGGCCAGAAGCGCGAGCTGTCGGGCGTGAGGCATTCGTCGATGAGGATCACGCGCCCGTCGAATAATCCGAACTCGAACTTTGTATCCGCGACAATGATGCCGCGCCCGGCGGCGTAGGCGCGGCCTTCTTCGTAAATGCGAAGGCTCAGGGCGCGCACTTGCTCCGCGATGCCGTCGCCCACGATGCAGCGGCACTCGTCCCAGGAAATGTTTTCGTCGTGCCCGCTCGCGGCTTTGGTGGAAGGCGTGAAGAGGGGCTCGGGCAACTGCTGCGCTTGTTGCAAGCCGGCGGGCAGCGGGATGCCGCAGATGCTTTGCCGCGCCTGATATTCCTTCCAACCGCCGCCGGCGAGGTAGCCGCGCACCACACACTCCACGGCGAGCGGCGCGGCCTTCTTCACGATCATCGAGCGCCGCGAAAGCTGTGTGGCAAAGGGTTGGAGGGCAGCCGGGAAATCGCGCGCGTCGGTGGCGACGACGTGATTTTCCACAAACCTGAACCGCGCAAACCAGAACGCGGAGAGCGAGGTGAGCACCGCGCCCTTGTGTGGGATGGGGTTGGGCAGGATGCAATCGAAGGCGCTGATGCGATCGGTGGCGACCAGCAGCAGGTGTTCGCCGAGGTCGAAGATTTCGCGCACTTTCCCGCTGGCGACTTTGCGGATGCCGGGCAGGTCGAAGTTCATTTTCAAATTGTGGATCTGAAACTTTTCAGCGCGCGCGCGAGCGATTTCATGGGCAGGCCCACCACGTTATCAAAGCAGCCTTCCACGCACTCGATGAGTTCGCCGCGATCGTCCTGCGCGGCGTAAGCGCCGGCTTTGTCGAGCGGGGCGATGCGGGCGAGGTAGGCGCGGAGTTGCGCCTCACCGAGGTGGCGGAAGCGGACACGGGTGACTTCGTTGAAACCCGTCTCGCGGCCGCCGCGCGTGAGCCATACACCGGACCATACTTCGTGCACAGCTCCGTTGAGCCGGCTCACCATCGCGAGCGCTTCGTCCATGTCCCGAGGCTTGCCAAAGATTTCGCCCTCGAAGGCGACCACGGTATCCACGCCGAGCACGAGCGCATCGGGCCGCCCCGTGGCGATGGTGCGGGCTTTCAAGCGCGCGTTGAAAAGGGTGACCTCGGCAGGGGTGAGATGCGGCGGCGCGATCTCGGTCACGTCGGCGGGGAGGACCGTGAAGTCGTAGCCGTCGCGCAGGAGCAAGTCGCGCCGGCGCGGCGAGGCGGAGGCGAGGATGAGGGGCGGCACGCTTACTCCGGCTCAGACTTCGCCTCCGGGAGCGGCGTCTCCTTGTAATTGCGCGGCAGCTTGAAGAGAGCGGGATCGACGGGGCCTTGCTTCACGGAGAGCGTGGTGGTGGTCACTTTCTTTCCGCCGAGTTCCAGCTCGGTCTTCATGGTCATGCCGGGGAACGTCTTTGGATCGGGTAGGAGCCCTTGTGCGCCGAGCGAGAGCGCCCCGGATTGCACCCGCGCGAGTTGCTCCTGGATGGCGCGGAAATCGGGAAAGTTTTTTGCGATCCAGTAGGTGACGACCATGCCGCCGAGATCGCACGTGAAGACCTCGCACTCCTGCTCGCCCACTGGCTCACTCTTTCCCGTGGGTTTGAGCTCCGGCGGCGGGCTCTCGCCGCGGTGCCTGGCGATTTGATCGAGCATTGCCTTGCCTTGCTCGCGGGAAATTTTCACGAACGTCCGGTCGGGATGCCGCAGCGCAAAGGACTCGCCGCTCGAGCCGTCGGTGAGGACGCTCATCGCCGGGCCGAGATCGGCCCGCGAGTGGTCGCCCTGGATGCTGATGGTCTGCGTGCCGGATTGGCCCGCGCCATCCACCTTCTGCACGAGCACCAAGTCCGCGCGGCAGCACGCGGCGGCGAGCAGGAACGCGGCGGCGGTCATGGGAGGTCCACGGAATACGCGGAATACACGGAAGGGGAGGGAATCGCTGTCCTTAATTTCCGTGTTCTTCCGTGTATTCCGTGGACCCTTCATCGCACGGTCAGATGCCGCCGTTTTCCGCGGCGCCGATGGCCTCGCGATACTGCACGGGGCTCATGAGTTCCTCGACTTCCTCGCCGGCTTCGATCGAGATTTTGAATATCCAGCCTTCTCCAAACGGATCGGTGTTGAGCAGCGCAGGATTGGAAACGAGCGCGTCGTTGATGGCGGTGACGGTGCCGGAGATGGGAGAGAAAATATCGCTCGCAGCTTTCACCGACTCGACCACGCACACCTGTTCCGCGGCCTTCACTTGCGCGCCGACTTTCGGCAGATCGACGAAGACCACGTCGGTGAGTTCGTGCTGCGCGTGATCGGTGATGCCCACGCTGCCCGTCTCGCCGTCCATGCGGAGCCATTCATGGGTGGGAGCGTAGTAGAGGTCTTCGGGAACGTTCATCGGGGATGAGTTGAGTGTTGAGAGTTGAGGGGCGCGTGCACTCGTACCACGCCTCGGGTGAAAGACAGCCGCCACACAACTCTCAACTCTCAACCTCCCGCCGCAGCAGCGGCTTCTTCTCGATCACGGCGGGGAAGAGAGTGCCGCGGATGTCGATCTCGATGGGTTCCTCGATGCGCGCAAATTCGCTCGGCACGTAGGCCATGCCGATGCCGGTCTTGAGCGTCGGGGAGAGTGAACCGCTCGTGGTCTCGGCGATCTTCACGCCATCCTTGAAGATGCTGTAGTGCGAGCGCGGCGGCGGGCTCGAGCACGTCATCTTGAAAGGCACGAGCCGGCGCTTGATGCCGTCGCTGCGCTGCTGCAAGAGTGCGTCTCGGCCGATGAAGTCGGGCTTGTTGAGATCGACGAAGATGCCGAGTCCGGCCTCGATGGGCGTGGTGTCGGGCGAAAGATCGGCGCCATTGAGCGGGTAACACATCTCGAGTCGCAGCGTGTCGCGCGCGCCGAGGCCGCAGGGCTTGATGCCAAATTGCGCGCCGCGTTCCAGAATGTCGTTCCAGGATTTCACGGCGCGATCCGACACGCAGAAGACCTCGAAGCCGTCCTCGCCCGTGTAGCCGGTGCGGGCGATGTAGTAAGGCTCGCCGTCGATCTCCACTGAGAGCAGTTCATTGCGCGCGGGCCGGCGCTGCTGGCCGCCAAAGAAGGCATCGAAAAGCTGCGCGGCACGCGGCCCCTGCACGGCGATGCCCGCAAATTCCGCGCTCGCATTGGTGATCTCCACGCAATCGGCGAGGTGCCGCTGCATCCACGCAAAGTCTTCGTCGATCTTCGCCGCATTGACCACGAGCAGCCACAGGTCCACGCCGATGCGATAGACGATGAGGTCGTCGATCACCCCGCCGCGCTCGTTGAGCAGCAAAGTGTACTGGCACTCGCCCTCGTCGAGACGCTCGACGTTATTGGTGAGCAGGCGGTTCAACCATTCCGAGGCGCCGGTGCCTTCGACGAAAAATTGCCCCATGTGCGAGATGTCAAAGACCCCGAGCGAGCCGCGCACGGCGTGATGTTCATCGAGGATGCCCGTGTATTGCACGGGCATCGACCAGCCGCCGAAATCCACCATCTTCGCGCCGAGTCGCACGTGTTCGGCGTGGAGCGGCGTCTGTCGGAGTGGTTCGGCCTCGGGCACAGCATCGAGGCTAGGCTGGGCGATGCGGGTGTCTAGTGGGAAGTAGTTGTGAGTTGAGGGTTGAGAGTTGAAAGTCCGCGGCCATGCGGAGGCCACTCAACACTCAACACTCAACGCTCCACTTTCCTTGAAGTGGCTCGACCAAGCCGAACGCCGATTCGGACACCTCGCCATCCCGCGCCTGCTCCGGCTCATCGTCGCCATCAATGCGCTGGTCTTTGTGCTCTACAAGCTCAACCCCTACTGGCTCCAGCAGCTCGCGCTCGATCCCGCGGCGGTGCGGCGCGGCGAAGTGTGGCGGCTGGCGACCTACATCTTCATCCCGGCGGTCGGCGGCCCCATCGCCGACTTCTTTGTGGCCGCGCTTTACCTCTGGTATCTTTGGTGGCTGGGCGATGGGCTCGAGCAGGCCATGGGCAGCTTCCGACTCAATGTCTTCTACCTCCTGGGCATGCTCGGCACCACGGTCGCCGCGTTCTTTTTCGGCGCCAACTTTTCGACCTCCATGCTCAACGCGTCCCTCTTCTTTGCCTTCGCCCGATTCTTCCCCGACATGACCATCTACCTCCTGGCTCTCGTGCCCGTAAAGGTGAAATGGCTCGCGTGGTTCTCGGGCGCGGTGATCCTCTTGGGGGTTGTATTTGGCTCGTGGGGCTACCGCCTCGCCGTGGTCGCCGCGTTTGCAAATTACCTTCTCTTTTTCGGCGCGCAGATTTTCCAGGACGCCAGGCAACGCCGGGACATCGCCCTCCGCCGCCAGCGCTTCGAGACCGCGCGCGGCGAGGAGCCGGGGGAAGCCCTTCACCACTGCGCGGTCTGCGGCCGCACGGATGCCACCGCGCCGGATCTCGATTTCCGCGTGGCGAGGGACGGGCAGGAATACTGCACCGAGCACCTGCCAAAAATCGCGGCGAGCGGGGAGCTGTAATAGGTCAGGGGCGCGACGCAGCGCGTCCCTCCCGGCGGCCCCGCCGCCAAAGAGCCGGGAGCGGCGCGCAGGAGAAGAGCAACGCCGTGCTCGAGGGCTCCGGCACGGTGCGCGTGGCCACGAGCTGGCCCGTCAGCACCAGCATACTGTCGTCCGGCGAAGCGACCGTGAAGGCCGTGCTGAATTGAACCGGGAGCGTCAGCGTCTCGATATTGCCTGCCACGGCGATCAGCCCGCCGCTCGCATTGTTAAACCCAAACTCGCCGAACAAAGAGATGGTGCCCGACCCGGAGGCTCCGGCGTTGTAATCGACCACTCCGCTCAGATAAGTGAGGGAGATTTGCGTCGCATCGAAGGCGCCGCTCGAGACCGCGATGAAAGTGCTCGCCACGTCGAGCACGATATTTCGGCCCGCCCCCACCACCGACCCAGCGCGCGTGCCGTAATCCGCCGGAGCGCTGCCCGCGGTTCCACCCACGGCGGGTTGCCAGATACCGCCGAGGTTGGCGTCGATGGAACTGCCCCCGCCAAACCGAATCGAGCTGCCCGAAAAATCCGCCTCGATGCTCCCCGCATAAGTCGTCGTATGCCCCCCGGGCCCCTGCTCCTGCATAGGCGAGCCGGCCAGCTTTCCGGAAAGCACCAGCGTGCTCTGCAGCGGGTCGAGGAGGTAAGTGGCCGCCGAGGCACGCCCTCCACCCCCCATCAAAAGCCCGAGCGCCAGAACGCAGCCCGCAAGCATGGGACGCGACAGCGCCGGCCACGAGCGGCGGCGGCAGGACTTCCGCCCGGGAAAGAGGGTTTCTGAAATTGGATTCATTGTGAGCATGATCGTCTTTGGCGTGCTGAAAGGGTGGCTGAAGTCCGGGCGCCCCTACCGTCCGCGGAGCGTGCCGTTGCGCGTGAGATATTAGCACGTGCGGTGCCAACTCCGGCGCCAAGCCAGACCGCCGCCCCCACAAAGCCAATGAGCCGCCCCGCCCAACCCCGCTTGGTGAACCCACCAAGCCCTCTTGGTCAGCCGCACAAGACCCCCTGTCAGTCCCACAAGACCCTTCCGTCGGTCCACAAAACCATTTCGTCATGAAAATGGCGGGCGTTGCGCGAGCAAATTGAAGCGCATCCCGTAGCGCCAGCGCTAGGGAACCACTGATTATTGAGGTCTCGCGAAAGTGGTGGAGGCCCGCCTGGAGGGACACGCTCTGTCGTGTCCCAATCCAGCGGGCGGAGGCGGCGCGGAGCGGTAGCGCGCTCAAACTCGCGCCGCGTCCGCCGGGGAAAGTTTGGGACACGACAGAGCGTGTCCCTCCAAAGATCTCGTCTCAACCTCTTTTCGCGAGACGAAGACAGAGAGAGCCTACGCGCCGGCACCGGCCCTTTTCGTGTTTTTTTGTGTCTTTCGTGGACTAAAGATCAGCGCTTTGGGGATGCGCGCGGGTTTTGCCTTTGCAAGCGAAGTCTCGATCGTCTTTCCTCGCGGCCCGCGGCGATGCCATGCGCACCGAGACGTTATTTTCAACCGCAACCCTCCGCCCCTCGCCGCATGTGGGGCCGAGGCGGTGCGCCGCCTTCCGCGGCACGAGGTGAACCATGGGTGGAGCCCGCACGGTGCACTTCGATCTGGATGGGGCGTGGCGCGCCGCGAGCGCGCCGGCGGTTTCTTATGTGGACTGCCGGGCGTGGGGGCCGCGGCTGCGCTACAGCACCACGCCGCGCAGGATGGAAGCCTTTCATGCCGCGGTGCGCGAGCAGGAGGCAAAGTTTACGCTCTTTGGCTCGGGAGATTTCCATCACCTCACGGCGCTCTGGTTGCGGCGGATCGCGGAGCCCTTTCACCTCGTATCCTTTGATAACCATCCCGACTGGGACATCCGCCCGCCCCGGTGGGGCTGCGGCACGTGGATCAATCGCGCGCTGGAGATGCCGCGGCTGCGCAAGGTGGCGATCTGGGGCTGCGGAAATTTTGAGCTCAACTGGCCGGGCTGCCTCTTTGTGAGCCGCCGGGCGCTGCGCCACGAGCGGCTGGAGGTGTGGCCGTGGGCGGAGCGGCTGGGCGCTTCGGGCCGCCGGCGCTGGCATGGCGTGGAGCGCGCGACGTGGCGGGAGCGCTTCGAGGAGTTTGCGCGCGGCCTCGCGGAGCAAAAGGTCTATGTGACCGTGGATCTCGATTGCCTGCAAAAAGGCGAGTCGGTCACCAACTGGGAGAACGGGCTCTTTGCCGCGGGCGACCTTGCGTGGGCCCTAAAAGAAATTGCGGCCCGCGCGGAAATCGTGGGCGGCGATCTCTGCGGAGCCTACTCGCCGCCGCGGTATGCGCGCTGGACGCAGCGCATCGCGGCCCGGCTCGATCACCCGCGGGAAGGCGAGGGCGCCGAGGGCGAGGCCCTGGCATGCAATGAGCGCGCTCTGCGCGTGATCTGGGGAGCGCTCACGGCGGATTAACCTAAATTCGTGATTGGATGTCAGCCGAATGGGGTCAGGTGAATGAGAATGAAGAAATGAGGCGCCAACCCCGAGCGATCCCATTGGACTTCATTCGGTTGACACCATTCGGCTGACGTCCATTGCCGCTTTTAGGCTAAGAGCCTCGCGCTTTCTTAACTCCCCGCCACCAGCACCACGCCTGCGCTGATGAGCAACACGCCGAGCCACAAGTTTGCCGTGATCTTCTCCCGCAGGAAAAAGGCGGCGCCGAGGAGCAGCAGCAGGCGGTTGAGCCCCTCAAAGGGATAGAGGAAGCTGAGATCGAATTTCGAGAGCAGGCCCAGCCAGATGAAAAAACCGAGCGCCATCACGGCCAGGCCCGCGGCCAAGGCGAGACGGCCTCGGCCCGGGGCGTGGCTCCAGTCGCGGCCCATCGCGAGCTTGAAAAACAATTGCCCCGCGATGCCGCACGCCTCTGAGAGGGCGATCAGAGAGAGGGTGAGGGCCGTCACAAGCGCCTCTCCACGGCGCTCGCGGGCCTGGCGCTGACGATGACGCCGGCCGCCACCAGCAGGATGCCCAGGCAGCGGCGGCCCGAGATGGCTTCGCCCAGCCACATCCAACAGCCCACGGGCACGAGCACGTGAATGGCGCCGGAGAGATTGCAGGCAAAGCCGAGCGGCACAAACCGCAGAGCGTAGAGCCACGAGAGGAGGCTCACGATGAGGGCGGCCATGCCGCACCACACCCAGGGCGAGCGCACGGCGGCCAGGCCGAGCCATCCCGCATCGAGCGCGGCGCCCGCGCCGCGTTTGAGAAAGAGTTGCGCGGCCGCCGTGAGCACCACGCTCAGGGCCAGTTGCAGGTAGGGATTTGCGAGCACGCCCGGCGCGGGCCGGGCCGGCAATGAGGCATCTGCTTTTGGTGACATCGCGCGGCATCTTAGGTGGGCCGCGGGCCGTGTCACCGATTCCCTGTTATCCGGCCAGTCCGAATATCTGCACGCGCTGCCGCTTGCCCTTTAGCTCGCGCGTGCCGAAATCCTCCAGCGCCACGTCTTGCGGCAGGTGCCGGGTGAAGTCGTGTGAGAGCACCACGGGCCGGCCGATTTCTTTTGAAGCGGCTTCGAGCCGGAAGACGGTGTTGACGGCGTCGCCGATGATGGTGGCGTCGCGCGCGGCGGCGAGGCCCACATTGCTGAAGGTAACGCGGCCGTGGTGCAGCGAGATGGCCACGCGGAAGGGTTCGCCGCCCGGCCACTCGCGCTGCGCGGCGAGCGCGAGCAGGCGGCGGGCGACTTCGAGCGCGGCGCCGCAATCCTTGGGGCCGCCCTCGCCGGTGTCCCAATACGCGAGCATCGCGTCGCCGATGAACTTGTCGATGGTGCCGGCCCGCTCGTGCACGAGGTTGCCCGTCTCGCGAAACCACGCGCCGATGAATTGCGCGAGATCGCCGCTCGGCACTCTCTCCGACATGGTGCTGAAGCCGCGCACGTCGCACACGAGCAGGGCCACGGCCCGCTCCTCGAGGGACGTGCTCATGGTGCCGGCCACCGTCATCGCCTGGCCTTCCTGGCCGGGCACGCGCTCGCCCGATTCTTCGCGGAAGATGATGGTGTTGTCGGCGATGCGGATGACGGCGCCGTTTTCGAGCGTCACGGGAATGATGACGCGCTTCTCGTGGACGTAAGTGCCGTTGCGGCTGCCGAGGTCGATGAGCTGAAATTGCCAGCCATTGTGGCAGCGGATGACCGCGTGCTGGCGCGACACGCGCGGGCTGAAGTGCAGGCACACCGCGTTGTCGTGCGTGCGGCCGATGGTGGCGGTGTTGCCGATCTCCACCTCGAAGGGCGGCGCGATCGCGGGCTGAATCTGGAGCTTGGCTGCCATGCTTCTGCGGGTTGCAGATTGCGAGCCGGCGGGGAAGACTGCAACCTCCGTCGAGCCCCGCCCGCACATGCCTGAGACCGTCACATTCGACCACTACGAAGTGCTTGTGCGCGACGATGGCACGCTCCACGAGCTGGGCCGCGGGGCGATGGGCATTACCTACAAGGCCTTTGACACGAACTTGCGCGTGCCGGTGGCCTTGAAGGTGATCAGCGCCGCCTACCTCGAAAGCGATCTGGCCCGGCAGCGCTTTGTGCGCGAAGCGCGTTCGGCGGCGCGGTTGCGGCATCGCAACGTCGCGACGGTCTATCATCTCGGCACGGAGGACACGTGGTTCTACGCGATGGAATTTATCGACGGCGAGACGCTCGAGGCGCTCATCAAGCGCCAGGGCCCGCTGCCTCTGCTGCTCGCGCTGCAAGTGGCCGCGCAAGTGGCGCGCGCGCTCAATGCCGCGCAGCAGCATGGGCTGGTGCACCGCGACATCAAGCCCGCCAATCTCATGCTGGTGCGCGAAGATGAGGAGCTGGTGGTGAAGGTCATCGACTTCGGCTTGGCCAAAGCGAGCGCGGCCAGCGGCGACGAGGATGCGAGCACGGTGTCGGTGGGCGGCTTCGTCGGCACGCCGCACTTTGCGAGCCCCGAGCAGCTCGAGGAAAAGGACATCGACGTGCGCAGCGACATCTACAGTCTCGGCGTGACG
>JBBRXP010000035.1:0-40016 GCA_038238555.1 Chthoniobacterales bacterium | reverse complement strand
CAGAGGAGAAAGCGATCTGCCACAACTGGATGAGTTACTTCGGCGGGGCGCGGCCAATGGCGTTCCATTGGTAAGTATCACCGCAGTGGAAGCGCGAGAGATGGAGCCACGGGTGAAGACTTATCAGCGCGCTATTTTCTCCCCGACCACAGCGTCAGCCGACCCAGTGCGCGTGATCGAGGCGATGCGGCGCGAGGCGACCGAGGAAGGAGTCGCCTTTGTTACCGGCGCACGTTATCTGCGGCGTGAGAGGCGGGTAGTTATCACTCCGCAACAGCGTTTCGAAGCCGGCCACGTGGTCAATGCCGCCGGACTCTATGCCGACAGGGTGGCGCGCGATTTCGGTTTCTCAGAACGTTATCGCATCCTTCCTTTCAAAGGACTCTATCTCTACTCCGACGAGCAGCCCGGCGCGTTGCGCACCCATATCTATCCCGTGCCCGACTTGCGCAATCCATTCCTCGGCGTCCACTTTACGGTGAAGGACGACGGCCGTGTTAAGATCGGTCCGACGGCGATCCCCGCCCTCTGGCGCGAGCAATATCGTGGATTCGATAACTTCAAGTTCGGAGAGTTTGTCGAAGTCCTCTTCCGCGAAGCGGGTCTCGTGCTTTCTTCGGATTTCAATTTTAAGAAGCTGGCCATCGAAGAACTGCATAAGTACTCGCGCTCTCATCTGGTCACTCTCGCCTCGGAACTCGCGGAAGGAGTGCGGGTCGATCAATACAAGTCGTGGGGCCCGGCAGGCATCCGCGCGCAGTTACTCGACATCCGGTTGCGGAAGCTGGAGATGGACTTTGTAATCGAAGGCGACGCGGGCTCCACTCACCTGTTAAACGCCGTCTCCCCCGCCTGGACCTGCGCCATCCCCTTTGCCCAATACGTAGTCGATCGGATCGAAAAGGCGTGTGACCCGGGCAGTGCGCGCTCACCCGAGTTCAGGGAGCGTCAAAGCCCGTGATCGTATAAATCTGCGGCTGCGCGGAGGCTTTCGCTCCCCAGCTATTGTCCGTGCTGAATGCGTCGGTGGTGTTGTGTCGCTCACGCTCAACACGGCGCGCCTATTTGCTCGGCGCGACGATCAGCGGACAGCTCACCATTCACGATTCGCCGGTGGATCGATGGCGGCTGACTTCCTTCGGCGCGAATGCAAATAACGCCGCAATCGTCGGCAACCTCGCCGACCCCGATGGCGACGGCATCGTGAACCTCTCCGAGTACGCATTGGGCTGAATCCGACGACGAGCTTCACGGGCGGCATCGCCGTGAGCGGCGCTGCGATCAGCCAGTCCGGGCTGCCCGTGGTGAGTCTGGCCAATACGCAATTCGGCGTGGATTACCGCGCGCTGTTTGGCCGGCGCAAAGATTACGTCTCCGCGGGGCAGACCGAATCGAAGCAAGCCATGGCGGCTTTTGATAGAGTGCCAATCTCGCTCCTGCGCCGGACTTGGCACCGATGCCGACGACAAAAGTGCGCGCCCATTAGTGCGGGTCAGTCCGTGCAGATGTGCAAAGCGATCGGTGAATTGAGTTCTGCACGTATGCACGGACCGACCCGTTCCGCCTTCCCCAGATGCTTTTGCGGACGATGCCATATTGCACGAGGAGTTTGGTCGCTTTGATTGGAGCCTACGTCATATGGTGCCGTGCAGACGCGATTGTGTCGATATCGAAGTTCATTGAATCCGAGGAGGACCGTAGCCGCTTGCCGACGGCTTCAGAGGTGTTAGGAAACGGCTAACGACGAGATAGAAAACTCCGGCCCGCGCCCACCAGGTGAACCGGTAACTATTATTACCGAGGGAAATCAACGTGCTCCCTTCATTGAGATCAGAGGGAGCCTGGGAAAAAGCGCCGCTCGAAAGCGCCAGGAGACAAAGAAAAATGCGTTTCATGGCCGGCCTCCCATCGTCGGATTATTGAGAATGACAGTGCCGGCGCCCTCGCCGATCCAATAGTTAATGACGGTATCCCGCCGCGCCGGCGGATGTTCTTTCAACCATCGCTCTCGCTCTTCCCTTGCCGCCTCGCGCTTTGCAGACTCCGCGATGAGACGCGGCTTATTCGCATCGAAGAAAACGTGCAAGGCATCGAGCGCGGTTAAGTCCTCGTCGATGGGCGCCGAGTGCGTGGCATCTTCGAGGATCGCGTATTCCGAACGTGTCGGGCTGAAAGCAGTAACATCCAGTGGAAGGTCGCTCTTGGTTTCCGCGCGAGACTCATTAGTAAGTCCCAGGATCAAAGTGTAACAAGTATCAGCGGTCTCGAACCCGCCGACGCCGACCAGGTAATTGAAGTCGATGTTAGATAAGGCACGATGCGAGCCGTGTTCATCCGACCAACGCAGCGCGGAAAACTGCCGGTCATAAACCGTGGCAGAAACAAAGAGCACCGCCGACTTCTTCGCCGCATTCTCATCGAGCGCATAGCTTAGCTCTGGCGTGAGGAGAGGCTCGGTCGTTGTAACTTAAGAGGCAGCACCGGCGGGACAACGCGATTGAAGACGATCGACCGATCTCCGAGGTCGATCCTTTTCTGTTCGAGGACTTGGAATCTGATCGGTGGCTGCTGGCAGACAGCGGTGCGGGCGAGCACGATGCTGCAAACGAGGAGGGGGAATAGGCGGGTATTCATGGGAGGAGTGGTTCGCGCTGGGGCATGTCCCATCATTTATGGGTGGGAGTAGTTTCGCTGCGAGGAATTTATTTGCAAAAGCGTGTCCGACTCGCACGCGCAGACTACTCGCAACCTCGTCGCGCTTCTCACCGCTGGCCGCAAGCAACGCGGCTGGTCTCAGGAGACCTGGGCAGTCGAGGCCAAAGTCAGCCCTTCCTGCATTCCGCATCTTGAGCACGGGCGCTCAACGCCGACGCTTATCACCCTGCTGAAACTAGCCGACGCTCTCGCGATGAATCTCCCTGACCTCCTGCGCGCGGCGCAGCCAGCGCATACCGCAAGGCGAACTTCGAAGAGGGAAGGAGTCAGGTGAGACAAATCGGGAGACTCCAGTCACCACCGGTCTGTGTGGAAGGTTAGGGCTGGTTTGGCATCGGGGATTTTTTGCGCTCGCGACGGTCCCGGCGTGGCCGAGTGCCTCGTGGATAACTATGTGGACGTCGATCTCAGTGATGTGGAGGATTCACGGCAGCCGCGGGGTTCGATGTGCGGGCGAATGACGACTTTTCCGGCAAAATCTCGCGCGAGATCGGCTGCACGCCGGGTCACCAGACGCAAGCCCGGGCCGGCGCTGACTTCAAAGACCTTGGCCGCTGGCCTGTGGAGATTGTTCTGGCAAGTGGCGGGGAGACTTTGCACTTTCGCCCGACGATGCACTTAACGCTCTTCCGCTTGCTGCTTCCCACTCTCTTGTGCGGGATGCTGCGCGCGGAACTCCCGCGGCTCAAGGTCTCGGATAACCACCGCTTTCTCGTGACCGAGGCGGGCGCGCCTTTTTTCTATCTTGGGGATACCGCGTGGGAACTTTTTCACAGACTTACTCGCGAAGAGGCAAGCTTGTATCTGGAGGATCGCGCGAGAAAGGGCTTCACGGTTATCCAAGCGGTGGCGTTGGCGGAGTTCGATGGGTTGCACGAGCCGAATGCTTACGGGGACTCCCCGTTGCTGCACGACGATCCCACGCAGCCCGACGTGAAAGAAGGCGCGGCCAACGATTACTGGGATCATGTCGATTTCATTGTGCGTCGGGCTAACGCACTTGGACTTTACGTCGGCTTTCTACCTACTTGGGGCGATAAGTGGAATAAGAAGCGGGGACAAGGGCCGGAAGTGTTTTCTCCGCAAAATGCGGAGACTTATGGCGCGTGGCTTGGCCGGCGTTACAAGGATGCGGGCTTGCTATGGATACTCGGCGGCGATCGACCCATCGAGTCGGATACCCATCGCGAGATCCTCCGCGCGCTGGCTCGCGGGTTGCGTGCGGGAGATGGCGGCGCGCATCTTATTACCTTCCATCCGAATGGAGGGCATGGCTCGGCGGAGTGGTTTCACGAGGAGGATTGGCTCGACTTCAATCTCCGACAGAATGGCCACATCGCGGAGTTCACGGGACGCTACGACCGGACACACGTGGACTACGAGCGGATGCCGCCGAAGCCGGTGTTGGATGGGGAACCGCTTTATGAAGGGCATCCGGTGTCTTTCAAAGCGGCCGAGTTTGGTTACTCGGTGGCAGCGGATGTACGTCGCGCGCTTTACTGGGACTTATTCAGCGGCGCGTGCGGACACACTTATGGGCACCACAGTATCTGGCAATTTGCGAGAGAGGTCGGCGCGAAGGGGCATAACAATCCGATACTTACCTGGCAGGAAGCACTGAAAGAACCCGGCGCCGCGCAGATGCAATGGGGGCGCAAATTGATCGAGTCGCGCCCCATCCTTACGCGTGTGCCGGACGATTCGTTGATCGTACCCGGCCCTGTGGCTGCCGTGCGGCCTGGTGCGGGCACGCGGCGTTTCGTGGCCACGCGCGACTCGGCGGGAAGTTATGCCATGATCTATGCACCCGTGTGCCGCGCCTTTACTGTGAAGCTCGATGGGATAGGTGCCGGTAACGTGCGCGCCTGGTGGTTTAATCCACGGGATGGCTCGGCGTGGCAGATCGGGGAATATCCGGCCAAAGGTGTGCGGAAGTTTACGCCGCCCAATCCGGGTGAGTTACTCGACTGGGTATTAGTGCTGGATGACGTGGCAAAGAGTTACCCTCCACCGGGACAGAGCGCGCCGGCTTTCGCAAAGATCGAATCTTTTTTTCGACCGCCGCCGGAGTTTGCGGGACAGCTTGGGAGTTATCCATCGCCGTTACGATTCTACGATGGCCGTCCGGTGAAAGATGCCGCCGACTGGCCTGCGCGGCGGCAGGAGATACTCGATAAGTGGCATGGCTTGATGGGTCCGTGGCCGCCGCTCATCGAGCGCCCGCGGATGGAGCGGATCGAAAGCATCCGACGCGATAACTTCACCCAGCATCGAATCCGCATCGAGGTGGCACCGGGGATGATTCTCGCCGGCTATCTGCTCGTGCCGGACGGAGCCGGTCCATTTCCCGCGGTGGTGGTTCCTTTCTATGATGCGGAGACCAGCGTCGGCTTGAAGAATGAGTTACGCGACTTTGCTCTCCAACTTAGCCGGCGCGGCTTTGTAAGTCTCGCGATCGGCTCGCCGGGCGGCGATGCATGCAAGCCCGACCTCGGCACGGCGCACTGCCAGCCGCTTTCTTTCCTCGGTTACATTGCGGCTAATTGTTACCACGCGCTCGCGGCGCTGCCGGAGGTGGATGCGAAGCGGGTGGGTATCGTCGGCCATTCTTACGGAGGTAAGTGGTCGATGTTCGGTTCGTGTCTTTACGAGAAGTTTGCGTGCGCGGTGTGGTCCGATCCCGGCATCGTTTTCGACGAGGCACGCGGGAGCGTGAATTACTGGGAGCCGTGGTATCTCGGGCTGGAGCCCGGCCGCACGCGCAAGCCGGGACTTATTACTCCGGAAAGTCCGCGCACGGGCGCTTATGCAAAGATGATCGCAGAAGGCCGCGACTTACTCGAACTGCATGCGCTCATGGCTCCGCGACCTTTCCTGGTATCTGGCGGCTCGGAAGATTCTCCCGCCCGCTGGGTGGCTCTTAATCACGCCGTGGCGGTGAATGAGTTACTCGGCTTCCGCGACCGGGTGGCGATGACTAATCGCGTCGCGCACCCGCCGACCGCGGAATCCAACGAGCAAATATACGTGTTCTTCGAGCGCGTCCTTCAACCCTCGAAGCACTAACAGCCTGTTGAAATACCCATTCCAGCGCCGTAGGCGCGCCATGTTTATAGAACTCGTCCGCAAGGAAATGGCTAGCTCCGAGGAGCGGCATGTGTCCCGCGATCAAGGATACATGCCGCTCCTACGGAGCTTTTCCGCTTTCTTCACGGGTTCTATACACATGGCGCGCCTACGGCGCTGAGGAGAACACGGCGCCCACCGGGAATATTTCAACAGGCTGTTAGCTGGATATTTCAAAATGAATATCGAGATCAAAAGAGTTCATGAACAGCCCGCTGAGGACATTGGGTAAGTCTGCGTAAACTCGCGGGGTGCAACCAACCGTTTCAAATGGCGCGGGGAAGTTTCGAGGAATTTTACCACGAAGGCACTAAGCCAGAGTATAGGTGGCTTTACTCATTACGCGGCCGCTTAACCTAAGGAACCACAGATTAAATAAGATGGAGTCCACGAAATACACGGAAGACACGAAAAGAAACACGAAGACAGAGAGCAACCGAGCCACACCAGCCCATTTCGTGTCTTTTGTGTATTTCGTCGATTAAATCAGCGTTTCCCTAATGTCGTTTCTGTCCGACCCCGGATTCGCGATTTGAATTCCTCCGCGCCCTGCACGCCGGCGGGGCATTGATACACGGTGCCATCCGCGCTCGCGCTGCCTGGCACGCCGCCGGCGGTGGTGATGAAAAGCTGATCGAGAGCAGCCCCGCCGAAACACACCGAGGAAACTTTTGCGACGGGAAAGGAAAGCTTCTCGACGACACTTCCATCCGGCGCGTGATGAACCAGAGCGTAACCATCCCAGCGCGCGGACCAGATGTGGCCCAGGCGATCGACTGCCATGCCGTCGGGGAAGCCATCCTCTGGCGCAGCTTGGTAAAAAATGCGCTCGCCCGTGATGCCGCCGGTCGCCCGGTCGTAATCGAATTCGAAAATCCTGCGTCGCGTCGAGCAGGTCCAGTAGAACTTCGCGAGGTCCGGCGAGAAGCCCATGCCGTTCGAGCAGCCGGTGCCACGGAAGAGCAGCGTGATGGCGCCGTCGCGATCCACCCTGTAGAGCCCGCCGCTGGTGGAGGTAAGGCCGATGGTGCCGGCAAAGACCCGGCCTTCCGGGTCGGCGATCACATCGTTGAAACGCTCCGTGCCTTCATCGGAAAACTCGCGCAGCACTTCGACGCGACCATCGGCATGCAGCCGCGCAAGATCCTTCACGCGGAATAAAAGCAAATCACCATCCGCTTGAAATGTAAATCCGCCCACGCGCTCGCCGCTGTAGATCACTTCGTGTTTCCTCGTCGCGAGATGGAAGCGGTGGATTTTACCGCCGGTGACGTCTTCCCAATAAAGGCAACCACTCGCGGAATCCCACAACGGGTTCTCGCCGAGTTCGCAATGTTCGTTGATGAGCGCGGTGATCATCCATCGGGTGTAAGTCCGGAAGGCAATCCGCGAAAGGCCAAAGAGGAGAGCCGAGTCTTGCGCCAGGATGGACTGACGTGAAGGGGCTTCAACGGGGCCGCGGTCGGAAGACCGCGGAGTGCATGAAGTCACCGTCGCCGAAGCGCCCGATGAAGATGGCTTCAACGGGGCCGCGCTCTTAGGAGCGCGGAAAGGCGACATCCTGCGCGTGAACGGGCGCAGATGCGTGCTGGCTTCAACGGGGCCGCGCTCTTAGGAGCGCGGAAAGCGACCATGGGTAAACGGCTCTTGGCGAAGCGGCAAGGCGGAAGTCTGCGAAAGCCGTGGTTGGTGAACGTGTTCAGCAAGGTCCACACGCTTACGTTTTTTGTTGCACCAGTCCGCGCCGGTCGGCCCGTGCTTGATCGCGAGCGAGCGCGCCGCCCGCCGGCAATATGTCACCGCTCGCGTTTTTCGCGGCACGTGATAACGACGTTTTCCGAATTTCAATGAACCGCGTTCCGGTGCCGGAACGCTCGAGCCAGTCAGACCACGTAACATGGCGAGTCCAACTTGGTATAGGGTTTCCCCAGCGCAGCGATGACGCGGTCGCCGCGGCCCTCCGAGGGGCCGAGGCTCACGAACAAGATCTGATCCTCTGACTGCGAGATCACGCCGAGCAATTCCCGCTGCAACCCGGCCAGTTCGGTCGCATTCAGGTCGCACTCGAAGACTGAGAATTGCAGGTGCTCGCCGTGGTTCTTGCAGGTCTTGAAGACGCGATCGCGCCGCTTGCGGTTTCGAGCCACCAATCGAGCGGCACGTCGAACGCCTTCCGGCCAGGCGGCGTGCAGGCGGATGTCTTCGAGGCAGGTCATTGGGCATAAGATTCGCCTCCGGAATGGGGGTTAGGCAAGGACGACCGCGGCGGTCTTACCGAGGCCGGTCAGAATCTCGATCAGCCTGGACTGGCAGGCAGAATCTTCCGCCAGTCGGCGCTGGTAATCGTAGGGTTTGTTGCCGCCGGTAGCGGTTTTGAAGAATAGGTCGAAGATCATCGTGCCTGCCGGTTTCTGGTTTCGCCGCTCAGCTTTTCATCCGCAGAGATACCGTTTGTCGTTTTGCTCGGACACGAAAATCGCTCGCTTAGCATCTCCCGGAAATGCGAGCAAAGGAGCCCAAGCGTTGAAGGCATGTCTTGAATCTGATTCCTTCCCCGTGCCACGTCCGAAGTCTCCGCCTTTCCGCCGAAAGTTTATTCGGCTCTCGCGGTGACCACCCGTCGCGAATCCGCTGAGATTCCCTGGGGAAGACGGCTCGTCGAAGGCAACGCGGGGCGCGTGGAAGACGGCGAGCCATGTAGAGACGGCTGGTTCGGCGATTGCCCTTCGGCCACGAGCTCAGGGCCGAGTGGCAAATCGCCGCTCCCACCGCTTTCGCCTACGCCGGTAAATTCCCGCTTAAAACGCCGCGCGCGCGCACGACCCTTCACGTGCGGGATGCAGTCTCGCTTCGTCGTAGATCGCCTCGAGCCGCTCGATGGCTTTGCTTTGCTCAAAGTCCTCCCGCACCGTGCGCGCCGCGGCCTGGCTGAAGAGGTGGAGCCGCTCGGTGTCGGCGGTGAGTTGCAGCATCGCTCGGAAGAGCGCTTCGTCGTCGCGCTCGGGCACGAGCAGGCCGTTGCGTTCGTGCGCGACGGCCTCGGGGATGCCGCCGTGCGTGGTGGCAAGCACGGGCAGGCCGGTGGCCATCGCTTCGAGCATCGAGTTGGGCACGCCTTCCTGGTTGCGGTCTTCAGTCAGTTCGCTCGGGTGTATGAAGAGGTGCGACTGCGCGTAAAGTTGCGCGAGTCCCCGCGTGGAGAGAAAGCCGCGCAACTCGACGGCATCGGCCACGCCGAGCGCGTGCGCGAGACCTTCGAGTTCCGCGCGCATCGGCCCTTCGCCGGCAATGACGAAGCGCGACCGCGGATGCAGCGCGTGAAATTTTGCGAAGGCCCGCAACGCGGTGCCCAGGCCCTTCTTCGCGATGAGCCGGCAGGCTTGCACGAAACGCCACGCGCCATCCGCCGGCAGCGCACGGTGCGCAAACGGGAACTCCCCGAGCGGGATGCCGGTGCGATTGAGCCGCAGCTTCTCGCGCGGGCAGCCCCATTGCTCGAGTGCCGCGAAGAGCGACTGCGAGCGCGCCAGCACGAGTGGCGCTTCGCGCAGCAGCGCGCGCATTTGCTCGTCGTAACCCGCCTGCTCGGGCCGCGGCTGAATATCCATGCCGTGAAACGACACCACGCACGGCTTCGCCCAATGCCGGATGAACGGCAGCAAGTGCACCCCGGTGTGTCCGAAATAAACGTGCATCACGTCCGCCTCGCGCCGCACAAAGAGCCGAATGAGCCAGCGCAATTCGCCGCGATAAAACACCGGTGGCAGCCCTCGCAGATGCTTGAGATAAAAGCGAAGGACGAAGTTTTTTCGGATGCGTGGGATCAGCTCGATGTCGTCGAAGGGAAACTCGGCCGCGCCCAGCCGCTCGCGCGTGATGACAAAGGTGCGGTGCCGCCGCAGCCCCGTGACCTGCCGGTAAATGTGCCGCATCTCGGGTTTGAGAAATGTGGTGCAGTAGCTGGCGACGATGGGCCGCGGATCGGCGCCGGCAGAGCATTCGGGCATCGGCGCGGACTTTGGAAGGCGGCGGCGAGATTGTCGAGACGCAGGACACAAAGGACGCCGTCCATCGCGCCGGATCCTTCGGTCCCTTCTGTCCTTTGTGTCTCTGCCAAGAAACCATTGCGCGGCGCGCGGCGCGCTTCATACACTCGCGCCGCCATGTTTCAGACCACCGAGGCTCCGCGCCAGCGCGCGGCGCCGGACGACCTGAAGGACGCCTATCTCGAGGCGTATCGCTGGATGCTGCTCGCGCGCGCGGCGGAGGATAAGATCGCGAACCTTTATCGCGGCGGCAAGATCATCGGCGGCGTCTTCCTCGGCAAAGGGCAGGAGGCGCTGAGCGTTGCGGTGGGCGTGGCGCTCCGCGCGGGCGACATCTTTGCGCCGCTCATCCGCGATCAGGCGGGGCGCTTCGCTTTCGGGGAGTCGCTGCTCGATTACACACGCACTTATCTCGGCTCGCGGCTCGGGCCCATGCGCGGGCGCGATGGCAACATCCATCGCGGCCGCCCGCGCGCGGGGCAGATGGCGATGATCAGCCATCTCGGCGCGATGCTCCCCGTGGTGGCCGGCGCGCTCATGGCGCGGCGTTTCCGCGGCCAGACCGGAGTCGTGGGCGCTACGTGCATCGGCGATGGCGGCACTTCCACGGGCGCCTTTCACGAGGGGCTCAATCTCGCGGCGGTCGAGAAGCTGCCGCTGGTCGTGGTGGTCGCGAATAATCAATACGCTTACTCGACTCCAAACGCGGGGCAGTTTGCCTGCCGTGATTTGGTGGATCGCGCGATCGGATACGGAGTCGAGGGCCACAGCGTCGATGGCACCGATCTCGCCGCGTGCCTCGGCATCGTCGGCGCGGCGGTGGCGGGCGCGCGTGCGGGGCGCGGCCCGCAGCTCGTGGTGGCTTCGCTGCTGCGGCTGGTGGGCCACGGCGAACACGATGACGCGGCTTACGTCTCCGCCCAATTAAAGAACGCGCCGGCCAGCCGCGACTGCGTGAAATTTGCCGAGCACTGGGCGCACGCGATGGGCTGGGCTGAGCTGGAAATTCTCGCGCGCTGGAAAGAGGAAGCGCAGCGGCAAGTCGAGGAAGCCGTCGCCACCACGATGCGCGAACCTTTGCCCGATCCGGACGAGGAAGATTGGTGCGCGCTCGCCAGCCGCGGGTTGCGCGATGGATTCAATGACGAATGACGAATGACGAATGACGAATGACGAATGACGAATGAAATCAGAATGACCGACGCGGCTTGTTCGTCATTCGTCATTCCCAAAATGATCACCTATCTCGAAGCCATCCGCGAAGCGCAGGCGCGCGCGCTCGCCGACGATCCGCGCGTGTTTATCTACGGGCAGGATGTCGGCGCTTTCGGCGGCGCATTCAAGGCGACCAAAGGACTCGCAAAAGAATTTCCCGGCCGCGTCCTCGACTCGCCGTTGAGCGAAGACGCCATCGTCGGCGCGGCCATCGGCGCGGCCATCGAAGGCATGCGTCCGATCATCGAGATGCAGTTTGCGGATTTCTCGAGCGTGGGCTTCAGCCAGATCGTGAACCAGGCCGCCACCCTGCACTGGCGCACGGCGGTCCCCTGCCCCATCGTCATCCGGCTGCCGAGCGGCGGCACCGCGGGCGGCGGACCTTTTCACAGCCAGAGCATGGAAGCGATCTACGCTCACTATCCGGGCCTCATCGTCATGACGCCCGCGACCGTCGAGGACGCCTACTCGATGCTGCTGGAAGCGGTCGCCATCGACGACCCCGTGATCTTTTGCGAGCACAAGTATTTGTACTATCACCTCAAAGCCAAAGCGCTCCCCACCGAAGCCGTGCCGACCGGCAAAGCCCGCATCGCCCGCGCGGGCCGCGACGCCACGATCGTGACCTACAGCGCGATGGTGCACGAATCGCTCGCGTGCGCCGAGGAACTCGCCGGCGATGGGTGGGAGATCGAAGTCATCGATTTGCGCTCGATCAAGCCGCTCGACACCGACACCGTGCTAGCCAGCGTCGCGCGCACCGGCCGTCTGCTGGCTGTGGGCGAGGCGTGGCCGTGGGGCGGCGTCACCGCCGAAGTGGTCGCCCGCGTCGCCACCGACGGCTTCGCGCTGCTCGACGCTCCGCCGCGCCGCTTGAATGCGAAGGATACGCCGGTGCCCTACCACCCCAATCTCTGGGGCACGCATCGCCCGACCGCGAACACGATCGGCGCTGCAATGCGAGAACTTCTTCGTTCTTAAAAATCCAAATGCCAAAGATCCCAATCATCTACCTCCCCCCTTCCCCATGAACACGCGTTTCTTCCTCGCTCTCTCGTTGCTGCTTGCGGCTCCACTTCTCGACGCCGCTCTGGACTCGGACCGCATCGGCCAGGACACGCTCACGCTCCACGACAGCGGGCGTGTGCGCACCTTCCTCATCGCCCGCGATGAAGTCGGGACGATCGAGCCGGGCGGGCACGGGCACGTGCAGAAGATCGCGCCGGCAGCGGATGCGGAAGCGATGCGGCAACGGGCTGGAAATGCCGACCTCATCTTGTACGAGCAGGGCCAGCCGCGGACGGAGGCGCATCGGCGCTGGCTCACACCGCGCGTGCTGGCAAAGGTGCGCGCCGGGGCGGATGTGGAGGCCATCGCGACGGACGTGGGCGCCGTGGCCGTCGAGCGGCCCGCTTATGCGCCGGACCATGCGATCTTCACGGCGCCGGCGGGCGCGAGCAATGGGCTCACGCTTGCCAACGCGCTGCGTCGGCGCGCGGAAATTGAAAGCGCCGAGCCGTTGCTCGCGCGCACGATGGCCAAGCGCTTCACTCCGAACGATCCCTTCTTCGCCGACAACGCCGCGAACGCGGGCTACCAGTGGCACCTGCAAAACACCGGCGCGCGCGGCGGCACGGCGGGCGTGGATGTGAATGTGACGACGGCTTGGGGCACGGTGAAGGGCGCGGGCGTGCGCATCGGCATCGTCGATGACGGCATCGAACTCGCGCACCCCGATCTCGCGGCGCACGTCGATACGATCAATGATTACGACTTCAATGGCGGCGACGCGGACCCATCGGCGGAGTTCGGCGACGACCACGGCACAGCGGTCGCGGGCATCGCGGCGGCCATCGGCAACAACGGGCTCGGCGTCTCCGGCGTGGCGCCCGAGGCCACGCTCGTCGCGCTGCGGCTCATCGCGGGGCCGGTCACGGATGCGGAGGAAGCGGCGGCCTTCACGCGGCGCGCCGACATCATCGAGATCAAGAGCAACTCGTGGGGCCCCTACGACTCGGGCGACATCGTCCAGGGCCCCGGCTTGCTCGCCAGCTTCGCGCTGCAGGATGCCATCGCCAATGGCCGCGCGGGCAAGGGCACGCTCTTTTTCTGGGCCGCGGGCGATGGCGGCGCCGGCGACAACTCAAACTTCGACGGCTACGCCAATAGCATTTTCACCAGCGCCATCGCGGCCATCGGCGACAATGGACAGCGCAGCGATACTGCGGAAGACGGCGCAAACATCCTCGTCGCCGCGCCTTCGAGCAGTGCCGGCCGGCAGAGCATCAGCACCACCGACCGGACCGGTGCTGACCGCGACAACGGCTACAACGACGGCACCGGGCTGGATTACACGGACGCGAATTTCACGAACACATTTGGCGGCACCTCCGCGGCCTGCCCGCTCGCCGCCGGCATCGGCGCGCTGTTGCTCGAGTCCAATCCGAATCTCACGTGGCGCGATGTGAAGGAAATCCTGATTCGCACCGCGACCAGGAACGACAGCGCCGACGCGGATTGGCAGAACAACGGCGCGGGCTTCCACTTCAATCACAAATACGGCGCGGGCCTCATCAACGCCGCCGCCGCGGTGACGATGGCGCAAACGTGGACGCTCCTGCCCGCGATGAGCAGTATGACAAAGAGCAACGCCGCGACCGGCGCCATCCCTGACAACAACGCCACCGGCGTCACGCGCTCGTTCGTTTTTGCCGCGTCGGAATATCTGCGCGTGGAAAGCGTGATGCTCGCCGTGGACATCACGCATCCGCGCCGCGGCGAACTCGAGATCGAACTCACCTCGCCGAGCGGCGCCGTGAGCCGGCTGGGAACCCAGCGTGCATCGGACTTCGCAGCCGATCTGCAGTGGACATTTTCCAGCGTCCACCATTGGGGCGAGAGCGCGGTGGGAGTGTGGACCGTCGCGGTGAAAGATCGCGGGGCGGGCAACACGGGCACGTTGAACTCCGTCGCGCTCACGCTCTACGGCAGCGGCGCGCTCATCACCGGCGCGCCGGTCCTCACAAGCGCGGGGACCGCGGGCGGACCGCAAGGGAGCCCGTTCAGCTACCAGATCACGGCGACGCAATCGCCCACGTCCTTTGGCGCGAGCGGCCTGCCGGCGGGGCTCGCGGTGAGCAGCCTCACCGGGCTCATCAGCGGCACGCCCGTCGCACAAGGCGTGGCGAACGCGACTCTCAGCGCGACCAATGCGCTCGGCACCGGCACGCTCCCGCTCACCATCACTGTCGGTCCGAGTCTTGGCAGCCTCGTCGCGGAAGCCGTGGATCAGCCGACATTGCCCTTCCTCACCGAGCTGCCGCACCCGTGGTTTCGGCAGACGACAGAGACGCACGACGGCTCCGACGCCGCTCGCAGCGCGGCGATCGGCGACAACCAGAGTTCCACCCTCACACTCGATCTCACGGGCCCGGTGGTGCTGAGCTTTTGGTGGAAAGTGTCGTCGCAGCCCGACGCTGGATTCGGCGGCGACGCTCTCAGCTTTCTGCTCGACCGCTTCGTGCAATTCCAAATCAGCGGCGAGGTCGCGTGGCAGCGCGAGACGGTCTTCATTCCCGAAGGAATGCACATGCTCGAGTGGAGCTACGGCAAGGACAACGCAACCGCCGCAGGTCTCGATGCGGGCTTTGTGGATCAAGTGGCGCTGCTGCCTTTCGCGCTGTCGCCGCCGATCATCACCGTGCAGCCCTCGCCGCTGCTCGTGGCGGTGGGCGGCACCGCGGTCTTTTGCGTGGAAGCCGCCAGCGCCCGGCCGCCGAGCTACCAGTGGATGCGCAACAATGTGGCGATCACCGGCGCCACCGCGCGCTGCTACCTCTTCACCGCGGCGGCCGCCAGCGCCGGATCGTACTCGTGCCGCGTCACGAATCTCAACGGCTCGACCGACAGCGCCGCAGCGGTACTGACCGTGAACGCCGCGAGCAGCACGCTGGCCAACGCGGTGGACACGACCACTTTCGCTTGGACGACCGCCGGCGACCTGCCGGTTTGGGCGCGCACCGCCGCCGTCGCGCTCACGCACGATGGCATCGATGCCGCGCGCGCCGCCGGCCTCGCCGTGGGCGCATCGACCACCCTCCACACCACACTGCTGGGACCGGGCACGCTCACCTTCTGGTGGCGCTGCGATGGCGAGGCGGACTACGACTTTTTGGATTTCAATGTGGATGGTAATTTCTACGACGAGATCACCGGCGGCACCCCGTACACGTCGGCGACTTGGTACATCCCTCCCGGTCTGCATACGCTCGATTGGACGTACTTCGAAGACGAGGAGAACGCGGGCGCGAACATCGTGGGCCGCGGCCTGCTCGATCAGGTCGTCTTCACGCCAAGTGCATTCGGCGTCTGGCAGACTGCGAATTTCACGCTCCAGCAGCGGGCCGACGAGCTGATCAGCGGGCCCGACGCCGACCCGAACCACGACGGCGTCACGAATCTCGCGGCCTACGCCTTCGGCATCCCGCCGCTGGCTGGCGGCGGCGCGCCACTCCCGCGCGCCGCGCTGGCCGGCGCCGAGCGCTCAGTCATTTACCAAAAAAACACAGCCGCCACCGACGTGAGCTTCTTCGTGGAGCACACTACCGACCTGCTCGACGAATTTTCGTGGGCCGCCGTGTCCACGACCGACAGCATCCTCGGCACCGTCGGCTCCTTGCAGACCATTAAAGCCGTGGTCCCCGCCGATCCCAGCCTGCACAATTTCTACCGCCTGCGTCTGGAACTGGCGGAGTAAGCGGCGAGTTTTTCGATCCTGTGACCAAGGACGGCAGGCCCTCTCTCACGGGAAGATCGAGCGGTAGAAGCGCACGAGCGTGCCGGGGAGCGGAACATCCACGATGCTGTAATGACCCGTCGCGTCCGCGGTGCGGGTGCCGAGGAATTGCCAGTTCAGCGGGATCAGCGCCGGCGTGAATTGGATGGTGTAGGTCTGGCCGGGGTTGCCGATGAAGCTGATCCGCTCGCCGCCGCCGGGCTCGGGCGCGATGCTGCTCGCCACTTTCACAAACACCGGATCGGGGTTCACCGTCACCGCGAGGTTGAAGGTGGTGCTATCGGCAGCACCGTCGTTGACCTTCGCCGGCACGCTCAGCGTGCCGAAGAAATTGGCCGCGGGTGTGATGGTGTTGCCCACGCGCGTGTAGTTGGTGCCATTCATGACGGTGAGGGTGAAGCCGGTCGGATAAGAGTTATCGGGATCAGTAACGAGCAGGTCGGCGAGCGCGATGGAACGCGCGGTGTTGAAGGCGGTGGAGATCGCGGCCTGGCCGGTGATCACCGGTGGATCGTTTAAGGCCGTGACGGTGATGGTGAAGGTCTGCGCGTCCGATAAGTCGATGCCGCCATTCGCCGTGCCGCCATTATCCTGCACGCGCACTTGGAAGGTCGAGGTGCCGTTGGCATTGGCCGCGGGCATATAGGTCAGTGTGCCATTGGTGGCGACCGCCGGGCCGGTCGAGAAGAGCGCGCTGTTGCCAATATTGCTCACGGTGTAAGCGACCACCGTCTGCGCCGATTCATTCGCCGGGCCGGGGTTGAAGTTAGTCACCCAGCCGGCCACCGTCTGCGCTCCGGCGTCCTCGTTCACGGTGGGAGGATTGCTGGCGGTGAAGGTTGGTTTGTCGTTCACCGCGTTGACGGTGATGTTCACCGTCGCCCCGCTCACGGCGAAGAGCGTGCCGTCCGACGCATTCCAGCCGAAGCTCGTTGCGCCATTGAAATTGAGACTGGGCACAAAGGTGAGCGTGCCGATGCTGCCGATGGCCACATCGGTCGGCACAGTGGAGACCGTCGCCGCGCCGACCTTGAGCACGCCATTCGCGGGCAGCGAAGTGATGCGCACGCTGGCGAGCGCATCGCTATTCGGATCGCTGTAGCTGCCAATGAAATTCGCCGCGGTGAACGTAAGCGTCGTGTCTTCATTAGTCGCCACGGCCACGTTGCTCACCACCGGCGGACCTTCGACCGTGAGCGCGAAGTTCTGCACGGCATTGCTGCCCACGCCGTTGCTCGCGGTGAAGGTCAGATTGTAAGTGCCGCCAGTAAGGGCTCCCGGTGTCCCGCTCAGCACACCGGTGCTGGCGACGAAGCTCACGCCGGCAGGGAGTGCGCTGCCGAGGCTCAAGGCCGGCGTGGGAAACCCCGTCTTCATTACCGTAAAGGAGCCCGCTGTTCTCACGGTAAAGAGCGCGCTGCTGGCACTGGTAATGGCCGGCGGCTGATTCACCGTGAGCGTGAACGACTGCGTGCCATTGGGGGTGATGCCATTGTTGGCGGTCATCGTGATGGGATAGGTTCCGCCCGTGTTGGCCGCGGGGGTTCCGCCGAGCGTCGCCGTCCCGTTGCCGTTATCGACCAAGGTGACGCCAGCCGGCAGCGTCCCGGTTGCGGTCATGGTCACCTCCGGATAGTGGTGGTTCGTGGTGACGGTGAACGTGCCAGGAATGCCCGTTTGAAAAGTCGTCGCGTTTGCGCTGGTGATGCCTGGCGCCTCGTTCACCGTGAGCGTGAAGTTCTGTGTCGCGAAATCGCAGACATTCGTGGCCTTCCATTGCAATGGATAAACTCCTCCCGTTCCCGCGACGGGAGTTCCCGTGAGCGTCGCGGTGTTGTTGGCGTTGTCCGTGAAAGTAACCCCCGAGGGCAAAGTCCCGCTGTTGCGAATGATCGTGGCGATGGGATTGGCAGTGACCGCCACGGTGAACGGCGGACCCAGCGTGCCGACTTTCAAGCTGGCCGCGGTGCCGCTGGTGATAATCGGCGGCTGATAAACCGTGATATTCGCCGTGACGGCGAAGCTATCCACCGTGGCATTCGCGTGCCCGCGCCGGCGACAACACCCGAGGTATAAGTCGCGGTCGCCGTCCCGCTCGCCTGAATGCTGGGCTGTGCGCCAGACAGAGCGCCGAGGACGGCAGTGTTGAATGTCACAGGCAGACCGATGAACTGGGTGAGGTTGCCGACGGCGATGTCGGCATTGGCCGAGTTTTTCAGGAAGCTCGCCGTCAGCGTGGTTGCCATATTCGGGCAAATCGCCGCGGGATTCGCCGTGTGGGTGAGCACGAGTTGCGGCAGGACGGTGAGATTGCCCGTGACGGTCGGCACCTTGTAGGCCGTATCAACGCCAGGACCACCCAGCGTCGGATCGGTGTTGCCACCCCACCAATTGTTCGTGGCATCGATGTCGCCATTTCCGCCCAACTTGACTCCGCTGCCCGCGCCGCCGGCGCCGACGGTGTTGCCATGAATCCGGCAGAAATTCAGCGTCAGTGTCCCGTTGCTTTTCTGAATGGCGCCGCCGCCGGTGCTGCTCGCGGTGCCGGTCGTCACGGCTTTGTTGTTGATGAAAGTGGACTTGGTGATGTTGAACGTCGCCGACGCGCCGGTCAGGAACATCGCGCCGCCTTCATTGGTGGTGGCCTCATTGTTGTCGAAGGTGCATCCGGTGACGGTCAGCGACTCGGTGCCCGATCCGGTCGTGCTGCCAATGAACCGATACGCGCCGCCGACTCCGGCGGAGACCTTGTTGTTTCTGAAGATGCAGTTCGTCAGCGTCATTCGGCCCGCGCCCGTGGTCGCGGCGGCCGCTTGCGCGATCCCACCGCCATTGCCGGCGACATTGGAGGTGTTCTGGTTGTTGTCGAAGATGCAGTTGGTGATCGTGTAGAGCGCGTTCATCCCGCCGCACGTCAGGCCGCCGCCGGCGACGGCCGTGCCGCCGGACTGCGCCGTGGTCCCGCGGTTTCCCTCGCGGATGGTGAGATTGCTGAGCGACGCGACGAAATTGGCCGCAGCCGAAGTCGGATTCCATTCCATCACCCGATCCTGCACGGTCTGCTTGATGAATCCTGTCGGAGAGGGGGAAGTTTGGGCCGGCGACCGGAGCGCCCAAGCGCTGAAGAGTCGCAAAAACGACGGAGATTTGTAAAGCCGAATCCGTGGCTGCGTCGCCGCTACTAAAACTGGAAGTAGATAAACGCCTTGTACTTTGCGGGCACGAAGAAGAGCGCCAGCGCGAAACCGGCTCCGAGCAATGCGGAGAAGGCCCAGTCCGGGATGCGCCGCCACCAAGTCGAGAGCAGGCGGCGCGAACACAGCCAGTGCACCGCGGCGAGTGCCGCGAAGATCCACAGGCAATGGAGCGAAAAACTTTTCGAGCCGTGGGAATGCTGCAGCACAAAGGAACCGAGCACGCGCCGCGCAACGGCAAAGCCCGTGGTCTTCACCTTGCCCGCGGCATCCACGATGTCATGCGCGCGGAAGAAGACCCACGTGATGCACACCCAGTAGAAGGTGAGCGGCACGGCGATCCACTTCATCGCGACGTGAAAAGCGGCGCCCGCATTTTTCGTCAGCCGCTCCCATTCGCGATGCACGATGAGCGCCAGCCCGTGCATCGCACCCCATATTACAAAGGTCCACGACGCGCCGTGCCACAGGCCGCCGAGCACCATCGTGAGCAGGAGATTGCGGTACGTGAAGAGCTTGGTGCCGCGGCTGCCGCCGAGCGGGATGTAAAGGTAATCGCGCAACCAAGTGCTCAACGAGATGTGCCAGCGCCGCCAGAAGTCCGCGATGTCGGCGGCGAAATACGGGAAGTGGAAATTGACCGTGAGCTCGTAGCCGAGCAGCCGCGCACAGGCGATTGCCATGTCGGTGTAGCCGCTGAAGTCGCAGTAAATCTGCACCGCGTAAAAGAGCACGCCGATCCAGTTGCTGAAGACGTTGTATTTGTCCGGCGCGGCAAAGAGGTCATCGACGATGGGCGCCACATTCTCCGAGATGCACGCCTTCTTCACAAAGCCGATGAAGAAGAGAGCCAGGCAGCCGCGCACATCCACGCGGCTCCACACGCGCCGCTCGAAGGCCTGCGGCAGGAAAGTCATCGCGCGCACGATCGGCCCCGCCACGAGCTGCGGAAAAAAGGAGATGAAGAAGGCGAGATCGAGAAAGCTGCGCACCGGAGCGAGCCGGCGCCGGTACACGTCGATGGAATAACTCATCGACTGAAACGTGTAGAAGCTGATGCCGTAGGGCAGGAAGATGCGCAGCGTCCACTCGCTCGCCGGCAGCCCGATCCAGTGGAGCAAATGTCCGGCGGAGCCGACGAAGAAGTTGAAATACTTGAAGAGCGCGAGCACCCCGAGATTCACCGCGAGCGACACAAGCAGCCATGCCTTGCGCTTTGGCTGCGTGGCAGCGCCAGCGATGCCCAGACCCACCAGCCAGTCCATGAAAGTCGAAGCCCACAGCACCACGGGAAACCACCAGCCCTCCGGCAGCGGCTGACGGTTGACGATGCGCTGGTAAAACGTCCACGCCGGGAAATCATCCGCCGCCGCGCTATCCGGCCCGCCGAGAAAAAGGCACGCGTAAAAAAAATGGCTGCACGCCAGCAGCCAGACCTTGCGCGCCGTATTGCCGCGCAGCGTCCAGTGCACCGCAAAGACGACGAGAAAAAAGATGAGAAACCGAAACTGGACAAAGAGCATTCGGGCGCGACGTAGCTACCCGAGAACGCGCGGCGTCTGCGAGCCCATTTGCGTTGCGGGTGTGTCCTTCAACGCCCGGCATCCTCGCCTCATTTCCGCCGGAAGCCTCCCCCGCGCGCCTGGTCTCAGCCGGAACCATTCAGAAGGAGAGTCCACGAAAAACATGAAAGACACGAAAAAACGTAGGGTCGGGGGACGGCGCAGAAATGGGATTGAGCCACACCGTTTGGTTCGCCTCGTGAGAGCTCACGCACGGTTCGCGATCCCGCATCCCCACAGCCTTTCGTGTCTTTCGTGTCTTTCGTGGACCAAATCCTTCCGGCTCAGCGGATCCCCGCCGCCGCCTCGAGGAAACGCCGCGCCAGCGACCGGGTAAACACTTCAGCGCCCGCCGTGTTGAGATGGCCCGTGTCGAGTCGGTGTTCGTTTTCGTAGAGCGCGGGAAAGCGGTCGAGGTCGGAAAAATCGAGCACGATGACGGACTTGGCGATCCCCGGCTCGGGGAAGAAATTTCTTTTCGCGGTGGTCGGCGGCACGATGAGCACGGGCTCTGCGCCACAGCTCCGCACCTTGCCGATCATCCTCCGCAACGCCTCCTGGCTCGCGCGGTCAGCGAAATCTTTGCGCGCCGGCGCGAGGCGTCGCTCGGCGAGTTCGCGCTCGTAGTCTTGCAGTGCGCGCCCCGTCATCCGCTCCGGCAGGCCGGTCTTGCTCCAGCCGTCGAACTCCGGCGGCGGTCTCACTTTTTGCGCGGGCGGAGACGAGCGCAGCAAATCCGTGAGGAGCGCGCCGCGGCCCACGTGAGAGGTGTTTTGCAGGAAGAGCCGCAGGTGCTCGAAGAAATGGCCGAGAGGTTCCTGAAGTTGCACCCACCTTTTTCCGAGCCGCACTTTTTTCTGCGAATTCGTGGGCTTCGGCGCCCACGCCCGCTGCCAGAGCAGGCGCAGCCGCGGCCAATCGTGCCAGTAAACCTCCCGCACCGTGCCGCTCTTGTCTTTGGCCAGGTCGATGCGGAGAGCGGCGAGTTCGATGAACACCCAGCGCAGGCGCGTGGAGGGATGCTCGAGGATCCGATCGAACACATACCCGTCCTCGACCGGATGCATGCCCGCGACCGCGGCGTTGAAGGAGCGGGTTGAGCGCCCGCCGGCCGCCGTCAATTCATCGAAGAGCCGCGGCATGACCTGATATTGAATGCGACTCGAGCCGATGAAGAGCGTGTCGTAGTCGCCGGTGTGTCTGGCGAAATGTTCCACCTTCTCGGTGACGATCGGCACGTCCGGAAAGGGCAGCCGGCGGCCGATCCCCCAGCAACCGCCGCCGAAGCCTGCAAGAAATGCGGCCAGGACTGCGATACCGTGAAGCGCCGCCCTCATGGCATCGAGTGACGCCACGCTTGGAATTTCTCCGCGAGCGCGCTGGTAAATTCGATCGCGCCCTTTTCATTCAGGTGCCACGCGTCGTAATGACGGTCCGGCTCGAAGAGGTCGGGGTATTGATTCGGATCGATGAAAAGCCAGACCGTCGCGTCGCTCGGAACGCCCGTGAAATTTTCGCCGGGATTGAGGGTGGGTGGGACCACGAAGACGGGCTCGGCTCCCGCGGTGCGGACCTCGCGGATGATCTCCGCCAGCGCCTCGCGAAACACCGGCCGCACCGGTGCGGGCTCAAGCGGGCCTTTCATTGCCGCGACCCCGGCGAGGAAGGCCGTGAGTTCTTTGCCTTCCATGCGCCGCTCCGGCTCCACCTCCCAGCCCGCGAACGCGGCCACGTCGCGCGACTTGCTTTTCCGAGGCTTGAAAAGTCCCTGAAGCAGATCCGCGCCCTGGCCGAGATGGGCGATGCGCCGGATGCCGAGTTGCGCATGGCGCCACAGGAGGTCACGCCTTTTTTCCGGCGGCCACCCGTGAGCGCAGATGTCGCGCAATGCCAGCCAGGTATGCTTCGCATCGTGCCAGTGCAGCATCCGCAAGGTCGAGCTGTTGCGCTCGTCGAGCTTGGTATTGATGTCCATGAGGTCGATGAAAACCCACCGCAGCCGCGGCGGATGCAAGGCTAGGATGCGGCGGAGAAAGTAGAAACTTTCCGGCGGCCACATCGCATCGTAAGCAAAATTAAACGACGTCGTCCGCATGCCTGCCCGCGCCAGTTCGGCATCGAACTGCTTGGGAATGATCTGATGATTGAAGCGGCTCGAACCCACAAAGATCGTGTCGTAACGCCCGGGGTTTTCCCGAAAGTGCATCCACTTCGGATGCAGCCCCGGCACGGGTGGAAACGGAGCGAGGCGGTCGATGAGCGCGCAACCCAGCGCGACCGCCGCGAGGAAAATCGCGCCGTGGAGCAGCGGCCGCGCGGCGACATTCGACACGCGGCAGAGAATGAAGAAACGCTCCCATCCCGGACAAGGAAATTGAAGTGGCCGGCCCAGCGGTTCGTCGCCAGAACCTGCGAGGTACTCAATCGGGATGCCTCAGAAAGAATTCGAAATCTGGCTCGATGAAACGACGCGCCACGTCATCCGTTCACCCCCACCGGCGTCGAGTTGAAAGGATGAGCAGCGAAGCCGTCCCGTAGCTGCGACGCCCTCGTCGCAGGAAGTGCCCGCGGCGCCCGCGCCGCGAGTCCCCACCACAGCTTCACAAACTTCGGCGGCGAGGGCGCCGCCAGCACTTCCGGCGACGAGGCGACGCCCCTACGATACTTTCCTCGGTAACCGACAGGTCGAAGACCCCGGGAGAGCTACTTAGTTACCGCCTCCGGTTTGACCTTCTTTTGCTTCGGCGTGTCATCCACTTGAAAGCCGAAATCCCCAAGCTTGCGCATCTCGGAACGATAGACCCCGCTAAGTATATCGCGCAACGACCGGACAAAGTGCCCGATAGGATCGATCAAGTTATTGCGCCGCTGCACAAGCTTCTCGAGGTCCTTGTTCATCTTATTGATCTTATCCTGCACATCGCTGGCATCCTTGATCTGCGGCGAAGCCTCCTCCCAATCGGGCAAAGTCAGCGGCGAATTCTTTGCAAGCGAAGTATGCTGATCTTGAATCTCCACCGCGAGTTCAATAAGGTCCGCGGCAGCCGTGGGAATGATAATACGAGGTTTGGGCATGGGTTTATGAAGTGAGTTGTTAAGTTTCGATCTACTTACCCCGCCCTAAGAACCACCTCGCGTACCTAAGAATGGGCATTCTGCAACTTAAAAAATGTTTCCGCCGTCACGCGGCTCCGATTGCGGAAGCAAGAATGCCACCGTATAAAATCAGCGGCCAAACCGTCTTCTCCCCGTCTCAATACTCATTTTGAAACGCTCGCTACGCGATGACGCGCTACAAAACCCAGCGTGGCTCCCGCTTCCCCCCAGTTGCGCCCATGAACGCCCGGTTTGTGAGAGTCTAGTGTAGTCCGTCAAGCGGATTGGATATTATGAAGTTTCCGTCGGCCACGGGTCACCTTCTCCAGAATATCAGAAGCTGTGGCGGTCCAGACAAAGGGCTTGGGACCGGAATTGTGTGCAACCAGATGTTCTTCGATAGCCTCGGTGAGTTCTGCGACGCTGCGGAATACTCCTCGCCGGAGGCGGTTGACGGTGAGGTCCCGGAAGAAGCGTTCCACCATGTTCAGCCAAGAGGCACTTGTGGGAGTAAAGTGGAAATGAAACCGGGGATGGCGCCGCTGCCATGCTTTAACCTTGTCATGCTTATGGGTCGCATAGTTGTCGCAGATGAGGTGGATCTCCTTTTCGACAGGCGTGCGTCTGCGGATCAAGTTAAGGAAGCGAATCCATTCCTGATGGCGGTGCTTGTTCATGCAGCTTCCGATAACGTTGCCGTCGGCTATATTCATCGCCGCGAAGAGCGAGGTGGTTCCGTTGCGCTTGTAGTCATGGGTCAGCGTCTGGCACCGCCCTTTCTTGAGAGGCAGTCCCGGCTGAGTGCGGTCCAGCGCCTGAATTTGACTCTTCTCATCGCACGAGAGCACGATGGCATGCTCGGGCGGATTGAGGTAGAGACCCACGATGTCGTCGAGTTTCTCCTCGAAGTGCTTGTCCTTGGAAAGCTTGAAGCTCTTGATCCGGTGCGGCTTGATCCCAGCCGCCGCCCAGACCCTGCCGACGCTCGACTTAGCTGACTCCCACTTTCCTGGCCATGGAGGTTCGGCTCCAGTGCGTGGCTCCCGCGGGCTTATCCTTCAAGGTCAGAGGGATCATGCGCGACTTCAGCGAAGCCGGAAGCGGAGGAATGCGGCCCGGACGGGACTTGTCCTTGAGGATGCCGTCGAGTCCGCCTTCGGCATAGCGGCGTCTCCAGCGCCCCACCTTCATCTTATCCTGCCCCAGACGCCGCGCGATCTCCTGGTTCGCCAATCCATCGGCGGCCAGAAGAACGATGGCCGCACGCTCTATCGCCCGCACCGAACTCGACCGCGCTTTCGAGATGGCTTCCAACTTAGCTCGCTCTTTGACGGTCAGTTCGATGGTCGGTGCAACTCTCATCCGCAACCATTAGCATGCGCTGTTTAATATGCACACTGTAAGGCGGACTACACTAGGATCGACTCCAGTTCTCACCGCTTCAGTCGTTTCTCGAGTTCGACGATGAGAACTCCGAGCGGCACGTTGAGGCCGTCCGCAAGCATTTTACACAGCCAGATGGATGGGAGGCGCTGTCCTGCTTCAATCGTCACGATCCCGGTTCTGCCGACGCCGGATAAAGCCGCCAGCTTCTTTTGAGACAGGCCGGCATTCTCGCGCGCTTCCTTGAGGACAGCGGCGAGCGCCTTGGCAAATCGTTCGGACGGCTGAGAGGCCACCCCGCGAAATTAGAGGCAGAATATTCTTGCACGGATGTCCGGTTTAGGACATAAAAGCGCTCACCGACCCGAAAGCGAGAACGATGACCTGGAGTCGAATGAGCAAACCCAATTCCCTACCGTGCTTTTCGCCCCGCAATGTTTGGCGCTTGACTCTCCGCGAAAGTTGCCGGACAGGGCGCGCTCCATCGGTCGTGCCGGGAAAACAATGACGATCAAAAGCTGCCCTCCTACGCCCATGAACTTACGATTTCTTCCGCTCCTCTTGGCGCTTTCGGCTATCTCCGCCGTCGCGCAGGAGCTATCTAACTTCCCGTATCGCATCATCCAAAGCCGCAAGGTTGATTTTGGCGATCACTTCGTCTTTCTCAATCGCGTCGCGCCGCCGGCAGTGCCTCCCCTTCCTGCGAGTGTCGCCACGCCAGCCCAGCCAGAATTTTCCGCGGAGGTTACGGAAACGCTGGCGAACCTGGAATCGAAAAAGTCTGAACTACTTTTCCTTTTCGCCACTGTCTTTGATCGGGACGTTACCGAGTTGCACTGGTGCGCCGGCGGACGCGAATACCGCGCTCTGAGTAACATCGACTTCAATTATTTTACGGTTCTAGGACAGATTGAAACCGAAAACACCGTTTATGGCTTAATGCTGGCGATCGGCAACGAATCCAGCGAGGCGCTCGACTCCGAACTCGGCCCCCTGGTCTCGCGATTGAGTAACGCTCGGTCGGAATACATACTTATCGACGGTAAGGAACAAGATGTGCCCGATGCGAGCCTGGCCGGGCTGGATGCCCTTCACGTTTATTTCGATGCCCACCGGCAGAAGCTCATTGACGCCTACGTGAAACGCGAGGCTGATCGTGTCGCAGAGGAGCAGTGGATAAGAGATCATCCACCGGTTCCCAAAGATACGGTCATTAACTTCTGGCCGGGTGCAACGACCATCTTCATTGATTCCCCGGCGAAGGGAGGCAAGTAATGAAACCGAAACTCCTCTTCCTGTTTCTCTGTCTGTTGCCCGCGGTTTCGACGCTGCCGCAGACTGCGAACGATCCGAACGAAGGCAGCCGACTTAGTTATGATCCCGGCGGCGGGGCTGCCACCCTCGCGTGGTGGGCGCGGGCCGGCATTATCTATCACATTCAGTATTCTTTTGATTTGGGAAACTGGGCTGACTTCCCCGGCGAGGTGCTGGGAGCGGATGCGCCCGCCGAACTCTTTGTTCCTTTTGGGAGTAACACGCGGGTGTTCCTGCGGCTCCAAAAACTCGCCGATACTGATCGGGACGGACTCACCGACGCGGATGAACTTAACATTTACCACACGGATCCATTCAAGGCCGATACGAACGGCGATGGCATCAACGATGCCGAACAGGTCGGGGAACGCCGAGCGAACGATCCTCGACCCGATGATCCGAGTAACAACCTCGCCAATGATCCGGATAGCGATGGCGATGGCATCCCAAATACCGAGGATGAGTCTCCACGGAATGCCGCGCCCGTCAGAGTTTACATGTACGCAGTCGCTCAAGGAGTCGAAAATCAGGACGACGATCCAGACCGAACCCTCGTTCGGGTGCGGTGGGATGCTCCCGCGCGTAGCGATGTCACCTCGGTGACGCTTCAGCGAGCCGACGGCAGCTCGGCGCCATGGACCGACGCAGCAACTCTGTCCCCTTCGGTTACGCTTCAGTCGGTAGTGTGTCCTTACTCGTGTTTGACTTATCGCTTTCGACTTATCCTTGCTCTCACCAGCGGTAAGAAGACCACATCGGAGATTGCCACCTACGAGATTCCCCTGGTGCGATCGCTGGCGATTCGAAGGACCGAGTCGTGGGTCATTTTTCCCGGCACGACGGTAGGCCCGGAGGAGCGTGTCGAGCCCTTGGAGAAATACACTCATTACCACTACACCCAGAGCGACGTCACCCGCGGTTACCGCTATACTTTCACGCGCGACATTACTTACGATTGCCCCAATTGGTCCATGAGGGGGACGGATACTTTCACCTCCGCCGATCCCAATCGTCCGCCCACGACCGATACTTACTCCGAGCGGGTCGCGAGCCTATTGCAACCGAAGCTTACGCAAACGCGGAATCAGACTACTGGCGGCTACAATGTGATCCCGGATGCATGGGACTACTACGATCCCGATTATCTTTACAAAGGCCATCGCGAGGAATTTGGCGCGCCTACGCCGTTGAATGTGCCCGGTGTCCCGCAGTGGCTGCCATCGACAACCGTGACTTATACAAACGGTAATTACTCGGACACCGACACCGTCAGCGACTTATTCACGACCCAGCAATTGATTAATGTCGCGCTATCCAACTTACCCGCCACGCCGCATGCCTTTGGCTCGCTTTGCACCAAGGACTTCAACTATTGGGGCAGCGCCTTGAACCTTTCCATTCCCACTTCTTGGAACGACACCGAAGAAGTCCACGTTAATTACCCTGAGAGCTTCGATGAAAGCGGCTATCCGCTGAGAGCATCGGGCACGGTCTCTTTTCTCTATCTTTATGAGGCCGACACGGTGGCCACCGCCGGCTCAGGCATCTACAAGGTCTTCGTCAACGCCCCGGCGCCGAACCCCGACCGCGCTCCGGTGGTGGTGATCCGCCGCCGCGGACCCACGGAAGATACTACAACGCTGTGGCAACCTACCTCGAGCGATACCGTTTCCCCCATCTATGCGTTCACCCAGTTTGGCACCGGGACGCCGTTGGCCGAAACCATAGTGGAGGCGAGCGAACTCTCAGTGGACATAGAGGAGGTCATCTCAGACCAAATCAGTGGTAATGAGGCAAACAAGTTACCGACACCATATTACCGAATTCAGCCGAATAACCCCATGCTGATGGCTACTCGCTCTGGAAACGATGCACGTCTTGTCATTAAGATGGAAGTGCCGGCAGCCTATGCTTCGTCAATTCGAGTCGGCGTTCGGGTTCGCGGTGAAACTGCAATCCTCAACTCTGCGGCTTCTGTTCCTTCACCAGCAAAAACGCTGCTATCATTTATGGCGGCCGATGGTTCGAAACTTTACGAGGTGGTCGCAGGCTACGACGCGAATGGGAACGGCGCACTTGACTCCAGCGAAGTAACCGCCGTGTTTCAGAAAACGCCAAAGACAAATGAAGATGGCTCTCCCTACTCCCCGCTGCCGGGCACTGCCGGCGATCCCACATTTCATTACTTAGACGGCATCGTCGTCGTTACTCAAAACGACTACACCGCAGCTCGCGCCACCACTGAAGGGTATGGAAATGGATTTACTGTTTCCGTTTTTGCTCCGACGGCGGCAAAGCTCATCAATGCTTTTGGCTCCGGCGCTAACACGATAACGGGCGCTAACCCAACAGAGTTTGGTATTCTACTGGATGCCAGCGTCATTCCATCCGCCGACGGCCTCGCCCATCCTCTCGGCGCGAAGTGGAACTCCATAAATCAAGCCAATACCCACCGCATAGTGTTGCCTTCGAACTCACCTCTTGCCCGTCAGATAGTCGCGTCGCAAGGCGTGCTACAAATGTATGATCGCGTTTTGCAAACGAACATAGCTACTTTAGCCGCGACGGCCACGTCCACTTGGTCTGTTAAGACGCTACCGGTAGATGATCGTGAAATTGATTTTGCAATCAGCGACAAAAAAACCGAGCTCCACTTTGCGCTCGGCAAGTGTCGCGTTATTGGAAGCTTGGAGGTATCCTATCGCGCGTTGCCGGCAGGCGGCATTGAGGTGAATAGTCTTAATTGCTACGGAAACACGATCGATTTATATGACTTCGCCTACGGAGCTAAGAAGATCTTTCTCGGGCGTTTCGAAATTGCCGACCCAAAGAATGCGGCTAGAACGCAAGCTGGAAACGCTTCTCTCGCATCTGCTCCTTGGCCGGATGCGGGTCGAGTGTTTTTCACGAAAGTCGAATTTGGAACCGGGTGGTTTGCATACCACGGCACCTACCAATGAAAAAGGAAGCTTTTCACACGATTTTGTTAGTAATGGCATTATACTCGAGTGCTGCGAAGGCTGATGAAAGCCCTGTGAGCCTCGCCGCACTTGCCGCAGCGTTCCGCTTTCCAGTATCGGAGTTGATCACGCAAAACGTGACGGAGGATGATAGGAAAGTGAACGGGAACGCCGTTGTTAGTACTTACCAGATCAGCTCCAAAACACCTTTCGCGTTTTATCCGGTTTTGATCACCGTCGCACGAGAAGGCACTTTCATAACAAATGAAACTAGGCAAGTCTTGAACCGGTTAGACTCAGAGCCGGAAGGTCTCATTTCGAAAGGAGGACGTGGCCCTTTGGGCAACCTGCCACTCGGTGACGACATTTCTGGCGGGCTCTTGATTGGCGAGATAAGAGTTTCGCCCACACGGCAGCCATTTGACCGCCCAGAGATGCGAATGGCGGTCTTTTCCACTGCGAATATCCCGTCGAAGCAACTCGATATTAGGATCGCCATGTTAGCTGCGTTTCAGGGTGGAAAGGATCTTATTATGGTTCCCGGAGGCGAAAGTTATTACCAAGCTTTCTCGGATCCGAGCGACGACAAGAATTACGCTGAGCCCCCGCCCAGACCTGAGTTTGACGTGCGCGGATTGTTTACCGTGCTCACCGAGTTAGTTCGTAAATCACCGCTGGTCGCGAACGCAAAAGGCATCGATAGTTCCGCAAAAGCTGCCGCTCCCACGACAAGCCCGCCTTCGACGGCCACACCGGAAACCTCGCCTTTGCCAACAACGCGGGTTGCGCAAACTCCCACTCCGACCATCGAAAGCCGAGCGCCGGTGTGGCCCTGGGGCGTCGGGATCGCCGCCCTCGCTGTGGTCTCGTTGCTCTTTTGGAAACGCCGTGGGTAGCTAACCACGCCGCGGCATACAACGTAATCTTTCGATGAGAATAGCCGTCACTCTTATTGTTTTGTGGGGAGTGGCATTTAGCGCGGAAAGAACACTGGCTGAAGAGAGCCCGGTGGACGTTGCCAGAATCGCTGCACTCTGGGTCAGGGACACGATGGAGCGTGTCCCTCCAAATCGCCGCGAGACACCGAATCACGAATGTATCCCCTCGGAGCGCGGACGGCTTCTTCCGCCCGTTGTTCATGCAGGCGTTTTTTCATCGGCAATGGAAGGTCTCCATCGCAGAGTGAGCGCCCTCCATGAAAATCCTCCGTTACCAAACCACCGACGGCCACACCGGCTGCGCTGCGCAAGATCCAGATGGCGCCGCGACGAAGCTGCGCGGCTCGCTTTTTGAGAAACTCGAATCGACCGGCGAGCGCGCGGAGGTGGCCCGCGTGCTGGCGCCGGTCGAGCCGCCGGCGATCCTGTGCATCGGCTTGAACTATCGCCAGCACGCCATGGAGACCAATGCGCCGCTGCCGCAGTTTCCGGTGCTCTTCATGAAAAATCCGGCGAGCCTGCAGCATCCCGGCGCACCGATTGAGATCCCGCGCTGGCTGGCGAGCGGGCGCGTGGATTACGAGTGCGAGCTGGCGGTCGTGATCGGGCGGCGCGCGAAAAATGTGCCGCGCGCCGAGGCGCTCGACTACGTGCTCGGCTACACTTGCGCTAATGACGTGAGCGCGCGCGACTGGCAGAAGGAAGGCGGCGGCTCGCAGTGGTGCCGCGGCAAATCTTTCGACACCTTCTGCCCGCTCGGGCCTTGCCTGGTGACGCCCGATGAAATCCCCAATCCAAATGCGCTCCGCATTTCCACCACCGTAAGCGGCGAGGTGCTGCAGGATTGGAGCACCGACGACATGATCTTCGATGTGCCGACGCTCATCGAATTCCTGAGCGGCTCGATGACGCTGCTGCCCGGCACGGTCATCCTCACCGGCACGCCGCATGGCGTGGGCATGGCGCGCACTCCGCCGCGCTGGCTGCGAGCGGGCGACAGCGTCACCGTCGAGATCGAAGGCATCGGCCAGCTCACCAATCCCGTGGTCGAGGAGAAGGCGGCGGGCGCTTCGACATTCCGTTTGTAATGCCAGGAGCGGCGGGGATAGTGCGCGCATGGAAACCCTCCGCCTCCTCGGCACGGCGCTCGGCCTCGCGTCGCTCGCCGGCATCAATCTCTACCTCACTGTCTTCGCCACCGGGCTGGCCGTTCAGCAGCATTGGCTGGACGTGGCGCAGACGCATCCGCAACTCGCCATCCTCGGGCATCCGGCAGTGGTGCTCGTCTCGGGACTGCTCTTCGCGCTGCAATTTTTTGCGGACAAGGTGCCGTGGATCGACTCGCTCTGGGACACCGTGCACACGGTCATCCGCCCGATCGGCGGCGCCTTCCTCGCGGTGCGCGTGCTGGGAAATGCCGATCCGGTCTTCGAGGTGATCGCCGCGCTGCTGGCCGGCAGCGTCTCGCTCATGACCCACAGCGTGAAGGCTGGCACGCGGCTCGTGGCCAATCATTCGCCCGAGCCATTTTCAAACATCGCGCTGAGCTTGGGCGAGGATGCCGCAGTGGTCGGCGGGCTGCTGCTCATCGCGCACGATCCGCTGCTCGCGCTCGCCGTGTTTTCCATCCTGATGCTGGCCATCGCGTATTTCGGGCCGAAGCTTTTCCGCGCTGTGCGGGCCAATGCGTGGCTGCTCTGGCGCAAGCTCACGGCGCCGGCGGCCGATCATCTCGATGCCGAACTCGGCTCCGCACTGCCTCATGATTTGGACATCATCTTTGCCCAGCGCAATCTCGAGGGCGAAAAGATCGCGTGGGCCGCGGGCTGCGTGAGCGCATCGGCCAAGGGTGTGCCCGGAAATCTTTTCGGCCATCTCGTCGCCACCTTCGAGACGCCGCACAAACTGCGTTTCGTGGCGAGGAAAAGCTGGCGGCCGTTCCTGGCGGAGTTGGATCTGGCGACCTACAAAGCCGCGCACGAGCCGAAATTTCTGAGCGAAAACGTGGTGCTCTACAGCCTCGAGAAGAAGCCGAAATTCATCTTCCTCTTTGACCGCAGCCAGCGCGCCGTGGTCAAAGCGATTGCCGCGTCGCTACAACAGCGGCTCGGCACTCCCGCGGTGGAAAGCGCGGAGCCAGCGACGGTGTAGCGCAGGGCATCCAGCCCAATCACTTGCGGCGCGCGGTCACTTCATCATCCAGGCGAAGAGATCCCGCAGTTCGGCGTCGCTCAAGCCTTGGAGCAAGCCTTCGGGCATGAGCGAGACGGGCGATGCTTCGAGACTTTCGATGTCCGGCTGCTTTGCGGCGTGCTTTTGGCCCACCACGTCCTTGAGCACCACGCCGCCGGCATCCTGCTTGTCGATGAGACCCATCAATATCTGGCCGTCCTTGAGCTTGCAGATGTAAGCGCCAAAGCCTTCGCGGATTTCCACGCTCGGGTCGAGAACTCCCACGAGCCAAAAGTCCGGGTTGCTGCGCTCGTACCCGGTCAGGTCGGGGCCGACCTTGCCGCCTTCCTCAAAGAGCGTGTGGCAAAGCGCGCAGCGCTGGGTGAAAATGATTTTGCCTTTCTCCGCGCCGCCCGCGCCGTTCGCGACCACGGCCTTGATGCGATTCATCTCGGCTAGCTTCTGCGCGTTGTTGAGCTTCGCGCTCGAGGACGGCCAGTGCTTCTTTACGATCTCGTCCATCGCCGCATCGTGATAGAGAGCAAGCTGGCGCACGACATCCGGCGCGACGTTCTTTTCCTTGATGTGATGCAGTTCGACTTCATCGAGGAACATCCGCGCCCACTCGCGCCGGCCGACCAGCATCCGATGCGTGGCATCGCGCAATCCGGGATCGCCCGCCAACTTTCCCTCGTAGCTAGCCACCACGCTGCGCGCGATCTTGGGATCGTCAAAGCGGCCCGCCACGGCGAGCGCGGTTTTCTTCAGCGCGATGTCGCCCGCACTGCCGAAGATCGCGATGAGGACGGGCACGACTTGCGTGTTGCCGGCTTCCGCGAGCGCCTGCAAAAGCGACGCCCGCTTGAGCGGCGGCGCTTTCTTGTCGGCCACGACCGCGAGCGCTTTTTTCACCGCATCCGCGTTACCTGTCTTTACCGCCAGCGCGAGATCGCCATCCATCTGACTCTTCAACCAGGCATTGAGCGGATCGGACAATGCAGGCGGAAGCTCCGGCACCTTGCCGCCTTCAAATGCCGCGGCGATGCCTTCGATGACTACCGCGCGATCTTCGTCGCGTCGTGCCAGAGCGAGTAGCTTCGCGCAGGATTGGAAATCTTCCTTTGTCCCGGCCATCGCCCAGCGCTTGGCCAGATTTTGCGCACCGAAAGTCCGCGCGAGTTTCGTGTCCCAGACCTTGCTATCTTCAAACAACGTGAGCAGCGCGTCGCGATCGCTCTCCGCCTTGCTTTCGATAGCCCACCATAGCAGCAGCGGAATGCGTTGATCCTGCAAGTCTTCATCGCGCTCCATCATTGTGCGGACGATCGGCAGCGCCGCATCGGCAGGCAGACGTTTCGCGCTGCACAGCAGTTGGGTGCGCACCTCGGGTTGCTGTTCGGTCGTAGCGAGGTTTTGCAGGGCGGATGCGAGCCGCGTGCTCGCCTCATTCCTGTCGCCCGTGCAGCGCACGACCCAACGGCGCACGTAGGGATCGGGATGCTTGAGTAATTCCAGCGCGAGATCGTCGTCGAGTCCTCCGAGCATGTGCACCGCGAAGAGCGCGTCCAGCGCGTGGGCATTTTGCGGATCGCGCGCTAGCTTCTGCAACTGTGGCAACGCCGAGTTTTCACCGCGCCAGCTCATCTCCAGCGCCGCCTGAAGGCGGAACCACTTATTGGGATGGTGCAAATCCTCGATGAGTTCAGCGATGGGTGCCGTGTGCAGATTGAATGGCTTCAACCCGACCTTTGCACCCTCGGGCCGCACGCGGTAGATGCGTCCGTCTGTCTTGCTCCAGTCGTCAACGGGGCGCACATGACTTAACCGCGTGTCATACCAATCCGCGAGATAGATGCAGCCATCGGGCCCCACCTTGATATCGACGGGACGGAACCAGCGATCGGTGCTGCGCAAAAGCGGTTCGTCATCCTCCGCGCGAAAGGTGGAAGTCGATGGAATGCGCCGGCTCACATAGACCATGTTTTGCAGGGAATTCGCCGCGACGAAATGATCGCCCAAGGCAGCGTCCATTAAGCCGCCGTTGTAAATGCAGAAAGCTTGGTTGAAGCGCTTGCCATCGCTCTTTGTCTCGATGTGATCGAAGTAACCGAACGCATAGGGATTGAGCGGCGGCCCGTGTTTGCCAAATCCCTTCACGCCGCTCATGCCTTGATCGAAGTGCATCCCGCGCTGCGCGCCGTTGGTGCCGCTAAAGACGCGGCCTTGCGCATCGAGTTCACAACTAAAGGTATTGCCACCGCCCTCCGCGTAGATCTCGAATACTTTCGTCTTTGGATGAAATCGCCAGATGTGCTGTCCTTGAAAGCGCACGTTCTTGGTCACCGCGGAGGAGACATTGCCCGTGGTGGTGCTTCCATTGGCGCCATAGAGCCATCCATCCGGACCCCAGTGCAGGCTGCTGGCTACGGAGTGCGTGTCCTCCAGGCCGAAACCGCTCAAAGCTACCTGCGGATCGCCGTCGGGGACATCGTCGTCATTAGCATCTGGATAGAACAAAAGATACGGTGGGTTCATGACCCAGATACCGCCGGCGCCTTTGATGGCCGCGGTGGCGATGTTCAACCCATCGAGCACCACCTTGTGCTTGTCGAAGAAGCCATCGCCATCGGTGTCTTCAAACACGATCACCTTGTCCGCGCCTTTCACGCCTCGCGGAGGCGGCTCCGGCACCTTGTCAAAGACAGCGCGCAAATGCTGGTCGTAACTAACGACTTTCAGTCCCGCGGGAAACTGATATTGCCGGTATAGCATCACCCACAGCCGCCCGCGCGAATCCCAACTCATGTAAAGCGGCTGCTCGGTCTCCGGTTCGCTGGACATGAGGTCGATGGCAAACCCGTCGCGCATCTGAAAGGTCTTCAGCGCGTCCTTCGGAGATGTCGGCGGCGTATCGTCGCGCAAGGTTCCGCGGCCCGCGTAGGTCTGCATGATCTTGCGGACCTCTTCAGTGCCAGCGGGCGGGGCATCGGTTTGCGCGCGGAGCGACGAGAGGGTGGCGCTCGCGAGCGAGACGAGGAGGAGACGGTGAAGCATGGGTGAACGAGTGGAAGCAAAGGACACAACATCGCGCCGCAGAGCTTTCCTAGGAGAAAACTACTGTTGCCCACTTCATTCAGAAGGTGTCGGCGCAGATCAACTCAGCCTGTTCCAGCACGGTTTGCGTCGCTTGCTCCTGCTTATCGGGCGGGTAGCCATGCTTGCGCAGAATGCGCCGGATAATCACGCGAATCTGCGCGCGCGCTGCCTCGTCGCGCTCATTTTGATCTCCCTTACCAAATCCGCCACAGCGAGGGTGCGCGGAAGCGGGAAGAACAAATGGATGGGGTCGGCCACCGAGTGAGCGGCGAGGAGATCGCCGCCGCAGCGCCGGATGATCCCGCCGATGTAGCCGTGCAAATCATCGCGCCACGCATCGGCGAGCAAAGGCGCACGCTCTTTAGTGCTGAAGACGAGATGCACGAGGATGTTGGCGAGGGATTGCGGCATGCGCGCTAAAAACCCAGCCCTTTCAAATTCGGGAGCGGCGATCATGCGCAACGCATGCGCGGCTCATGTCCGCATCGACTTCCAGTTGCGGCCCAGGAGTTGGCCGGGCTGGGTTGGCACCTAATTTCCTGTTCTCTTCCATGCTTTTGAAAGCGTGAAGCTCACACATCGCGCCGCCTGTCGCCGATTTTGTCGGAACCTGTTTGTGGTCGTGGCGTGGGTGGGTGCTGGCATGGCGGAGGGGAAGGATCATCCGGGCGCGGCGATTTACCGGAAGCTGTGCGCGGAGTGCCACGGCGACAAAGGGCAAGGCGTGCCGGACAAGTACGATGAACCGCTTCAGGGCAATCGCACGGTGGAGGCGCTGGCAAAGCGGATCGCGCGCACCATGCCGGACGACAATGTGGGAGCATGCGTGGGCCAGGATGCGGCGCAGGTGGCGGCCTACATCCATGAGACATTTTATTCGCCGCAGGCGCAGGCGCGGTTGCGTCCACCGGAGTTCGATCTCGCGCGACTCACCATCGCGCAGTACCGCACCTCGGTGGCCGATCTCGTCGGGCGCTTTCGACCCGGCTTCGACAAGCCGCGCGGCGTGGAGCGCGGGCTCGCGGCGCATTACTCCGGCCTCGCCATCCCGAAGCCCGGGGAACTTCCTCCGAACCCGAAACGCGACACCCTCGAGGAGCGGGCGAAGCGGCCGAAAGCAAAGTTCGACCGACTCGACGGGCAGGTGGCCTTTGCCTTCGGCACCGACAGCCCGGACCCGGAGAAGATGGGCCCGGAGGAATTCTCGGTGCGTTGGGAAGGTTGTGTCTTCGCGGAAGAGACCGGCACCTACGAATTCATCGTGAGGAGCGAGAACGGCGTGCGACTCTCGGTGAATGAGATGAAGCGGACGCTCATCGACGCCTGGGTGAGCAGCGGGCCGGAGGTGCGGGAGGAAAAGAAGAGCGTCTTTCTGCTCGGCGGTCGCACGTATCCGCTCACGATGGAGTTTTTCAAATTCAAGGAAAAGACCGCGTCGGTGCAGCTCCTGTGGAAGCCGCCGCACGGGGTGGTCGAAGCGATTCCGCGGGAGAATCTCGCGCCCGATCGGCTGCGCGAAACGGTGGTGGTCAAGACGCCCTTCCCGGCGGATGACCGGAGCGTGGGTTACGAGCGCGGCACCGGCGTCTCCAAGGAGTGGGATCAAGCCACCACCGAGGCCGCGATCGGCGTGGCGGAGCAGGTGGACGATCACCTCGAAGAACTCGCCGGCGTGAAATCAAACGCGCCCGATCGGGTCGAGAAGCTCAAGCAATTCGCGCGGCGTTTCGCGGAGGCGGCGTTCCGGCGTCCGTTGAGCGAGGAGGATTATCGGCACTTCGTCGAGCGCCAGTTTGCGGCCACGAAAAGTCCCGAGACCGCGGTCCGGCGGGTGGTGCTGCTTTCGCTCAAGTCCCCGCGCTTTCTCTACCCGGAGCTCCCGCTCTGCGCGCAGCCCGATGACTACGACGTGGCCGCGCGCCTTGCCCTGCATCTGTGGGATTCGATCCCCGATCAAAAGCTGCTGCAAGCCGCCGCCGAGGGAAAGCTGCGCACCCGCGAGCAGATCGCCGCGCAGGCCGCGCGGATGCTCGGCGACGCGCGCACCAGGATGAAGCTGCGCGGCTTTTTTCACCACTGGCTGGAGCTCGAGCGCGCGGAGTCGATTTCGAAAGACCCCAAGGCGTTTCCTGAGTTTGACGCGGCGGTGCTCGCGGACCTGCGCACATCGTTGGAGCTCTTCCTCGATCAAGTGGTCTGGAGCGAGCGCTCGGACTACCGCGAGCTGCTCCAGGCCGACTACCTCCTGCTCAACGACCGCCTCGGAAAGCTTTATGGCAAAGGCGTGGCGGGCGATGGCTTTCAGCGCGTGACCTTCGATTCAAAGGAGCGCGCGGGCGTCGTCACGCATCCCTATTTGCTCGCCGCTTTCGCCTACAGCAAGCAGACCTCGCCCATCCACCGCGGCGTTTTTCTCACCCGCACCATTGTGGGAATGACACTCAAGCCGCCGCCGAATGCGATCGCCTTTGAGGACGCGAAATTCGACTCACACCTGACGATGCGGGAGAAGATCACCGAGATGACGAAGAACGTCTCGTGCATGAGCTGTCACGCCACCATTAACCCGCTCGGCTTTAGCTTGGAAAATTACGACGCCATTGGGCGCTGGCGGACGCGGGACGATAACAAGCCGATCAATGCGGTCAGTGACTTCGCCACCGAGGAAGGCGAAACCATCCGGCTCACCGGCGCGCGAGATCTCGCAAAATTTGCAGCCGAAAATCCGGGCGGCCATCGCGCGTTCATCCATCATCTTTTCCACCACACGGTGAAGCAAGCGGTCGGCGTGTGCGGGCCGGATACGCTGGAAACATTGCGCCAATCCTTCGTTGCCTCGGGGTTCAACATCCGCAAGCTTCTCGCGGACATTGCCACTAGTGCCGCCGCGCGCGGAATGCCCGAAGCTGAATCCAAAGTGGCTCACAAATAAACCCATCACCATGAACACGCTCAACCGCCGCCAATTTCTCCGCCATCTCGGCATCTCGACCGCCGCCATGCCTTTCCTCGCCGGTTTGCCGAGTCTCACCGGCGCACCGCTTCCTCAGCGCCGTCAGCGGGTCGTCATCATGTTTTCGCCGAATGGTACGTTGCCGAATGAGTTCTGGCCCGATGAGGCGGGATCGGACCTCACTTTCAAATCCATCCTCGCGCCGTTGGAGCCCTTCAAAGAGCGCACGCTCATCCTCCATGGCATCAGCAATAAAATTCGCGGCGACGGCGACGGGCACATGCGCGGGATGAGCTGCCTGCTCACCGCCAGCGAACTCCTTCCCGGCAACATCCACGGCGGCGGCGGCACTCCCGCCGGCTGGGCCAGCCACATTTCCATCGATCAAGAGCTCAAGAATTTCTTGCAGAGCCGGCCGGAGACGCGCACGCGCTTCGGTTCGCTCGAATTCGGTGTCGCAGTGCCGGACCGCGCGGATCCGTGGACGCGGATGAGTTACGCGGGAGCGAATCAGCCCATCGCGCCGGTGGACGATCCCTATCAAATGTTCGCGAAGCTTTACGGCCGCATGAAAGATCGCGACAGCCTCGGGAGCATTCTCGACGACGTGCGCGAGGATCTCTTCCGCGTTTCTTCAAAGCTCAGCGCCCGCGACAAAGCGCTGCTCGAGCAACACGTCGCGCTCGTCGGCAATCTGGAACGGGAACTTCAGAGCGCGGATACCGACACCAAGCTGCAGCATCCCATGCCCGCGCTGGATCCCAGCATTGAACTCGTCAACGACAACACTCCGCAGATTAGTCGCATGCAGATCGACCTGCTCGTCAACGCGCTGGCCAACGACATGACGCGCGTGGCCACGCTGCAATACATGCGCTCCGTCGGCCAGGCGCAGATGCGCTGGCTTGGCATCTCGGAAGGCCACCACTCGCTCTCGCACGAGCCAGATAGCAACACGGCCGCCTACGCCAAGCTGCAAAAGATCAACACCTGGTTTGCCGGCGAACTCGCATACCTCGCCCGGCGTCTCGCCGAGACGCCCGAGCCAACTGGCGAAGGCTCGATGCTCGACCACACGCTGCTCATCTGGACCAACGAACTCGGGAAAGGTAACTCGCACACGCTCGATAACATCCCGTGCGTGCTGCTCGGCTCCGGCGCGGGATTCAAGATGGGCCGTAGTTTGAAGCTGGATACGGTGGCGCACAATCGACTCTGGCTGGCCTTGGCGCACTCGATGGGCCACCACATTGAGAGCTTCGGGAAAGCCGATCTCTGCGAAGGCGGCGCGCTGAACCTATCGTAGATTTTCAGCATCCCGCCAACCTTCAGCCGCCAAACTCCGCGCCGCGCGATTCGATGAGCTTGTTTACGAAGCCGGTGTGGTATTTGCCTCGCACGAAATCCGGGTGGTGCATGATGGCTTGCTGGAAGGGGATGGTGGTCTTGAT
>JBBRXP010000034.1:0-40361 GCA_038238555.1 Chthoniobacterales bacterium | reverse complement strand
TCGCGCTACGTGTGGAAAGCCCAAGGCGCCGCCATTCTGGCCAAGATCAAGGCCGCCCGCCTCAAGATCGAAGCAGAAACGCCGAAATAATTATGACCTTTTATTTACTGAACACTACATTAGCCTGCAGGCCATGAGCAAAGAACGATTCATTGAGCGACAGACCGACGTGCTCGAGAGGGCCGCCCGGCTCGCCGAAGCCATCGCTCAGCCGGAAAACGCACTCATCCGCGACGCCACCATCCAGCGTTTCGAGTTCACCTTCGAAGTCGTGTGGAAGACCCTCAAGCTCTACCTCGAACGCCAGGGGCACGAATGCGGCGGACCCCGGCCGACGCTGAAAAAGGCCTTCGCCGAGAACCTCATCTCCTCGCCCGAGGAGGCCGATGTCTGGTTCCAGATGCTAGAAGACCGCAACCTCACCAGCCATGCCTACGATGAGGCCATCGCCCACCGCATCCACGGGCACATCGTCCGCGACTATGCCCCTCTACTCGGCGGCATTGGCGCTTAAGATCCAGGCCTTGGAATGGGACTGAAAGCATGAAAGACCTCGCCCTCCGCGACCGGGATCTCGCCGTGCTCCGCCGCATCTTTGCCCACTTTCCGTGCGTGCGGGAAGTGCGCGTCTTCGGCTCCCGCGCCACCGGCCAGGCCCGGCGCGCGTCCGATCTCGACCTCGCCATCTCGGCCCCCGACGCCACTGCCCGCCAATGGCTGGAACTCACCGAAGCCCTCGAAACCGCGCCTGTCATTTACGAATTCGATGTCATCCGCACCGAGCGCACCCACTACCCTCGGCTGCGGGAAAAAATCGCCCGCGAAGGAGTGCCGATCTACCCGGAGCGCACACCGCCGTGATCAACCCCTTCCTCGTCGGGGGAACGATGGCCAGCACTTTGGCTCACGCATTTGGCAAATCTCGGCGCTTGCCATTTCGCATCTCTGTTGCCGCTGGCCCTTCGTGCCTCCGCGCCTTCGTGGTTCACTCGCAAAAGCTGCGACGGGGGGGAGGGCTTCGCGGAATTTTACCACGAAGACACGAAGGCACTAAGCCGCAGTAAAGCGCACGACGACTCCTCCCAAATCTGCCTCAACTTAAGGCCATCCGGGACTGCCCCTAAAGCAGCGGTGATTCAATCCACCGAAAACACGAACACGAAAAGGGCTGGTGCGGCTCGTTTGCTCTCTCTGTCTTCGTGTTCCTTTTCGTGTCTTCCGTGTATTTCGTGGACTCCATCTTATTTAATTCGGTGGTTCCCTAATGGCGTTAAGATCAAGCTGGTTTTGGGATGAATCCTCGTGCGGAGAACGTCCCGAAGGGACATTGGAAATTAGCCGGGGTGAAGCGAGGCACGAGCGAAACCCACGGAGTCCTGCAACAACGTAACGCGCCCCGAACGTTTGCCATTCGTCATTGGTCATGGGTCATTCGTCATTCCGCAATCTTCTGCCGCTCGGCGGGCGCGGCGGCCGGCGTCGCGGCCCCTTCGCTCTGCGTCATGCCCATCTTCTTCTTGTATTCCGCGAAGAGCTGTGTGCCGCGTGTCTTGCGCATCTCCAATTCGCGCTGGACGCCGGAACCCATCTCCCGCGCGAGGTCCAGCGTGGCCTTCATCTGTCCTTCGCCCGAGGCCGCGGATTGACGCAACTGCTGCATGGACTGCGACACGTCGCCGCCCATCATCCCCTGCAACTCGGTGATGGAACCTTTCATCATCGTGGAAAGCCCCTCGAGCGAACGGCCCATCGCTGCGCGCGCTTTCACCACTTCAAATTCGCGCTGGAATTTTTGAATCTCCCGCAAGCTCTGCGCGATGATCTGCGTGTTCTGTTCATAGAGATCCACGAGCCCTTTGAGTTGCGCCTCGTTGTCTCCGATGTCCTTTTCGAGAGTGGCGAGTTCCTCGGCGTAATGCGCTCCATTGTTTTCGTCGTTGGCGGCGGCGGCGGCTTGCAGCAAGCCCTGCAAATCCTCGCGCTGCCGTTGCTGGCGCTTGATCTGATCCTTGAGTAATGCGACCTGCCCGGCGAGCTGGCCGCTGGCGTAATGCGCTTTCTCCGCGCGCGCCTTGGCATCGCGGATGCCGCGCTCGACCACGGCCTGGTTGATCGCGTCGCTCTCGGTGGCCTTCTCCGCGGCGAGCCCGAGGAAGATGAACAGACGTTTGATGGCTCGGAAAATACCCATGACTTATTATTGGTTGGGGGTTTGCGGTTCCTTCTTCTTTACCCGCGGCTCCTCATCCTCCAGCAAAATCTTCTCTTCAAGAATGAAGCCGAGTTGTGCGTGAAGCTGCGTTTCGTTGGATGCGCTCACCACGGTGCAATCGAGCTTCCTTACTCCGTCGAAGACTTTCGCCGCGACGTCGAAGGCGATGAAATGAATCCCAAGCGACGCGCCCCTTTCCGCCGCCGCCCTGCGCACGCCGGGGATCACCGCGGCGGGGTCGGGTCCCACGGTGTTCATGCCGTCGGTGATGAGCAGGATGTGCTTGTGCCTGAGCGGCGAAGCGAGCACCGGCTGCGCCGCAAACCGGAGTGCTTCGCCGAGCGGCGTGCCGCTATCGGGTTTCGAGAAAGCAGCCAGCCAGGAGCGAAACGCCGCGGGCTTGAACTCGCCGAAAGGCACGGCGTCGCGTCCGCCTTTCGCCGCGAAGACCACGAGGCTTGCGTGGATTTTCCGGGCACTTCCAGTCGCCGGCGCGTCCACTTTCTCCAGCCGATCCACCACGGCGCCGAGCGCGCGATTGGCGATGATGTATTTCGGCGCGAGCTTTCCACCGCTGTCGCGCACGGGATCCTTCATGCTGCCCGAAGTGTCGTACACGAGGGCGAGCGCCACGCCCTCTTCGGGCGACGCGGCCGCCGCGATGCCGCAGGCGATGACGAGCAGGACGATGGCGGCGCGGCTCATGGCACGGAGGCTAGTGGCCGCGGCAGGGGTGTCAATGCGAGCGATTTCGCACCTAGCACGGAGATGCGGTGCGGACTAATAGTGGAACGCAACCATGAAACTCCGCGCCGCACTCTGCCTCGCCTTGGCCGTCGCTTCGGCGCACGCGGAGGAAAAGCTGCGTTATAATCGCGATATTCGCCCGATCCTTTCGGACAAATGTTTCCACTGCCACGGGCCAGACGCCAACAAGCGCAAGGCCGATCTCCGGCTCGATGTGCGAGAGAGCGCGACCAAGGAAGGCGCGATCGTTCCCGGTCATCCCGAGAAGAGCGAAGTGATGACGCGCGTGCTGGCTTCCGATCCCGACGATCACATGCCGCCGGCCAAATCGAAGCTCGAAGGTCTCACGCCCGCCGAGGCCGCGACGGTGAAACGCTGGATCGCTGAAGGTGCGGAATACGAGCCGCACTGGGCCTTCATCCCGCTCAAAGTAACTTCGCCGGAAACATCGATCGACTCCCTCGTCGCGAAAGGTCTCGCGCAACGCGGTCTCCGGTTTCAGCCAGAGGCGGATCGCCACACGTTGATCCGCAGAGTTAGTTTCGATCTTACTGGCTTGCCGCCGTCGATCGCGGAGATAGAGGCATTTGGGAAAGATACCGCGTCGGATGCTTACGAACGGCTCGTGGATAGGTTACTAACGAACCAGAGTTACGGTGAACGGATGGCGGTCGATTGGCTGGATATCGCGCGTTATGCAGACAGTTACGGCTTCCAGGTGGATCGGGAGCGGGAAATGTGGCCGTGGCGCGATTGGGTCGTGCGCGCCTTCAATACTAACCTGCCTTTCGATCAGTTCATTACCTGGCAGTTAGCGGGCGACTTACTGCCTCATGCCACCGATGAGCAGATATTGGCCACAGCTTTCAACCGCCTGCACCAGCAGGAAAGCGAGGGAGGCAGCGTCGAGGAGGAATATCGTGTCGAGTACGTGTGCGACCGCGTGCAGACTTTCTCGACGGCTTTTCTCGGACTTACTTTTGAGTGCGCGCGTTGCCACGATCATAAGTTCGATCCCATGGCGCAGAAGGAATTCTATCAGCTCTTCGCTTACTTCCAGAATATCGACGAGGCGGGCCTTTACTCCTTCTTCACGCCATCGCCTCCCACGCCCGCGCTCATGCTGCTGGACGCGCCGGCCAAAGAGCGGATGGCAGCGCTTCGGCGGAAGGTAACTAACGAAGAGAAGAATGCCGCGGCGCTGCGAGACTCGAAGCGCGCCGCCTTTACCGAGTGGCTCAAGACGCCGCATGAACTGACGATTTCCGGAGAACTGGGGCGCTTTACTTTCGACACGCTGGAGAAGGATAAGCTGGCTAACTCGGTCGATGTAACCAAGCCAGCCACGTTGAAAGGCGAGAATAAGTTAGTGCCGGGTAAGTCGGGTAATGCGGTGCAATTTACCGGCGACGATCCGGTGGATTTGCCGTTTGGGAACTTCAAGCGCAACGAACCCTTCAGCGTCTCGCTATGGCTGCGGACGCCGGATGTGAAAGATCGCGCCGTGGTCTTTCATCGCTCAAAAGCGTGGACCGACGCCGCCAGCCGAGGCTACGAGTTGCTCTTCGAGGAGGGGAAGCTGAAATGGTCTCTCATCCATTTCTGGCCGGGTAACGCCATCTCGATCCGCGCCACTGAAATGCTGCCGGTCAAGGAATGGAAGCACGTGGTGGTAACCTCCGATGGCAGCGGCCGCGCCGCCGGCTTGCACTTATACGTGGATGGCAGGCTGGCGGCGGTCGAGGTAATGAAGGACGGACTAACCAAGGACATTACCGGCGGCGGCGGCGATAACATCGCGCTCGGCGAACGCTTTCGTGATCGCGGGTTCAAGGGCGGACTGATCGATGACTTCCGCGTCTTCGGCCGGGAACTTACTCCGCTCGAAGCCCTCGCCACCGCCAATGAAGAGGAAGCCAAGGCAACGCTGGCGGGGTCGGGCGAGACGCTGCTGGACTACTTTCTCGCAACCGCGGACGCGGATTGGGCAAAGCAACTCGACTTACTCAAACAGGTGCGCGGTGAGTTACTCGCCTTTGCCGACGGGGTGAATGAAGTGATGGTGATGCGCGAGCTTCCGCAGCCCAAGAAGGCTTACGTGCTCTTTCGCGGAGATTACTCGCAGCATCGCGCGGAAGTCGAAGGTGGCGTGCCCGAGTGGCTCCTCCCATTTCCGGCGGGCGCGCCAAAGAACCGGCTAGGGCTCGCGCAGTGGCTTACCGATCCGCGGCATCCACTTACCGCGCGAGTAACGGTAAATCGCTTTTGGCAGAACATCTTTGGCCGCGGTCTCGTGAAAACGGCGGATGACTTTGGCAGCCAGGGCGCGCGGCCGCTTTATCCCGAGGCGCTCGACTGGCTGGCCTCGCGATTCATCGAAAGTGGCTGGGATACCAAGGCACTGATCAAGATCATCGTGATGACTCAGACTTATCGCCAGCGCAGCATCGCCGATGCAAAGACAATGACCGATGATCCGGATAATGAATGGCTCGCGCGCGGCCCGCGCTTGCGCCTTCCTGCCGAGATGATCCGCGATAACGCACTCGCCACAGCCGGCCTGCTTGCAACAAAGGTCGGCGGGCCGCCGGTGAATCCTTACGAAATGAGCGAGGCATTCAAGCCCGCCAAGCCAGGCGGCGGCGACGACGTGTATCGCCGCAGCATCTACACTAACTGGCGCCGCACCAGTCCGCCTCCGGCGATGATTACCTTCGACGCGCCGCGTCGCGCCATCTGCACCGCGAAGCGAGAACGCACGGACTCGCCGCTTCAAGCCTTTATCCTGCTCAATGGTCCGCAATACGTGGAAGCCGCGCGCGTGCTGGGGGAGGCTTTGCACCGCGAGACCAAGGGCGATGTGAGTAAGATGATCGAGCAAGGTTTTCTCCGCTGCTTGAGCCGCGCACCGGATGCGCGCGAAGTTACAATCGTGCGGCAGCTTTATCAGGAACAACTCGCGCACTTTCGAGCGCGGCCCGTTGAAGCAAGTGAGTTACTCGGCGTCGGTAACTCTAAACGCGACGAGTCCATCCCCGCGTCCGAAGCGGCCGCTGCGACCGTGTTAGCCCAGGCGCTTTTGAACCACGATGCTTGCGTGGTTAAAAGGTAAGGTATGTTTGCAAACCCGTCATCGACACGCGGCGTCACGCAGCCACTCAGGCGGGGTTGCTTCGGTGGTTTACAAACACACCCTAGTAATGATCGATACCCATGAATAATAACAAACATCTAACAGAGAACGGACCGTTGCTCCCGGCGCCTTGCTGCCAGGGATTTCCAACTCGCCGCCAGTTTCTCTCGAGGTTTGGAATGGGGTTGGGTGGCTTTGCTTTGGCAGAGATGCTTGCGAAATCCAATGCCGCCGCGGTTCAGGATCGCGGGGTGCTGGGGCAGCCGCACTTTGCGCCGAAGGCTAAACGCATCATTTACCTGTTTATGTCCGGGGGGCCGTCGCAGCTGGACTTATTCGACTACAAGCCGCTGCTCAACCAACGCCACGGCGAGCAACTGCCAGACTCGGTGCGGGGTGGGCAGCGACTTACCGGGATGTCGGGTAACCAATCGTCGATCCCGCTGGTGGGTTCGCCATTTAAGTTTGCGCAGCATGGCAAGGCGGGGGCGTGGGTAAGTGATCTCATGCCGCACACTGCACGGGTGGTGGATGACTTATGTTTCGTGCGGTCGATGTTTACTGAAGCCATCAATCACGGTCCGGGTGTTACTTTCATGCAAACCGGCACGCAGATCGCCGGGCGGCCGAGCATGGGCGCGTGGCTGAGTTATGGGCTCGGACAGGATAACGTAAATCTTCCGTCATTCGTTGTGCTGATCACCAAGGATAAGAAGGGCCAGCCGCTCGGGTCGCACTTATGGGGCAGCGGCTTTCTGCCCACGCGGCATCAAGGTGTGTTATTCCGCGCGGCGAAGGATCCGGTGTTATATCTCGGCAACCCATCCGGGGTTAGTGAAGAGAGCCGGCGCCTGCTGCTCGATCGGCTGCGTGAATTACACGAGCACCAACTCGAAGGCACGCCCGACGCAGAGATTCAAAGCCGCATCGACAATTACGAGATGGCCTTTCGGATGCAGTCGAGCATCCCGGAAGCCACGGATATTTCCAATGAGCCGCCGGCGGTGCTGGAGAGTTATGGGCCGGATGTGAAGACGCCGGGCACCTTTGCGGCGAACTGCTTGCAAGCGCGCCGGCTGGCGGAGCGCGGTGTGCGCTTCATCCAGCTCTATCACCAGGACTGGGATCATCACGGCAGCCTGCCCAGTTCCCTGCCGAGGCTTTGCACGGAGACCGATCAACCGGCGGCAGCGCTGGTGCGGGACTTGAAGGAGCGCGGGCTGCTCGATGATACGCTGGTGGTTTGGGGCGGGGAGTTTGGGCGGACTAACTATTGCCAGGGGAAGATTCAGACTAACTTTGGGCGGGATCATCATCCGCGGTGCTTTACCATGTGGATGGCGGGAGGCGGGGTAAAGCCCGGCACGGTGTATGGAGAGACGTGTGAGTTTGGTTATAACGTCGTGAACGATGGGGTGCATATTCACGATCTGCACGCTACGTTACTTCACTTATTGGGGATCGATCACGAGCGGTTGACTTATAAGTTCCAAGGGCGGCGCTACCGGCTTACCGATGTGCACGGTAATGTGGTGAAGGGGTTGCTGGGCTAGCCGCGCGGCGGTGACGCCGCGGGAACTTCCGGCGACGAGGACGTCGCCGCTACGGCGCGCGCTCAGACTTATGCCACGGCGGAAAGTTCGGCTACCGCCAGCACGGCGTCGTAGGCGGACATCATCATTTTGTCAGACTCGTGGGTGCCGATCTTCAAGGCTTTGAGCGCGGCGCCGCTGATGGGGACGGCGAAACTCTCCCAGCCGGGTGCGGAGCCGACCTCGTGCGCGACGGCATTGGCTACATGGACCACGGCGGAAAGGGCGGGCTGCGGCTCGAGGATTGGTTGGTGGTGGTTTGCCACGGCTTCTACGATCGACTCGGGAATCCTCCAGCGCTGCAAGAGGCACGCGCCGACTTCGGGATGGTCGGTGCCGATGACGCTGCGCTCGGCTTCAAGCCGGGTATGTCCGCTGTTGGCGATAAGATACTGGATGGCGGTTTGGCTCGCGGGATCGAGCACTTGGTTGAGAACAAGCTTGCCGATGTCGTGCACCAGGCCGGCGGTATAGGCGATGGATGGGTCGAAGTAAGTAATGCGACCGATGGTAATCACTTGCTGAGTAATGAGCGCCGTGGTGAGCGAGTGACGCCATAATTCGGATTCATCGATGGCATAACCTGCCAGAGCGCGGCGGAGTGCATCTCCAAAGCCAACCGCGAGGACCAGCCGATGGATTTTTTGGTAACCGACTTGCAGCACGGCTTGCTCGATGGAGGAGACCGGTGTCGATAACCCGAGCCAGGCGGAGTTACAAAGAGAGAGGAGTTTCACGCTCAACACGCCGTCTTGCTGGACGACGCGAATAACCTGATCGCTGTCGGCGTCGGGACGGTTCAAGAAGTCGAGTAACTTAATGATCGCGGGCGACGGCGCGGTGAGATTTTTTACCTGCGCGACGAGAGTTTCAGCGGTCATAACAAGTAAGGTTCCCGGGCAGGGGTCTGGATGGTCAATCGGCCGTTACTTAGAGTGAGGCGAAGGTTGCGGCTCACGCGCCCGCCCACATCGGTGGCTGTTACTTTTACTCCGCTCTTTTGCAGGACTTGCATGAGCGTTCCCAGATTCCTTTGTCCGATGCTCATGGTCCGCTGGTCGTCGAGAAATTGCGCGCCGCCCGCCACTTTTACGAGCAAGCGCGACTTCTCGGCACCCAAGGCGAGGACGGCTTCGAGGAGCAGCGGCACACCGGTATCCACAAACATGCAGGGGGATTCTTTGGCCCGAGTCGGATTGATCGACGAGTCGGGTAACATGAAATTGAGAATCCCTCCGACCTTTACGATCGGATCGTGGACGACCACGGCCAGGCAGGAGCCCAGGGACAGGCAGGCGATCTCCGCGCCGGGCAAATCGGAGGCCACCATCTCGGCGAGCTTTGCCACCAGGGTATTGCCGCTCGGTGCGGAAGCCTTGGGAGCAGCGGCAGTTCGGTTTTCCATTGGTGCGAGGAGTGAGCACTTATGAGGTGAGCAATGGAGATGCCACTGGCGGGGGAGTTATCCGGGGATGGGAGGAATGGGCGGTTGCACGATATTTCTCGCATCCGCTGCCGGCGTCTCCGTCGATTGATCTTCACCATGAAGACACCAAATCACTACTGCATCCCCGCGCTTTCCGCGCTGCTCGGTCTCGGCCTTATCCTGGCTTCTCCGCTGCGGGCGGAGGAGGAGAAAAAGGAACATTCCATCGACAAGGCGATCGCCGTCGTTCATCCGACGGAGGGCAATACGGTGAGTGGCACGGTTACTTTTTCGCGTGAGAAGGAGGGCGTGCGGGTGGTGGCGGAGATCAAGGGTCTCACGCCGGGCAAGCACGGCTTTCACATTCATGAGTTTGGCGATTGCACGGCGAAGGATGGCGCATCGGCTGGCGGACACTTTAATCCGACCGGAATGCCGCACGCCGGACATGACGCGGAGAAGCGGCACGCGGGGGACTTGGGTAATATTTCGGCGGACGAAAGCGGCGTGGCCAAGCTGGATGTCGTGGACAAGCACCTGCGGTTTGAAGGTCCGGCGTCGATCATCGGACGCGGCGTCATCGTGCATGCAAAGGCGGACGATCTGAAAACGCAACCGAGCGGCGATGCAGGCGGACGCGTGGGTTGCGGGGTTATCGGCGTCGCGAAGAAAGAATAACGCCGAGCCACCGGAGAGGTGAAGAGGGCGCGGCGCTATTTTTTCGGCCGCACTTCGAGGAAGTTTTTTACCTCTCTCACCCCCGGCACGCTGCGAGCGACTCCCGCGGCCACGCTCTTCGCCTCCGCGTCGCGCACCATGCCGCGGAGGGTGACGACATTGTCTTTCACCTGCACGCGGACATCGGCGGCCAGGACGTTCGGATTTGCAAGAAGTCCCTTGATGACTGCAAAGCGAATGTCTTCGTCGGTCTTGATGTGGGCCGGCTCGCGTTGTGCCGGGTGACGGGGAATTCTCGGCGGCCTGCGCCGGGAAGGTCGCGGCCAGCGAAAGAGGATTGCGAAAATCTTCATGCGGATCCCGGCTAATTGGCGTTCTTCTTTTTCGGCAGATTTTTGAGTTTGGTGTGGGCGAATTCTTCAAGCTGTTTCTCGTTCATCGACTCGGCAATCTGGCGGGATGCGCCTTTGAGCGACGACTTCTTGATTTCTCCGCGCTTGGCGGCGAGCGCGGCGCCGGCGGCCATCTGCTGCTTTTTTGATTTTGCGGGCATACTCCAGTTTCGCGCGAAGAGAGGTGGCTGGATGGATTGGACGAGCGAACCATGCGGCCACCGAGGGGCTGGCGGTCGAAATGGGATTAACCAAACACGAAAATTTATGGCTGCATCCATTCCGCAACAACTCAGCGACATCGAAGAGCAAATCGACGGACTCGTGACGAAGATGAACGCGGAGCCGGGCGCATCGGCCGCGCTGAAGGCAATCGTGGGAGAGCTTCATGACAAGACTCGGAAGGCGCGCGATGAGACCCGGGGTGCGGATGAGCGCTCGATTCGCGACCACATCATCGAGGCGGAGGAAGCGGCCGACGGCGCGAAGCGGGCGGCGGAGGCGGAGGAGAGTCTCTCCGACGGAACGCGGCGCGCGGTGCTTGCGGCGCACGATGCGCTGAGCGCGTTGAAGGCTGGGTTGGCTTAGTTGCAGTCGCAGGCCCGCGGGCGGCGAGGACGCCGCCGCTCCGCTACTTTGCGGCGGTGGCAGCGGGCTGGAGGGGGACGGGGATGAATTCTTTGGCGACCTTTGCGTCGGCGGCGCGGATGAAACGCACTTTGCCGTCCTCCCCGGCGGCGGCGACCGAGGCGCCGTCGGGGCGGTAGGTGACGGCATAGACGCCGGCGTCGAGCGCGAGGCTGGCGAGCAGCTTCACGTCGCTGGTGTAGTGGGCTTCCACGGTTTTCTTTTCGTCGTCGCTGCGGCCGGTGGCGGCTTTGTTTTCGATGGCGAGAATGTCGGCGGGCATCTCGGTGCTGAAATCGTAGTTGTAAAAATTCACCGCGCCTTTGCCATCGAGCGAGCTGGCGGCGGCGAACGTCTTGCCGTCGGGCGCGAATTCGACGGAGTAGATGCGGCCCTGCATGGCGGGCCATTTGCGGATGCAGAGCGCGTTGTCGCCGATGCGGCGCTGGACTTTGCGCACGATGCGATAGGCTTGCGGCACGCCATCGGCGCCGCCGACGAGGAACTCATCGCGCTGCGGGTGCCGGGCGACGGCTTGCAATCCACCGCGCAGCGCGCCGGGGGTGATGCTCGATAAGTTGTCGATGAAACGCTGGGTGGATACTTCGATGAGCTTGGCGCTCATGTCGCGGCCGACGCTCACGAGCTGGTCGCCTTTCTGGCTGAAGACGGTGCCGAGCACCCAATCGCTGTGGGAGATGAGCAGCAGCACTTGCTGGCCCGTGTCGGCGTCGATGGCGCGCACGGAATTATCCGAGCAACCGAAGGAGACGACCTTGCCATCCGGCGACCAGTTGATGCCATACACGGTGTCGAAGCCGATGGGCGCGCTCAAGGTGAGCTTGCGTTTTTCCACGTCCCAGATTTGCACTTCGCCCATCTGCGCGGGCCGTCCGCCGCAGGCTGCGAGCCGCTTGCCGTCGGGGGAAAAGCGCACGGCCTGGATGCGTTCGCTCAAGCCGACGAGCCGCGCGAGCATCGAGGAGCCGTCGCTTTTCCACAGCACCACTTCGTGAAATCCGGCGACGGCGAGCAGGGAGCCGTCGGGCGAAAAATCGAGCGACGTGATGACCGGCGGGCGGCTGTAGAGGGGCAAGTGCTCGGAGTCGAAGCGCTGCTTTGCGTTGGGCGGTGTGTCGTCGGCCGCGCCCTCGGCGATCCAACGGCTGATGAGGGCGATGTCGGCCTCGGGTAGCGGAGCTTTTTTCGGCGGCATCTCGGCCTCGCCGTTGTCGGGTGTGATTTGTTTCACGAGCAGCGAGTGCGCGGGGTCTTTGGCCACGATGGCGCGCAGGCCGTCTTTCACGCTGTCGCCGCCTTCCAGCAGCTTGGCAAAATCGGTCATCACGTAGCCGCCCTTGTTCTTCGCGGGCTGATGACAGCCCTGGCACTGCGCCTGGAAGATGGGGCGGATTTTTTTGAAGTAACTCACCGGCGCGTTGGGGTCTTCCTCCTCTTTCTTCGGCGGAGGCGCGGCAACTACGCCAAGGACGAGGGCGGCGTAAACGAAGAGGGAAAGGGTGCGCTTCATGTGAGGTTGGGAATCTTTATAACCGGGGATTCTTAGCAGCGCCAGTGGGCAGTGAGCGCGCGCGGGTATCGCTTCTGCTCTCCGCAGGCTGTGCATCGTGCGCACTGCAAAAACAAATCGCGTTCGACCGCCTCGACCATCGTGGAGATCATGGTGGCGATGTCCGTGGTCGTGCTTTTTTTCAGCGGCATCTTTCTCACCAATTCGCACGTGCTCGGCTTGCTCCGCTCGACGCTGGAATCCACCGCGAGCGTGCGGACCCTCAATGGCCGCGCGGAACAGTTGCGCTCTTCCACTTGGACTCAGGTGACCGACGCCAACTACATCGCCAACACGCTTCTCGCCACCGCGCCGGATTCGGGCGGCGACCTCGGAGCGCTCACCGAGACCATCGACATCGCGACCTTCCCGGCGGGAGCGGGGACGCCCATCCAAGTCCGCAGAGATCCGGATGGAATGCGGACGGTAGTGCTTGCGGGAGACGCCGCATTGCCGACACTGCCTGCGGTGCGGATCGACGTGACTTCGAGCTGGGTAACCAATGGCGGGCGCACCCGGATGCGGCAGATGAGCATGATCTTCGGACGCGGCGGCATCAGCGGGAGGAACTGAGATGCGCGCTCCAGCCACTGTCTGCCGGGCTTTCACGCTGATCGAGATGCTCGTGAGCATGAGCGCGGGCTCGGCCATCCTAGCCTCGGTCGTCTATTCGAGCATCTCGCTGCAGCGGAGTTTTATTTGGAGCAGCGATTACTCGGCCGACTCGATCGCGCAATTGCGCGCCGTCGATTACATCACGCGCGACATCCGCGGCGCGCTCACCGTCACCATCCCGCCTGGCGGGCAGACGCTGTCGCTGGAGCTGCCAGATTATTACGCGGCCTACGATGCGCAGGGCAATCCAACGGGCGTGCCTGTCGATCCCGCGATCGTCAATGGCGTGCCGCAATATGGCGATCCCGCGCGGCCCGTGGTGGTCACGTATTTTATGAGCGGCACTTCGCTGCTCCGCGAGCAAACCGTCGAGGCCACGGGCCAGACCACGCAAGTAGCCGTCGCATCCGGCCTCAGCGATTTTGCGCTCAGCTTTGCCGGCTTGAGCACGGTGGTGAAGTTCTCGCTCACCTTTACCCCGAAGCACCATGCAGCCAGCGCGGCGAGCACCGAGGGCACCACGGTCTCGGCCACGGTGGCGGCGCGAACGATCCGATTCAAATGAACAAGTCCGGCGGCATCCTCATCGTCGCGCTGCTCTCGCTCGGGGTGCTGGCGCTGATTGCCACCGCGTCGCTTTACCAGGTCGGCAATCGTCACGCCACGACTTACCACTCGTTGAGTTGGAATGAAGCACTGGCCTCGGCGGAGACGGGCGCGGACTTTGCGATGAATGCGATGAATCTCTCGCTCACCGATCCCGCGACTGCATGGACTGGCTGGACCCCGGCCGACGCCAGCACTTTCCCAAAGACCTGGGTGCCCGCGATCGGTCCGCACAAGGGGGAGGGGAACAACAAAGTCTATTCCAGCGTGCGCGTGGACAACGCCATCGCCGACCGCAATGGGCAGCCTTGGTATCGCGTGCGCGCGACCGGCGTGGCGGAGGTCGCCGGCACCTGCCGCGCCGGCATCGAGGGCGCTGCGCTCACCGTGGGCGGCGTAAAGAATCACCGCGGAGTGCTCCGCAAGTCGCGCTTCACCGGCGACCTCACCGGCGGCGTGCTTCGGCTCCCGCAAGTCGCCCGCACCATCGAGGTGATGGCCGCGCCGGTGAATGCGCGCCTCCTCGTCCGCTGGCTCAGCGCGCAAAATGAAATCACGATGAGCGGCACCGGTATCATCGACAGCTTCGACTCCGCGGACACCGCGAAATCCACGGCCGCACAATACAATCCGGCCAAACGCCAGATGCGCGGCGACATCGCTACCAATGCAAGCGGCAACCTCTCCAACCTCAACGGCGGCACCGTGTGGGGCAACGCATCGTCCAACGGCGGAGCGATCCAAAACACCGGCAACGTCCACGGCTCGGTCTTCAACAATTTCTCCACCGTGCTGCCGCCCGTCACCAAGCCAGCGTGGTCGGCGGTGAACATCACGCCAAATGCGATCAACGATCCGCCCGGCGGCATGACGCTGGTGGGCGGGCCCGCCGGCTCCCCGCAGAACTACAAAGTCAGCTCGCTCAATATCATCGCGAGCGGCAATCCACTCGTGCTCGCGCCGCACGTCGCGGGGCAGGAAAGCTACGTGAATATCTGGGTCACGGGCGCCACCAGCGTCACCGGCACCGGCTACATTCAGCAGATGCCCGGCGTGCACGTGGCCATCTACAGCGAGCAAAACATCACCCTCTCCGGCGGCGGCATCGTCAACCAAACCAACGTCGCCCGGAACCTGCAAATCTACGGCGTCACCCCCACGGTGGGGAGCTGCCGTTTCACGCTCAGCGGCACCGCCACATTCATCGGCGTCCTCGATGCGCCCGCCTTCGACATCAGCATCTCGGGCTCGGGCGCGTTCATCGGAGCCGCCATCGGCCAGAGCGCGACTCTCAGCGGCACCGGCGATTTTCATTACGACGAAGACCTCGGCAATCTGGCCATCGGCCCCGCCACGAGCTACCAATTTGCAAGCTGGGTGGAAGACGTCCGGTGAGTCGCCGCCCCCCGTAGCGGCGACGCCCTCTTCGTCGGAAGTGCCAGCGGCGCCCTCGCCGCCCTGCCCGCGCCTCTTCGTACCTTCACTCCAACCCGCTGAATAGCTCCCCCCACTCGCACCCGAGCGAATTGGGCAACTCCACCAAAACCCCGATGGACGGTGCCAGCAGGTTCTCCGCGCCCGGTGGCGTCTCTCGTTCGGTCGCGGCGTTGTCTCACGTCCGTTGCCGCGCGCGCAAGACTTTCTGCTTCGAGCGATATGGCGCCCGCTGCTTCCGCCTCCGCCTTTCCGCCGCCGTGCAGCGGGCGCGCCAGCCCGACTCAAGCTCAGAGACCGCGGAGGCTGGCGCGCCGGCTGCGCGGGTGGAGCGAAGATAGGACATACGAGCCAGAGAGAAATGTGGCCCGCACGAGAAACTCCCGAGCCAGAAATAGCAGCTACCGTGACAGCCGGAGCGGTTAGCTGCAGCGCCATTGTTAGCCGTTTATTCTCCTTGGTTCGCCGCCGCAGAGTGATAAGAGAAGACGGCGCGCCGCACGAAGCTCTTCGGATCCGAAACCGTCGCCCGGAGCACCTCGTGGATGAACTAGCCGGATGGTCCAGCAAGCTCAGCCCCGCCCGCAGAGAGCGGGAAAGATCCCGGCGCGTGGCCGCAAAGCCCGCGACGAACCACCGACGCCCGCGGCAAGTCTGTCGCCTCGCCGCAAAACGGCGCCCGAGAGCCCGCGTCGCGCGCAGCCGGCTCAGCCGCGCACCGACTCGCTCCGGTAAGTTCGCCGCCCGGAGAAAGCGCCCGAAACCGCCTCTTGCCGCAAAGCCCGGCACGTAAGCCAGAGCCGCACCGGAAAGGCTCACTCCCGCCGCGAGACGGCGGGCCTGGGAAAGTGACGGACGCAGACGCGTGGCAAGACGCCGAGCATGAACGGCGAATCCAAACTGTCGAGCGCAGAGAAAGGCAAAAAAGCTCACGCCAGCGAACCGGCAATCAAACTGGTGAAAGTAATCGCTCATAGCTTGTGGCTGCAAGGTGGGCCTCAAGACGGCTAACGACCCCAAGCTCAGCGACGGCGGAGCGTGGCGCGGTAGCTGCGAAGGTGGAGCGCAGAAAGAGGCAACGGACGTAGGACAAAGCCACGACCGGACGAGACGGGCACAAGCCAGAATAGCAGCTACCGTGACACGCGGAGCCGTTCGCTGCAGCGAATGGTTAGGCGTTCGGTCGGACTTGCGACAGCGTTGGTGCGTGGCTGCAAAACGGGGCGTGAAAGTAACAGCCTCGCTCCGCTCTGCGGAGAGTGGCAGGCTGAGGGCAACGCAGCAGAAGGTGGCTGGGGAGTGGGAAGGAAACTGCCCGCCAAGCGAACCGATGCCCGAACTGAAGATGTGGAGCGTAACTCTGGCAACGACAGCGAAAGCGAAGCGCAAAGTGGAGTAACGCCACTCATCGCCGCAAGGGTGGCAACGTGGCCGAAGCCGGGCAATGCCAAATCCTCGAAACCTGTCCGCCACGCCGCGAGGGTGAACGCGCTCGCCTCGCCTGCCGACGCTCGAATTCACGAGCGACTCAGAACCGCTCAGACTACTCGTAACGTTGGCTTCGGAGTTAGTCATGGATGGCTACGTTCACGGGAGAGGCGCGAGAACGCCTAACGACCCCAAGCTCAGCGACCGCGGAGCGTGGCGCGGTAGCTGCGAAGGTGAGACGAAGGACAGCAGACGAGCTACGGAAAAAGGTGGGCCAAAGTGAAAGCTCTCGGACGTAAAATAGCAGCTACCGTGACACGCGGAGCCGTTCGCTGCAGCGCATGGTTAGGCGACGTTCGTTTCACTTGCGGACTCCTCCAGATACTTGGCGAGACGACGCAACAAGCGGTGATGACGCTCCGGCGAGATGGAACCAATGTCGCCGAGAAACTCGGACGCGGGTAGGAGCGAGAGAAAGCCGAGACGAATAAGCGAGGTGTCCACCAAACCGCTGGAGGCGAAATCGGCGTCTGTGCTCGCGATAACCTCGTCGAAATCCGGCACACGCTGGCGCAACTGTCGGCTGACGCCGCAAACCAGAGGTCGTCGAACGGACGCATGATGCGCAGGACGATGGCCGGTCTGTTCTTGGTCTTGTCGTCCGCTTGCGGAAAGGGCGTCAAAACAACATCGCCCTCGTTAACGGAAACGAGAACCGAGTCGATAAAGTCGGTGATTTGTTGCGACGTGTATCCGGGAATTTTTCCGGGGCGATGGAAGACATCATCATACTCAAGGCATAGTGCGGTTGATACGGCAGGTCGAAACTGACGGAGCGCCATGCGCTGAAGCACTGCGTTTGAAGCGCCATGCCGCGAACGCAGCGCAGCAACAAAAACATTGGTATCGAGGACAGCGAGCACGACTCTCTATATTTGAGTTTCATCGCGTAGGTCAAGACGCTCGGCTGGAAACGGCTAACGACTCAAGTTCACCGACCGTGGGCTGGGAGCCGCGCTCTCGATACTCTCGGCGCGAGGCGAAGGCGCGGGCTGTGCCGGGCAGCCGGTCGGATGGGAGCCGCGCAGTGCTGCGAACCGGCGCGGCCCACGGTTCGGTGCAGCGCCATTGTTAGCCGTTTGTTCGCTGCGGTTTGGGAGCGCGCAAGGCTTCGGCAAGCGGGTGGAATCAGGAAAAGCGGTGCTGCTGAGGCATCGCGCGGAGAACCTCGTGGATGAACCCCAGGCATGGCCCAGCGAGCCTCTGCTGGCTCGGAGAAAGCGCCGGGAGCCGCGCTCCGCAGCCAAAGGCTGGAACGTCAAAGCCACTCCCGCTGCGAGTCTGAACGCTCAACTCGAAGCGGCGCCTGAGAGAAAGCCTCGAGCGCAGCCGGGTGGACAAACAGAAAGCGTGGCGCGGCGAACCTCTGGTGACTCGGAGAAAGCGCCGGGAGCCGCGCTCGGCGGCAAAGCTCGCAACGTAGAAATAACTCTCGCGGCAGATCACTAACGGGAACCCGAAGCGGCGGCATCCGGGCGAAAGCGTCGAGCGCAGGCGCATGGAAGAAGGGGAAGCATGACCGGGGAATCCTAACCGCCGAGCGCGGGACGGCCCAATCGGAGCGTCGCAAACAGAAAGCAACGGACGTAGGACAACGCCACGACCGGACGAGACGGGGCCAAGCCAGAATAGCAGCTACCGTGACACGCGGAGCCGTTCGCTGCAGCGAATGGTTAGGCGTTGCGGTCATTTGGTTTTTGCTCGTAAAGTCTTCAACGCGCCGCCCCAAGCAATTACTTGGTTAGGCGACGTTCGATTGAGGACAGACGAAAAGAGTTCCGAGAGTGATGCTCGGACTCGTGATTGACGCCCGAGCGTGAATGTCTGGAAAGCTGGGACTCGGTGCAAGCACGCGATGGAGCAAAGCCAAAATCCACCGCACTGTCGAGACGCTCGGAGCCGCTGCGCGTGAAGCGTGGGGACGTGGTCGCCTCGCGATCGATGCCGAGCAAGAGTGCCGTCGAACTGGCTGGCGACTCACGCCTGGCTGACTCTGGGAACGCCGGGCTACAGAAAGGACGTGAAGCTAACGAAGGCCCAACCGTCGGACTCGCGATAGACTCGGAACTGGAAGTCTTCAAACCGTGAACTTGGATGATGGCATCGGACTCGGAATGTCTTCTGAAGCGCTCATTGCTCGGGGGAGGTGTGCGAAGTCGCCTAACGACCCCAAGCTCAGCGACGGCGGAGCGTGGCGCGGTAGCTGCGAAGGTGGAGCGCAGAAAGAGGCAACGGACGTAGGACAGCGCCACGACCGGACGAGACGGGTCCGAGCCAGAATAGCAGCTACCGTGACACGCGGAGCCCTTCGCTGCAGCGCATGGTTAGGCGTTGCGGCCATTGTGTTGGAGACGTGGAGGAAGAAGTAATGGAGAGGTGTCGGCACTGCCAATCCCGCTCTGCGGTGGAAGCAGTATCGGCGTCCGTGGGAGACGCAGCAGCGGAGACGGCCTTGATGGCGTAGGCGGCAGCGTGTCTGGCGTGACCAGCTACGTGAGCGGTTCCGGCGGCGTGACCTGTGGCACGGGCGACGGCACGCGCTGCACTCTCATCGGCGTCGCGGGCGGCAGCGTGGGCTGCAAACGCAGCGGTGCGCGCTGCGCCACAAGCAATCTCCCCGCGCGCCCAAGCACGAGCTGCCTCGATGGCTCTGCGCGGTCGGTCGTCCGTCGGGTGTGCCTGCTCGAAGAAAGGAAGGACGTGCTCCGCGCAATCCGCTGCCCAGAACGCGAGGGAACGCTGGTCTTGTCTTTCGGGTTGCTTGGTAGAGTTCATTTCAGGAGACGCGAGGAACGCCTAACGACCCCAAGCTCAGCGACCGGCGCGGCTGGCGCGGCCCCTGCGCAGTGGGGGAAAGGCGGAGGCCGGAAGCAGGGGCCGTTGGCACTATTGGGTATTTATCAGAGGACAACTGTCGCTTCAATTCCGGTTGCATCAGCTTATCGCCGCCTGTGGCGGAAGGTGCCGGAGAAACCGCAGACGCTTGGCGAGCATCTGCGCAAAGCGCGGATTGACGGGAAAATGACTATTGTTCAAGCGGCTCATGTGCTTGGCGTAGCGTACCAGACCGTGGAGAAATGGGAGCACAATCGCAAGCCCGTCGGGCCGAAATCTCGGGCGAACGTGATCGCCTTCATCGGCCACGACCCCACTCCGACCGCCGAGAAATCCAATACCTGACGCAACCTCGCAACCTTGTTGGGTATTTACAGCCACGTTTTCCTCTGTGAACAGGCCGCGCCGCTTCGGAAATAAGAAAAGCGGAAACCCCGGCTGGAGGGGTTCCAGGATCGTTCGCGTCCGGGTTCTCGCGTCATTGCCGTTGCTGGGAATCGAGAATTGTCAGGCTAAGACCGAGTGGTATGGGTGGTCGTTTCCACGCAGCCACCTTCATTGCGATCCGCATCGTGCGATTCTCCCCCATCACTGTCCGACGCCGTTGCTTCCCTCGCGCGATTCTCGTCCCGCCGGTTGCATTTTTTGCGGTGGCGGCGGGATCGCTGGCCGCTGTGGATATTGCGGAACAGTTTGAGAAAGAAGTGCGGCCGCTCTTCGAGGAAAACTGTTTCAAGTGCCACGGACCGGAAAAGCAAAAGGGCGGGCTGCGGCTGGATCGAAAAGCGGACCTGCTCAGCGGCGGCGATTCCGGGGAACCGGCGATCGCGCCGGGGAAAAGTGCCGAGAGCCAGTTGATCGCGCGCATCAAGTCGTCCAATCCCGACGACCTCATGCCGCCCAAGGGCGACCGCTTGAAGCCGGAGCAAATCGCAACCATTCAGCGATGGATCGACGATGGCGCGCACTGGCCGGCGGCGGAGACAGCGAAGCCGGAGAGCGCGTCGAAGTCGGGAGCGGCGCCGAGCGGCATGGTGATCACGGACACGGATCGGAGCTTCTGGTCGTTCCAGGTTCCGAAACGTTCGCAGCCCGTCGTCGCGGAGCGGAAGGATTGGCCGTGCCAGCCGCTGGATTTCTTCATCGCCTCCCAACTCGCGCAAAACGGAATCGCGCCCGCGCCGGAGGCTTCGCGGCCAGTGCTGATCCGGCGGTTGACTTACGACCTCACCGGACTGCCGCCGACGCCTGAAGAGTTGGAAGACTTCGCCTCGGACAATGAGACCGGCGCGATCGAGCGGATTGTGGATCGTCTGCTCGCGTCGCCGCGTTTCGGCGAGCGCATGGCGAGCGTATGGCTGCCGCTCGCGCGTTACGCCGAGGATCAGGCGCATCAGGTGGGAAAGGATACCAAGTTTTTTTACCCGAACGCCTATCGCTATCGCGCGTGGGTGATCGACGCCTTCAATCGCGGACTTCCCTACGATCGCTTCGTGAAGCTCCAGCTTGCGGCGGACCGCCTGCCGGGGACCGAACCCGGCGACCTTGCCGCGCTCGGGTTCCTGGGCCTCGGCCCGAAGTATTACAACCGCAACCGGCTCGACGTAATGGCGGACGAGTGGGAGGATCGCGTGGACACCGTGTGCCGCACGATGCTCGGACTCACGGTCGCTTGCGCGCGCTGCCACGATCACAAATTCGACCCCATCTCAATGCGCGACTACTACGCGCTCGCGGGCGTCTTCGCGAGCACCTCGATGGTGAACAAGACCGCCGACGGCCGGCCTGCGAAAGACGGCAAGACCGCCGACGTGGACCCCGCCATGCTTCACCTTGTCGAAGAGGCGAAGCCGCAAGACCTCAACGTCTTCCTGCGCGGCAACGTGGAGAACAAGGGGCCAATGGTGGAGCGCCGCTTCCTCGAGGTGCTCAGCACGAAAGACGCGTCCGTATTTTCCGACGGAAGCGGCCGGCGCGAACTCGCCGAGCGCATCGCGAGCCGCGACAATCCGCTCACGGCGCGGGTCTTCGTGAACCGCGTGTGGGCGCTCCTTTTTGGGCAGCCGCTTGTTTCCACGCCGAGTAATTTCGGCCACTCCGGCGCGATGCCGACGCATCCCGAGTTGCTTGACGATCTCGCGAGTCGATTCATGGACGAGGGCTGGTTGGTCAAGAACCTTGTCCGTGAGATCGTGCTCTCGGCGACATACGGCCAGTCCTCAACGTGCGACGCGGCAAAGCTGAGCCGCGATCCGGGGAATCGTTTTTTTTCGCACGTGAACCGGCGGCGTCTCGCGTTCGAGCAGTGGCGGGATTCCGTCCTCGCGCATAGCGGCGCGCTGATCGAGTCGGTCGGCGCGAAGTCCGCGAACATTGATGACCCGGCCAATTCGTGCCGCACCGTTTACGCCTACGTCAGCCGGCTGAAACTGGCCGATCAACTCATGCGCTTCGACTATCCCGACGCGAATGTTCACTCCGAGCAGCGGTCCATCACGACGACGCCGATGCAGAAACTTTTCATGCTCAACAGCCCCTTCATGCTGCGGAATGCGGCGGCGCTCGCCGCACGCTTGCAAGCCGGTGCCGAGGACGACGCCACACGTATCGCCAATGCTTACCAGTTGCTCTTTGCGCGCGAACCCGACGACTCGGAGCGCTCGCTCGCCGCGAATTTTCTGCTGCGCTCTTCGTCCTCGCCCGGCACGACGCGCTGGGAGCAGTATGCCCAGATTCTTCTCATCTCGAATGAAATGCTCTATGTGGACTAGCTCTACCCGCTGCACCGCCCCGATCCTCACACGCCGCCAGATGCTTCAGAAAATGTGCGCGGGCTTCGGGCTGCTCGGGCTTGCGGCTGTCGCCGGTTCGCGTTCCGCACTTTCATCCGGTGCCAGCATTTCCGCGGCGCGGCTTCCGCATTTCGCACCGCGCGCGAAGCGGCTCGTGTTCCTCTTCCTCAATGGCGGCCCGTCGCATGTGGACACCTTCGACCCGAAGCCCGCGCTCGCGCGTTTCGAGGGACAGCAGCCATCCGGCGAGCTCTACAAGAAGAGCAAGGGCACCGGCTTCATGCCGTCGCCCTTCGCGTTCTCGAAGCACGGCCAGAGCGGCATCGAGGTGAGCGAATCGCTCCCCAATCTCGCCCGCGTCATCGACGACTGCTGCATCATTCGCTCAATGCATACAGACGTGCCGAACCATGAGCCGGCGCTGCTTGAAATGCACACGGGCAATCTTCAGCCCATCCGTCCTTCGCTCGGTTCGTGGCTGCTCTACGGCCTCGGCACCGCGAACGAAAACCTCCCCGGCTACATCGTGCTGCGACCGAGCAGCCAGATCGTCGTCGGCCCGGCGCTGTGGAGCAACAGCTTCCTTCCCGCGGAATGCCAGGCCGCCAGCGTGCTCACGTCGGACATGAAGGTGGAGAAACTCATCGCCGACATCCGCAATCCGCTCATCTCGCGCGAGGAACAGCGCGAGCAACTCGACCTGCTCGCGAACCTCAACCAGCGCCACCTTGCGCAGCGCGAGCGTGACTCGGAACTCGACGGCCAGATTCACGCGATGGAGACCGCATTCCAGATGCAGAGCGAGGCGATGCGGACATTCGACATCAGCCTCGAGTCCGAATCGGTGCGCGCTCAATACGGCGACACACCATTCGCGCGCTCATGCCTGCTCGCGCGGCGTCTTCTCGAAGACGGCGTGCGTTGCGTCACGGTCTATTACACCGCCACCGGCACGCAGCCGTGGGACACGCATTCCAATCACAACGCGCAGCACCCGAAACTCTGCGCCGACGCCGACCAGGCCGCCGCCGCGCTCATCGCGGACCTCAAACAGCGCGGGATGCTCGACGACACGCTCGTCGTCATGGGCGGCGAATTTGGACGCACGCCCTATTCGCAGACCGACGGCAAAGACCCGAAGAAAGCCGGCCGCGACCATCATCACACCGGCTTCTCCACGCTCCTCGCGGGAGGCGGAGTCCGCGGCGGTCTCACCTACGGCGCGACGGATGAACTCGGCATGAACGCGACAGAGAATCCCGTCCATGTGCATGACCTCCACGCGACGATCCTCCATCTCCTCGGCCTCGATCACGAGCGGCTGACCTATCGCTACGCCGGACGCAACTTCCGTCTCACCGATGTCTTTGGCCGCGTCGTGAAGGACATTATGGTGTGACTTTTCCGTTTGCACTTCGCGGCCAATGAATCCGGGAAAGCGAAATGCGGAAACCTACAAAGTGTTTCCGCATCTGTTATCAAGTCTTTTCGCGTCCTATTGCTCCGTCCCTCTCTATAATGAGTATGCCGCATCGCCAGCGTCGCTGTGTTTCGGCACGTTGCGAAAAGTTTCCGCACCTTTCGGAAGGCTGTGATCGCTTCGCGGCGCGCCACCGAGTTGGAGCAGTTGTGTTTCGAGTTCGCCGACGTAGCGGCTCATGCCGACGAGTTGTTCGACAGTCTTAGTGCGGTCGGCTTCGAGTCGTTCGATATAGAAATCTTTCGCCCGTGACGTGATTTCGAGATCGCGAACTTTCCGTTCAAGTTCCTTCGATGTTTCGCTGTTTTCGGAACTTGGAGGTATCGTTTCCGAACGCTGCGTTTTCGTTTCGGGAGTCATATTTATGCCGGGTGTGTTTCCCGTTGCAGCCTGCTTCGCTTGCTCTTCCTTGATCGCGAGATCGACACTCTGCGGAGTAATGAAGTATCGTCTTTCGTTCATGTCGTAAAACGCATCAAGTCGCCCGAATCCCTGCGGGTTTTGCTGGTACCAATTCACAATACTCCGTTCCGTGCGCGCAACGCACGCCTGCTCGAACAGTCGGGTTGCTTCACGCACCGTCAGCGTGTGATATTCGGTCTTTTTCGCGGCTTTCCGAACGATACGGAAAGCTTCCGAAGCATTCGGAACCTTGCGGAAGTCATCGGAAACCTTCGGAAATGTTCCGAAGGTTTCCGAACCTTGCTGAACGCTGCCGAAGGTTTTCGCATCTTGCGGCGGACTTGTGTGCGATGGCGCTGTGTTTTTTTCAAAAGTGTCCATGATGAGTAGGAAAATGAGGCGCGCATTCCGTGTCGCCATCCCGACCGATGGCTCGCCCGATTTCGTCACGAAATTATACCATGCACTGAAATGAAAAGCACGCCACACACCTTGCTTGTCGAGAAGGTGTTATGGTATGATGCAGGTATGACCACGTTAGCTATAACATTGAGGGATGAGGACGGATTCTTTTTGGAAGAGGCTGTTAAGTCCGGACGCTATCTCACCAAGAGTGAAGCGGTCGCGGAGGCGGTCTCCGAATTACGAGTGCGCGAAGCGCTTCGCCAGGAACGCATCGCGGATTTGCACGCGCAGGTGATGGTGGGGATCAAGCAGGCAGACCGTGGGGAATTTGTCAAGTTCTCCGCGCGAGAGGTGATAACTGATGCTCGATCGCAGCGCCGAGGAAATGGCCCGAACCTCAGAACATTTCCGGTCGGAATTATCTGATATTCTATCGTCCGGTGAAGGACGGCATTCAACTCATTCGCGCCATTCACGGCGCACGGGAAATTTCGCCAGAATATTTCTCGACTGCGGAACATTGAGCCGGGCGGATTGAGTTTTCCACAGTTGCGCCAATGGAGAATTGCGACGTGAACGTGTTACAATATGGTGATGGAACAAAAAGCGCGCCAGGAGCGCGATTTCAAGGGTGTTTGGATTCCCCGGGAAGTCTGGCTCTCAGATGAATTGAGCCTGATGGAGAAGGTTCTTTTCGTGGAAATACATAGCCTCGACAACGAGCGTGGTTGCTTCGCATCCAATGCGTATTTCGCGGAATTCTTCAGGATCAGCGACCGCCAGATTCGCAATGTGATTGGATCACTCAAGTCTAAAGGGTTCGTCACTGTCACCGTTCGCAACAAAAACGAACGCACCATTCGCACAGCGGGGAAGTGGAAAAGAATCAGCGAAGAGGAAATGAAAAACCTCTCCAGGATGAAACAGGAAGTTATCCACAAAATGACGTTGCGCCGTGCCAACGGGGGTGGAAGAAAATTTCCGGGGAGGTAGGAAATTAGAGGTCGCCGACCCCGGAAGAAAACTTCCACATAATAATACATCTTAATAAGCCAATGAATAATAAGGAAGAGATTTTGAAAAAAGAATGGGAACTGGGGATAACTCAGAAAGACCGGTTCAATGATATTGAGGTCGAACTGGTTTCCAATGAAGGCGTGAGCGAATTGATGACGTGGGCTCTCTGGCAGCATCTATTTATTCCAGTCATCGAATACTGAACATACCGGCAGTTTGGTCGTCCGCAGGTGGCGTGATAGAATTGGAGACGGATTCCACAGTCGGTGCGTGTGGTTGCCGGGATGAAGCACGCCTGTCCGCCGATCGAGATCGCCGCAAGGCTTTCTCGCGTCGCGCAGGTTCGCTTCACCTTGCAATCAAACCTTCAACCAAGAAAGGAAGCACCTACTATGAGCCACACACCGGCTCGCAATGATCCTTACCAACTTGTCACCGACACCATCCTCGCGCATTTGGAGCGCGGCGTTGTTCCGTGGCGCTGTCCGTGGAAACGCACCACCGGCAGACCGCGGAACTTTTACACCGGGCGCGAGTATCAGGGCGTCAATGTCCTGCTGCTCGGCCTGCTGCATTTCCCGTCGCCCTGGTGGATGACGTTCCGCCAGACACAGGAACGCAATGGCTGCGTCCGCAAGGGCGAACTCGGTGCCTTCGTGATGAAATGGGGGCGTCACAAAAAATCTTTTAAGAACGGCGACGGCACGGAAGAAGAGAAGACCGTCTTCTTTCTCAAGACCCTACCGCGTGTTCAATGCCACGCAGATTGATGGCATAGAGTTTCCGACCAGCGAATGCGGCCCGCCACTCGATCCATCGCAACGCATCGCTCGCGCCGAACAAGTCGTCGTGCAGATGCCGCAGCCCCCGGCCATTCAGGAGGGTCGCACGACGCAGGCGTGCTACCGCCGTCGCAGCGATACGATTGATATGCCGTCATTCGCACGCTTCGACACGCCGGAGGACTATCACCTGACGCTCTTCCACGAATTGATTCATTCCACCGGCCACGACTCCCGGCTCGCCCGCAAAGGCGTCACCGAGACGGACGTCTTCGGAGGAAAGATGTATTCGCAGGAAGAATTGGTTGCTGAAACGGGAGCGGCTTTTCTTGGGATGGAGGCTGAGATCGTCCGCGACCAGCACGAGCAATCCGCCGCCTCTTTGAAGAGCTGGCTGAATGTTCTGAGCGAACCGGAACACCGACGCTGGATTGTGCAGGCGGCGAACCAAGCGGGAAGAGCAGCCGACTTCATCCTTGGCAGGAGCACGATGGATTCATTTGCGGCTCCCGCTGTTGAGGAAAACGCGGAGAAGCCCGCAGTCAGTGACACTGTTCTTTGAATATCAAAGGCCAGATGGGCGACCCCATCTGGCCTTTCACTCAACCTCGCTCAACGACAGAAAAGGGAAGTGGTGCGCAGAATGAACCGCACTTGTTATCACGGACGGCCATCCGGCCACCGGCAAGCGCGGCTCCACTGCACACCACCACATGATTGATCTCACCACTCACGAATCCAGCCGGGAAATTCCGTCAACGGAAAAGTTCTATCTTGCCCACGTTGTCACCACACCGGGCGCACTCGCCGCCATTCCGAGAGATGAAATGCAAGCCGCGCTCCATCGTCACCACACAGGCGATTGGGGCGAACTCGACGAGCACGATCGAATTGAAAACGAGCACGGCTTGCTCGCAGGGCTTCGACTCTTCTCCGCTTACAGCACAAAAGCCGGCGTGAGGTTCTGGATCATCACCGAACACGATCGTTCCGTGACGACCCTCCTTCTCCCGCACGAGTATTGAAAACAAGGCTGCTTCCATCACAGAGGCAGCCTTTTCACTTGCGACAATTTCCTTTGAAATAGCCGCTACCTTGACGAATTCCTATTTTCGTTGTTCGTCGATTTCCGCGCCTTTCAAAAGCTGGCTTCGTTAAGCCAGATTACAGGAGTCCTCGTTCCGCGAGTTCGTTCGCCAGCGCGGCTTGATCGACGACCTTCACTCCCTGAATCGTTTTACCAAACAAGGCTCCGAAATCCCGGCGATCGCCAGTGAGGAGATGCGTGGCGCGGGCGGTGATTGCGCCGCCTAAAATCGGGCGATCCTTCGCTTTCAAATCCACACCGAGTTCATCGATGATCGCTGAAATCAGCCTAATTCGCGCAAGGAACGCATCCAGTTGCGGGAGGTTCTTTGGAAAGTGTTTCGCCAAATTGCGTCGCGCCTCTTCCACCGCATACCCGTTAGTCACGCATTCCGCACGTCGAACCAGCAAATCCACAAAATCATGCGTGAGCCATTTCGGATTTGAGGCGGAGAAGAGGATGTTCGCATCGAGGAAAACTCTCATTTTCTTTTTGTCTTCCGTCGCAACGCCGTCTTGATCCGCGATGCGGACGGCGCGAGCGCGGCGTCACTTTTCGCAAATTCCGCCATCCGCGCCTCGCTGTAAATCTCGATGGGAAAGGTGGCACCGGCGCGCAAAAGCAGGCCGGCCTTGGTGGATTCGACAACCACTTGGCCGCTTCCCGAGAGGCCCAATTCAAGCCGCGCTTCCTTTGGAAGCGTAAGCGTCCCCCGTTCGTTGATGTTGATTACTTTGGTCATGCAAGCATCATTTCATACTTTCAGCTTCTCAGCAACCTTGACGGAAATTGTTTTTCGTCGCCTGTTGTTTTCATGTCCGCCCCATCGCGCTTTCGATCGAGTCCTGCATGATGGTGCGACTGGAATGGCGATGCCTTTTGCGGTTGGGCGGACTCGATTGCGCGACCGCAAAATCCCGGCTCAACAGAGTCATATTTTGAAGCCATGTCGCAAAACGTAGATTGTGCGACGCGATATGTCACTGTTCCCCGGCATCAATCAGGGTCGAAATTCGAGTTCCACGAATGCGACAAAATCCCGGCCTTGATACGTCTTGGATTTCTCCCACACCGAACGTGGAATCGGTAGCTGGAAGAAATCGCGAATGTCCGCCGCCACGGCGTCATCGTCGAATTCCATTCCTGATAGCCGCGCCTTGAAGGACGCTTGCAAATGCAGGATCAGCAGATGCACAAAGAGTTCCTCCTCCATCGTCGCGGGAGTTTTCGCTCAAATCCAACTCAGCGCTCAAAATCCTCGCCAGTTCCGGCTTCTCATAGAGCTTCGACCACAGTTCGCGATGCGCCACGGTGAGGGTGAATTGATTTTCGATCTTACGCTCCCGAATGTCACGTCGCATCGTGTGGATCGTCGCGAACAAGCCAACGAGAATGCTCGCCGTCTGCAAAAACTCGAACCCGTTTTGTGCCAACCACCTGAGCCATGCCATGACTCAGATTATACTTCACCGGAAAGGATTCGACTACGGGGCGTCGGGAATCTCCGGCTTGGCGAGGACGAGAGTCTTGCGTGGCACCCGGACGATGCGCTCGTCAGGGCCGCAACTCGCGCCGAAGGTGAGCTTAGCCGAAGCATCGGCGGTAATGTCGATGCCGATGACGGCGAAACCGCCGCCTTCGATTTCGAGAATGTCCGGGCAACCCCGGAGCGAATAAGTCTGCGCACCGTCGGCGTGCGGATCGGGGCCAAGGCGTCGTGTGAACATGCCGATCTATGACATTTGTCATATCTCTCGTCAACCACTTTCTGCCCTAGCCGTGCAGGGTGCCCAAGCATTTCAAAGGCGAACAACTTCCCTCTGCAATCATCACGGTTCTGCGTGAGGAACGTATTCGCCAGAACATGTCGATGAACGTGCTTGCGCAGAAAGCTGGCCTGTCGCAATCGAGCGTGAGTCTGCTCGAAGCCGCACGCCGCAAGCCAACCCTCGAAACATTGATCCGTCTTTGCGATGCGCTTTCAGTAGATCTCTGGAAAGTGATCAAAAGGGCGTCCGAGGTCGGATGACGATTCGATTGAATCGCCTCAATGATCGCCATCGACGCATTGCGACTGCCTCTGTCCTTTACCGAGAACAGCGGTGCGACTGCCCCGGCAAATGCCTCTACATACATGGTATGTAGCCCCGCGCGGATTCCGCGCGCCGGTTTCGCGGCGCAACGTCCGCGTTTACTGGTTCCCCCAAGGTTGTCGGGCAACGCCCGACTTCGCGCATTTTCCGTCCGGTTATCAGGTCAGTCTCCGTTAGCCACTCCGACGTGACCAAAACGCGCGAAGTCGGACGTTCCGGGCTAGCGCCCTGCCAACAACCTTGGGGGAACTAGCTCCCTAAAGGACAACTTCGCTACCGCGCCCGTCCTCCCTATCGGCCGGACGACGACTTCGCGCATCGCGCGGGCTAGCGCCACAAACCTGCGCACCGGAAACGGAAACGCGCCCGCCGACGATTGCTTCGCGCAACGCGATCCGGTGACGCGAGCAGCCGTCCATTTTGTGGTGCGAGATTCGTCTGGTAAAATATCGGTATGTTCTCTCCACGACATCCACGTTTTCATCGGGCGGAGAAATTTCCGCCGATGGAACTGACTTCGCGCGACGCGGAACTTCTTCGCCTCCTCCGGCGACATCGTTTTCTGCGCTCGAATCGGATCGCCGATTTGCTCGGCAGCAGTCGGCAACAATTGCTGCGGCGTTTGCAAAAGCTCTATCATCACGGCTACGTCGAGCGACCGCTTTGCCAGCTCGATTACTTCCAGCGCGGCGGCTCGCAGTGCATGGTTTATGGCCTCGGCAATCGCGGCGCGGCGTATTTATTCCGCACGGAAAATCTCCCGCTATATCGCCTCGACTGGAACGAGCGCAATCGGTCTGCGACCCGCCTTTTTCTCGATCATGCGCTGATGACTTCCGATGTGCTGACTTCACTCGAAATCGCCTGCCGCGCTAGGAACTCGCAGCGTTCGGTCGTCGCAACACGCAGCAATGGAGTATCGCCACGCGTGGCGCGGATCGTACCGCAGTCATTCCCGATGCTATCTTCACGCTGGAGCGAAGCGCCGCGAACGGCGCGTTGGAATCCGTCCTCTACTGCCTCGAAGCCGACCGCGGCACCATGCCCGTGCAGAGCAGCAATGAGCAGCGCAGTTCCATCGCCCGCAAGCTCACGGCCTACGAAGCAAGCTGGCGTGCGAACATTTTCCGCCAGCGCTTCGGTGCGGCCCGCGTGCAAGTGCTCACCGTCACCACCGGCCTTGATCGACTCGAATCCATCACTGCTTGCGCGAGCGCCCACGTCCGCGCCGCCGGACTTTTTCATTTTGCCTCGCTCTCCGAAATCCTCGAATCGCCGGAACGCTTCCTCGACTCCCTGCTCGCCCGCTGGATTCCCTCCTTCCCATCGCCCAAATCCGCCGCGTATTTCGCACGGCCACCCGTGGCTCGGGCAGAAAGAACTCGCTCAGCTACAAATTCTCTTCGAGCCGGTGCGTGCGCCTTGGGCGGAGAGCATGGTGTCTGCGGTGACGAACACCAACGGTTCGCCGTTTTCAACAACCGCAGTGACTTGGTGAAGGGTGCGGAAATGAAGGCCGCTTCCCCGCTTTTCGCGGTCGTCATCCGGCTCGCATCGTCCGCGGCGGATACGCGCCGCACATGGGAAATCATCACCGACATGGCGGCGGCGCTTTCGGCGCTCGCACGACCGGGAAGTAATTTTCTCGTGCCGCTTGATGATGCAGATTATCCGCCGCGCGAACACGAGTCGGACATTCTTGCGCGTCTCTCGCGCCGGAGCGGGATGCCGCTTTCGATGGAGGAATTGATTCCGCTCATCACGCCACCGACCACGGCGACCGCACGCAAACTTCGACGCGAAACCAAACGATCGAATGCCGCACCGGATTTCTTATTTAAAAGTGGATCGCTTTCGCTCGGCACGAACACGCACGCGGGCAGCACGCGTGAAGTGCTTCTTTCACCGGAACATCGCGTGCGGCACACGCACATCAACGGTGCATCAGGCTCGGGAAAATCGACGCTGCTTCTCAATCTCATCAACCAAGACATTGCGAATGGTGAAGGTGTCGCGGTGCTCGATCCGCATGGTGATCTAATCGACGCGATCATCGCGCGCATTCCTTCGGAACGCATCGCCGATGTGGTGTTGCTCGATCCATCCGACGAGGACTTCCCCATCGGTTTCAACATCCTCGCCGCGCACTCCGATTTCGAGCGCAGCCTTCTCGCGTCCGATTTGGTTTCCGTCTTCCGCCGACTCTCGACTTCCTGGGGCGATCAAATGGAAAGCGTTTTGCGAAATGCGATCCTCGCTTTCTTGAAAAGTTCGCGCGGCGGAACGCTTGCGGATTTGAGCCGCTTCCTCACCGACGTTTCGTTTCGGAAAGATTTTCTCACGACCGTTTCCGATCCCATGATCGTGCATTACTGGCAGCACACTTTCGGTTTGCTCACGGGCGGAAAATCCGTCGGCCCGGTGCTTACGCGGCTCGATGAGTTTTTTTCGCAGGGGCCGATTCGGAACATGGTTTCGCAGGATGCAAACCGACTCGATTTCGCGGACATCATTGATCGCGGACGCATCCTGCTGGTGCGACTTCCACAAGGATTGATCGGTCGCGAAAATACCGCGCTGCTCGGTTCGCTCGTCACCGCGAAATTGCAGATGGCGGCAATGAGTCGCCAGCGATTACCCGCCGCGCAACGCCGTGACTTCTGGTGTTACATGGATGAGTTCCATCATTTCATCACGACCTTGATGGCGGAGATTTTGGCGGGCGCGCGAAAGTATCGGCTTGGCCTCGTGCTCGCGCATCAAGTCCTCCGGCAACTCGACGCGGATCGCGATGTCTCCGGCGCGATGCTTTCAAATTGTTGCACGCGCATCGTTTTCAAAGTGAGTGACGCGGATGCGCGCACTCTCGAAAGCGGCTTCGCTCATTTTGAGTCGCGTGACTTGATGAATCTTGGAGTCGGCGAAGCGTTGTGTCGTGTCGAAAAAAGTGAGTGCGATTTTAATTTGTCCGTTCCGAATTCGGAAACAGTGGATGAACATTTCGCGGAGGAAATGCGTGGGTCCGTGATCGCTGCATCGCGGGCAGCGTTCGCTAGACCCCGCTCGGAAGTGGAGGTCGAGTTGTTTCGGAAATGGCAGAGCATCCCTGAGCCCGCACCCACTCCGCGCAAAACAGAAAAAGCAAACGCACCATCGCCCGCGCCGATCGTTCCCGAAGTTGCTTCGGAAACACCCACCGTCGTTTCCGAAAAACAGTCTGCGATACAAGCAGCGCCAGTCGCAGAACCGGAACCGAAAGCACCAACTGAAATTGGACGCGGCGGAACACTGCATCGCGACACGCAACGCCGCATCAAACTCGTTGCGGAAGAACTCGATTTCCGAGCGACAATGGAAGCGCAAGTCGGCAGTTGCAGTGTGGACTTGTTGTTGGAACGCGAAGGTCATCGCATCGCCGTCGAGTTCAATTCGACCACTGGCGTCACGCACGAATTGCAAAACATTTTGAAATGCCTCGCTGGAGATTTTTCGCACATCGCGCTCGTCAGCGCCGACTCGGGCAAGTTGCAACAAGTCGAGGCGATGTTGCGCGAGCGCATTTCCGAAACGATGGCGTGCGTCGGATTTTACGAAGTGGAAACTTTCCTCGAATTCCTCCGCGCACTTCCACCGCCCGTGATTTCCGAACCGGCGAAACCAAAGTCTTCGGAAAGAAAAATCATGGGTTGGACAGTTACAGCCGAAACTCGCGAGCAAACCCGCGAAGAAGAGGCCGACGCAAAAGCCGCCACGATGCGCGCCTTGGGTGAAGCGCTTCGGAACCCAGCATCGCAATAGGTTGTAGGAGTCGGGCGCAGCCCAAAGTTCATCGAAGCATCTTTTCTCGCCACCGCCACGACAAACTCGATCCGCTTCACCGGCTTCTTCCAATTAGCGATGTCGTTGCCGTCCTCATTGGTGAATTCGAGCAGGATGTCGATCCCGTCGTCCCCATCCCCGGGAACTTTGATCCATTTCTGATTCGCGCTCGTGATGCGCGCGCCGACATCGAGCACGAGCAGCTTCCCTTTTCTCTCAAAGCCTGCCGCGTGTGAAGCGATATACTCTACGTGGTCTGAGCGAGATTGTATTCCAACTTGTTTGCAGAAACCTCTACCAGCTTCGTATGCTCCTCAATTTCCAATTTTTGTTCGTCAAAGAAAACGACGTTGAATCCGCCGCTATGCATCGCGCTCCTGTAGCGGATTCCTTCGTAGCCCGCGTTCAGAATAACTTCTGCTAGATACTGAGTCGGGACGTATTCGATCTCGGCGAGGGCTGGATTCACGGGCTTGGAAAGTTCACGGTTCAGGATGCTCAACAGGGCGTTTTGCTCCATTTCCATCTGCAAGTTGGAATGGACAAAAGGACTTTCGATTAGGCGCACTTTTGTGAGATCGACGAGCTGAAGGTCAGCGCGGGGCTTAGCCATTGCTACTGATACACGACCGCCAAGGAACGGACGAATCTCGGCGACCGCTGTCATCTCCTTTTCAGCAACGTAGAGGTAAGGAATGCCCACGGGGTTCGCTCGGCCAGCCGTCGCCTTGTTCTTTGGAGGGGCACCCATTTGTGACTTCGGATAAGCACTGCTGACAATGTAGTGTTCCTCAACACCACTAAGCCGGGCGCGATAATAAACGTCTTTGGGTTTCGTGAAGAATGCTATTTCGTGCAAGAATTGGGGCAGCCAGTCCTTCGGGTCGGACATAAACCCTGCGTTCGTATTGGGGATGAATCGACGCTTCCACTTGATGGTTTCGGCGAACTCATACCAAATGTCTTCCTCGGAGGTGTAGAAGAAGGAATCCTCGGGTGCCGCCCATAGCTCGTCGCTGCTGATGCTGTCGCTATCGCCAGAGCGCGCGTCCAGATCACGAATCTCATCCAGCAGCGCACACTTCTTCTTCGGCGAAAGTGAATCGCTAAAGACATCCCAGCCCTTCTTCCATTCGATGCAGATCGGAAGCGTTTCGCCAACGTCAATTGCTTCGCGGTCCATATCCGGGTGAAAATGTTCGCCATATTGTAGAGGCTTAAACATCAAGAGCAACGGCTCAAACAAGTCGCGGAGAGACGAAGCTTCGATAACTTTCACCCTGCGCCTTCCGCAGTAGTCACACATGCCTCGGCTCCCATTTTCTTGGATATGCTTCATCAGCACCGTGTCCGCGAAGCACTTCGTGCAGCAGTTCATAAATCCACTTTGAACAGTCGCCTCTCCGGTTCAGATGCATCGAGCGTCTCCAGCAGCCAGGGTTTTACCCGCAGGTCGACGGGCGGCGGCTCCGTCGTCGTGATGATGTATTGGAAATTTGGCGTGCGATTGCCTGGAAACGCCTCCTCAATCGCCCGCATGAACAAAAAGAACTTTTGGTAAATCTCCGCTGACATGTCGGCTTCACGCGGGCCGTCGTGAATGAGAAAACGGGATGGAACCCGACGCCCTCCACGCTGCTCAACATTGCTGCCATGTCGAACGCGATGATTTTGATGCTCTCGATTGCGGCGCTGGTCAGCTTGCCGTGGTATTCCAGCGACAGCGCGATGCTTCTGCCGGAGAACTCAACGGCAGCCGAGAGCGACTTGCCCATCACGGCGCGAATGAGTTGGCTATAAACCTCAGAAAACTTGCTAATCGCCTTCTGGTGCTGCTTCCGAATCTGGTCCTGACGCTTCCGTGAATCCTCAATCTCCCCCGCGGTCGTTATGATTTTCTTCGCCAATTCCTGGGCGTCGTCCCACGCCTTTCGGGCGTTTGCCGCAAGGGTGCCAAGTTCTTCCACCTTGTCCCGCTCTCGTGTCAGCACCTGGGTCCCATTCAATTGTCGAGTCTGAGCCTCCATCAGTCTCTTCCGCGCTTCGCGGGCGACGCCTTCGAGCCGGTTTACCGTGGCCGCCTTAGCTGCAACATCCTTGCTGAGACTGTTGATGAATTTGAGGATAGCCTCCGCTTGGTCTTTGGCCTTTTCGATCTGAACTTCGGATTGCAGGTCGATGGGCCTACCCAGGGCGAGATTGCATCCCGCTTTACGGGCTAGTTCCAATGGCACGGCGCAGTAGCCTTTTGGCGGCGGCAATGTAGCCAGCCATTCCTTGTATTTGTCGGGTGTGATTTCCTTGCGGAGCAGCCGGAGCTTCATTTGTTGCTTCTCGATGGTCTGTTCGACCTCCTCCATAGTGTCCTTGGCGGCATCTGCCTTGGATGCCTCCTTCCGCCACGCTTCCTGCAAGTCGTCAATCTCCTTGGCAATTGGCAGCTTCTTCTCCTCTCCTTCCAAGACCTTCGCACGGCCATCGAGTTCTATGTTGACCGCCTGGTGGAAAAGCTCGTCACCGAGGTCGGGCAATTCCTTTTTCAAGGCAGCCTTCAAGCGTTCCACGTCGACCTTGGATTGGTGCTGCAACTTCGGCAGCAGCGTCTCGTCGGTTTTGTTCAGCGCCAGCAACCGCCCGTTCAATTCCAACTCATTCTGTTCCTGCTCAGATACGAGCGCGAGCAACGCCCGCACCAGATACTGACGGTCGGAAACAGCGATGCCCGGTGACTGCGACTCGCTCAGTGGGTCGCGCCACTCCACCAAATCCCGGTAACGACATTCCTGGTCGCGTGCAAGCCAGGGGAGGATGTGTTGCCATCCGATGCGTTCGCCTGACGAGGTGAACCGCTTCACCATCACCGGTCCCATCAGAGCCTCCTGAATCACATTGAGGTAATCGTCGAAGCTCGGACGAGCGTTGTCTTCAAACAATCGGTCGATAGTGCGATCGGAAATGGCGAACGAACGTGGCCCCACGCCAAGTGGACGACCAACCACCCAAGGCGTTCCGTGAATGTGAACCTCCGCGGTAACCCACCCCTCGTTGCTGAACTTCTGCCTCACGCCTTCGCGCAGCGCATTATTGCCATAGTTGCCTTCGCCAAGCACGTAGCGCAGCAGGCGGCAAAATGTGGTCTTTCCCGTTGCGTGGCCGGACATGCCATCCTCATAAAGCGTAGGTATCTTGTCTCTATCGGCTGGCTTCGCCCAAAGGATATTTAGTCCAGGATGGAGTTGAACGGTGCGGATGATTTCAGCCTCCACTTTGAGTTCACGCAATAGACGCAGTTCTTTCACCCAGACTACGGGCGTTTGCCGCTCCGCAGATGGAGTTATCTCGCGCGGCGATGGAAGCCCAAGGCTGAATTGTTCGTTCATAATTGAATACGCACTTGATCTTGTCGTATGTGCACATAGTCGAGCCGCAGGGAAATGAAGCGGCGCTCCTTGTCCAGCGGCTCGCGAAACCGGAAGGTGCCGGACTCCAACTGCGCCCAGTCCGAGCCGAACGCATTGGCCGACATGCAGAACACCAGCACGCGTGAGCGCTCCAGCTCTTCCTCGATCTTGGCCGGGATGCTGTCGCCAGGCTTGAGCACCCATTCATCGAACCACACCTTCACCCCGTCCGCCCGCAACCGCTCCGCCAGCGGGCGCACCACCGCCTTGTCCTTCGCGCTGTGGCTGAGGAAGACGTCGTATTGGAAGTCGTCGGGCATGGCCGCGAGCTTATTGCAGCGAGCGGTGCGCAAGCCAAGCTTTCCCAGTCTCCGCGAAACAGCTATCGCTTCTTCCGAAGCAGATACACAGGGCCAATGACTTCGTATTCGGAATACCGCTCTATGATTTGTATTCGGAGCTTGTGCAGCCCACGTTCAGGTTCTTCTTCGGCCTGGACAACAGTAGGACGGGCGACGCCAAGCTCGCGCGCGGCCTGCGCCCGCGTTTTGCCAGTCTTGGAGCGTGCGTCTTTCGCGAGGGAAACAAGATCGGATTCTTCGATGATTCGGTCAGACACGGAACTGCGTATAATGCTCCGTAGCTTTTCGGACTACAAAAATCTTGCAATGCGTAGTATGAACAGCTACGTTTCTTCGCCATGAAAACCTCTTCTTCCCTTCCCACGAAAATGCCCGTCGGCGTCTGGATTCGCGTCTCCACGGACGACCAAGCGCGAGGCGAAAGCCCGCAGCATCACATGGAGCGAGCGAAAGCCTACGCAGGATTGAAAGGCTACGAAATCCGCGAAACCTATGACCTTGCGGGGGTCAGCGGAAAGTCGGTCAAGGATCATGCGGAAGCGAAACGGATGCTCCGCGACATTCAGCGTGGGCACATCAAGGGACTCATCTTTTCCAAACTCGCGCGCCTCGCCCGGAACACCCGCGAGCTTTTGGAGTTTGCCGAGTTCTTTCAACAGAAGGGTGCAGCGCTCATTTCCATCGAAGAGTCCTTCGACACGAGCACGCCGGTTGGCCTGCTTTTCTACACCATCATCGCGGCAATGGCGCAGTGGGAGCGTGAAGAAATCGGCAGCCGCGTGCGTGCTTCGATCGAGGTGCGGGCGAAACTCGGTAAGCCGATCAATGGTCATGCACCCTTCGGATATGAATGGAAGGAACGGAAGCTCCTTCCGCATTCCGAACAAGCCCCGGTTCGGAAACTCGCCTACGAACTTTTCCTCAAGCACCAGCGCAAAGGTGCCGTCGCCCGCATTCTCAACGAACGCGGCTACCGCACTCGTGAGGGCAAGGAGTGGTATGACACCACAGTTGGCCGCGTGCTCGAATGCACCAGCGCCAAGGGCGTGTACTACATCAACCGGGCGAAGCGCGTCGGCTCATGGAAGAACAAGCCGAAACCGGAGAGCCAGTGGGGTGAGATTCACTGCGAACCGATTATTTCCGAAGTGGTCTGGACTCAAGTGAACCGCATTCTGGAAGCGCAAGCGAAACGGGTCAAAAAGCCTGGCAAGACTCCAAAGCAGCTTTTCAGCGGAGTGCTTCACTGCGTCTGCGGTTCTCGGATGTATGTGACGACCAACAGCCCGAAATACCGGTGCGACGGCTGCGGGGAGCGCATTCCATGCCTCGACCTTGAGCACATTTTCCTCGATCAACTCCGCGCCTATTTCGCCGACCCGCATCGCATCGCCGGCCACATCCGCAGTGCGACGGAAAACGCGCGCGAAAAGACCGATTTGCTCGCCGCCACGAAAACCGAGATCGCCAAGGTCAAAGAGCAAATGAGCCGGACGCACCAACTTTATCTCGCCGGTGCCGCTTCGATTGAGCGCTTCAAAGAACTCAACGAACCGCTCGAAGACCGCCTCCGTCAGCTACAGGAGGAACAACTCCGCCTCCAAGCCGAAGTTGACGTGGGCAAAGCCGACACATTGAGTGCAGAAGCCGTCGTCGAAGAAGCCGTCAAATTGCATGAGACGTGGCCGAATCTCGACCTGGAAAGAAAGCGCGAAGTCGTCCAAAGCCTCGTCGAGTCCGTGATCGTCGATGTGCCCCAACAGCGCATCACCATGCGATTCACCTGCTTACCTTCGTCAGAAGAAACTACAAATACCCAACAGCGGGTGTGACAGCCGCGCCGGTTCGCTGCAGCGCATGGTTAGCCGCTTCGTTCACTCGTGCGAAGCGTGAGCATACTCGGACGTTTTGGTGCGGCTGTATGCCAGAAGTATGTTCTCGACGGACAAATCCTCGTCGAGCGACTCCCAATGAACACCGAGGCCGCGCCCGATGAGTTGCCACTGCTCGCGCTCGGCTGACGATGCCGCGCAAAGGCGAGGAAATGCACTGAGAGGCACGGCAACGCTGCGCTCGTCCGAGAAGCTAACGGACATGGAATCACCGGAAAAGGTAACGTGATGGATGCGAAGGTCATTCATGGCTTAGGTCTCCGAAGGTCTTATACCACGCCCGAAGGAATTCGTCGCGGTGCTGTTCTGTGATGTGAAGGATGTCGTTGGCTTCGTGGCGGCGGAAGCCCTCCACGAAAGCGAATTCGAGTGGATCGAGCCAGAGTTTGGCTGCGCAGTCGTCGCGCTGAACATGGACGTGCGGAGGCTCGAACCTGTCGGCCATGTAGAAGAAGAATCGAAAACCGCGTTCGCGTAAAATCGTGGGCACGTCTTCATGGTAGGGTTTTCGGATGGGAATACAAGACGTGCGTAGAAGCGGCTAACGACTCAAGCTCAGCGACTGCGGAGCGCGGCGCGGTAGCTGCGAAGGTGAAGCGAAGAAAGCGCATACGAGCTACGAAAGAGGTGGCACGGACGAGAGACTCTCGAATAAGAATAGCAGCTACCGTGACGCGCGGAGCAGTTCGCTGCAGCGCCATTGTTAGGCGTTTCTTCCGAATTGGAGTTCCGAGGCGAGGGACGTGGAATGCAATGGTGACTCGTGGAGAAACATCCGGAAAAACCTATCTGAGTATCGAAGAAGTCGCCTCGCATAAGTAGACTCTCCTCTAAAATGCTTTCGGTTGTCGAGACGCTTTCGATGTCCGCTCTCTTTCCTCGAGCGCAGATGGCGGATTCGAGTGTCCGAGACGCCAAGCAGACCGCGTGACTGGCGCGGAGCCTGCCGGGGCGAAGGTGGTTGCTGGCTCCGTGACAGGCGCGCGGTGTGCGCCGAACGGAGAGTTTACGTAACGCATAAGGATTGCGGTCATTGGAATTCTGGGTGCTGGCTACGATAAGCATGAAGCAACTCGGTGACGAGAATGCCGTCGATGAGCATGCCCTCGTAGCAAGCGTCCTCAATGGTCAGGTGGGAACAGTTAACGTTGCGAATGACGGTGCGGGTCAGAGCGACATCCTCGAAAAGAGCCTCCGATAAGTTGACGTCAATGAACTGTGCAGCAGCGAGACGGACATCGCGGAACTGCGCTGCACTAAGATTGGTATTGATGAACTCGGAACCGCTGAGGTCTGCGTCTTCGGTCTTGGATTTCACGGTTCGGGTGGAGTTACAGGTTGCTTCTTTGGCTTTCGTTACTCGGGACGCGCGTAGAAACGCCTAACGACTCAAGCTCAGAGACCGCGGAGGCTGGCGCGGCCCCTGCGTGGTGGGGGAAAGCCGGAGGCCGGCAGCAGGGGCCGTGACAGCCGG
>JBBRXP010000033.1:0-41196 GCA_038238555.1 Chthoniobacterales bacterium | reverse complement strand
TCCGCTGGTCGGCAAGCCGCGGAGGAGACCGAGGAATCTCCCTGCCGGCGAGAAATATCCCACATCGATCCCATCCTCCAGACAGCTCTGCGCGGCCTGTGCCGTGAGTTGTACTGCGCCGTAGAGATAGATCGCTCGCACCTGATTGCGCGGAAATTTCTGCAGATCCTTGCCCTTCTCGCTGACGACAAACTCGCCGCCCCGCTGGCCGACGGTGCATCCAGGTTTTTGCACCACGAGTAATTCCCCGTCATCGCCGGGCGGTCGTGGCGCCTCTTTCAATTCCGGCGGCGCGCCGCTGGGCGCGGCCCAAAATGCCGACTCATTGGGCAGACAGATCGGATACGCCGAGCAGTAGAGACAGCGTGGATCGTCTCGCAACGGAGGCGGACACTTCGCGCTCGCAGCCACCGCTCGGGCCTCGTCGCGCAACCGCAGCACGCTCGCGAGCAGCTCCTCCGTCAGCGCCACGGGCACGCGCCTCCGGTCGCTCGCGTAGTAGATCGACGCCGCGCGCACCGTTTGCCCCTGCTCGCGCAGCAGCAGCGCATAAGCTGCCACCTGCACCGCGTCGTAATCCTTCGCGACGCGATCGCCATTTTCTCCGCGGCGCGCGCTCCCTTTCTTGTGGTCGATCACTTCGATGGCATCGCCCGTCCCTTCGCACACATCGATTTTGCCCACCAAGCCCAACGTCTCGCTCTCGAGTTGGAGACTCCGCAAGCGCGCACCCTCCGGCAGCTCGAGCTCTTTCGGATCTTCGGGAAGTTGCGACGGCCTGTCCGTCTGCCGATGCGCAGCGGAGCCCGCGACCGTGTCGGCGTTTTCCTCGAAGAGATTTTCGACCCACTGGTAATAAAAGAGCCGCGCGCAATACGCGTAATTTTGCAGCCGCCGGACAGGCATGAGCGGAGCCGGCTCCGCCGTAGCGGCGGCGCCCTCGCCGCAAGGAGTGGACGCTACGCCCAACTCAGCCTTCAGCACCTCGTGGATCTGCTGTTGGAGCGGATCGAGCGGCAGTTCCACCTGCGCGGGATTTTCACGCCGCGCGCCACGAGCTGATCTCGGCCGGGGTTGGTTCGTTCGTTTCATGATTCTCAATTCAGCTGCTCGTGCGCGAGCAGGTTCTCTGGCAACGAAATCATCTCGCTCGTCGAGCCATCCGCCCGCACGGCGACGCGCCCATCCTCCAGCATGCGAGTGATGACCCCGCGCAGCGAGCCGTGCAAAGTTTTCACGCGATCACCGACTTGCAGTGCGGCGCTTTGAGCGAGGCTTTCGATGATTTGCACCATGGCCTCGCCGGGCAGGACACCGGTAATGAAATGCGCGACGGCGGAGGTGGCTTGTCGCCGACAATTCGCTCCGTGCTGCGCGCCTCCTCTTGCGCACATTCCTCGGTTGTGGCCGACGACAGACTGCCAGTTCCAGTTTGCGAGAAAAGCGGCTCGGGTTTGTAACGGTGATTCTGCGACAGCCCTTCCTTCATCGCCTCCTCGGGCGTCGCGAATTTCAGCAGGTCCAAGCGGAGTTTCATTGGCCATAAAGTGCTTCTTTCTTTGCGGGCTGGAAGGCCGCGATCTACATCGGAATCTGATCCTCCTCGATCTCCGTTTCCGCTTTCGTGCGGGCGGGGCGGACGCTGCCTTCGTCGAAGCGACGCGGCTGCTTCCATTTCTCGAGCCGGTCGTTGTTGAGCACGTTCACCGTCGCCCACTCCTCGCGGCGCACGCGGCTCCAGATCGCGCGGCCGCTGGCGACCTTTGGTTTCACGCCGGCGATTTCGCCAAAGTCGAACTTTGCGATCCAGCCGTGATCGATGAAAAAGTTCGGGCGCGGACTGTCTTTCGCGAGCCCGGCGCGTTGTGCCTCGCGTTTCTTTTCATCTCGCGCGGTGAAGGCGATCTCCGGCGCGGTGCTGCCCCAGCGCGCCTTCTCGCGCTTGGTTTCCGCGCGCACCTTGAGCTTCTTTTCCTTGTCGAACTCCGCGCGCATTCGCACGTGGATGTCGTGGCAATCCGGCGCGGCGATGGCGCGCAGGCCGAGGTTGATCGCGGCGTTGATGTCGGCCTGCGTCGCGGGACGGCGCGCGCCATTTTGTTTCGGTTGAAGAGGGACGAAAATCGGACCGCCGGGCGTCGGCGCGAGGAGCGTGCGCCACGGTTTGCCTGCTTCGCGCCGGCCGGCATTGATCTCGGCCAGCGTGTCGAAGAACTGCTTCACGCGCCGCGCTTCCACGTCGCGTTCCTTGTCCGGCTCGGCCTCGCTTTTCTCGACCGCGGCCAGGCGGGTGAAGTGGCGCGCCCAACTCCATTCCTGTTTCGCCTCCGGCGTGAGCTCCACGGCGCGGAAGCCGGCCACGCCCGTGCGCGAGCAGAAGCGCGAGGAGTAGGAGGCGGTCACCTCGACGACGGGGATGCCGTAGGGCGCGCAGAGGTCTTTGAGTTTTCCGAGAATGGCGCGGTGGCACCACTTCATCAGCCGCGAGTTCTCGTGCCGGGCGCGGCCCTGCGAGCTGAGGTAACGCGCGAGATCTTCGAGCACGATGAAATCCGCCGGCGCGCGGAACCGCTCGTATTCGCCGTGAATGTCTTTGCGCACCCGCTCAGCGTGATCCTTCCGCGGCGGGCGCAGCCGCACGCCGAGCGCCTGCGCGAGGATGAGGTGCGCCGTCTGGTTCACGCGCTGATCGCGGAGTTCGTCCATCTTCACGAGCAAGTCCGGGCACGGGTCCGGCAGCTCCCCGCCGCGGGTGCCGGCGCCGAGCTTCGGCCGCTCGCCCGGCGTCTGGCGCAGCGCGCGATTGAGCGACTGGCAGCGGCGGCGCAGTTCCTCGAATTGCTCGAGCCGCTCCATCGAGAGGCCGCGCTGCCCGCACAGCTTCTTCTTCGCGTCGTCGCTGCCGCGCTCGGTCTGGCGCAGGACGTGGCAGGTCGCATCGTCACCGCGCGCGACCCACTCCCAGTTTCTCCCGCGCAGCGGAGCGACGCGATTGGCCACGCGCACGAGCGCCTTTTCCAAAACCGCGCGCGCCCGCAACGCCGCGCCGGCGGCCATCCCGGCGAGCGTGTCGAAATCGCGCCGCGCCGCCACGGCTTTCCACTCCTCGGTCGCCTCGTCGCTCTCGGCGATCTCGGCGCAGACCTTCGCGCGACGCTCCACGTCCTGCTCCGTCTTTTTGTCCTCGGCGCGCATCTTCACGATCGTTTCGTCCTTGAGCATCCAGCTCCAGCGCTGGAAATGCGCGAGGTGCGTCTGCGCGCGGCGCAGCGCGAAGAGCAGGCGGTCGTTCAATTCCGGGAACGAGCGATACGTCGGATCGCTGCCGAGCAAATCCTCCGCGTTCAGTCCGAGGTCGGCGCAGATGCACTGCGCCTGCTGCCACTCGGTCGCGCCGGCGCTGCGTCCGCGCTCGCCGTAAAATTCCGTCGCCCACGCGCCATCGCGGATGACGCGCGCATCTTCCCCCGGCAGCCGCAATAGACACGTCGCCGCGACGTGCGCGCGCCAGGTCTTGCCAGGCGTGCGGCCGATCTCGCGCGAGAGTTTGCCGGTAAAATCGTGATTCGCCCGCACGTCGAGCAGCGCGCACGCGCCGGCATCGCGCTGCCCGAGATCGACGGCGAGACAGCGGAAGCCATCCACGCTTTGCCACCACGGCACGACTTCCCTTTTCGGTTTCCTGCCCGCGTCGGTTTTCTTCTCCGCGCCTTCGCGCTCCGGCCACTTAAGGTAGAAATTTTGATCGTCGAAAGCCGCGAACTGGCGCTCCCAGCTCGCCGCTTTCCCGAGCGCTTTGGCGAGAGCCGCGGGCTCGATGGTGATGGGGAAATTCAGCAGGATGCGCCGCTGGCCGGAGGCGCACTGCTCGGGCATCAGCGCCACCGGGCAGTCGCGGAAATCCTGTGGCAACGGCTCGATGCCATCGAGCGCCTCCATCATCGGCTGAAGGAAGGGAACGTTCGCAAGCACTTCGCCGCTCTCGACGCGCAGGCCGTCGCGGAGGAAGCGCGGGGCCGAGTATTGCAGCCGCGCGCGCCGCACGGCATAGAGACCGCCTTCGCGCGCGGCGAGCGGCACGATGACCGAGCGCACGTTGGGCTCGTGGCGATACGCGCCGCGCTCGGCAAATGAGCACACATCCGAAAAATAAAACTGCCGCCGGGAATCCACGGGGTCGGCCGGCGTGAATTTGATCGACTGACCGAGCCGCTCGATGTCGCCTTTCAAGTGCCGCTCGTCGGTGAGCGCCTGCACGGGGTCGCTGGCGAATTCCTTCCTCCACCACGTCGGCAGCGGCTCCGGCGGCTCCTGCCAGATCAACCAATTGCCGCGATCGAGCAGTACCTCGTAGAGCCGCACGCTGCCGACGATGGCCGTGTTCTCCTTTTGATACTCGCGCAGCTTTTCCAGCAGCTTGCTTTTCTTCGCCTCGGAAAACTCCTCGCCCGGCGCGAGCACCTTGTTCCACTCGCGTCGCAGGTCGCGAAAGCCGCGGATCGTCCGCGGATGCAGCCCGTAAGCGACCGCCACGCCCTCGCTCATCTCGTAGTCCTGCTTCAACTCGTGATCGACGATCTGCTCGAGCTGTTTGATGCGCTCGTCGCCCGCGAGCAGCGGCGGCTCTTCCTCGGATTTGAGCGGGCTCGGTTTCCACTTGGCCAATCCGCGCATGACCTTCGCCCTTTCCTCCAACCGCTCGCGCTCTTTCGCGCGCTCCTCGCCCTTGGCCTCGACTTGATGCAGAGCTTTCAGCGCTTCCTTGATCGCCGCGATGTCGAACTCCTTCCACGCAAGCTGCGCCGGATGGTCGGCGCCCCACATCGGCAGACTGGTGAAGGCTCGGAACACAAAACCACGCACGCCGCGCGCGAGCTTGATGGGATCATCGCCAAACCGGAGCAACGGGTCGGTATCGGGCTCGGCGGCGGGCGCCGCGCCGGCTTTTTCGTCGAGGGGGAAGCTCGTTTTCAGCAGCGCGGCGGTGAACTCGTCGGGGAAGTGCTTGAAGAGCAGGCACGCTTCGATGCGGTCGCTCGGGCCTTTACGATTGCGCGGGATTTCGGGTAGCTCCGTCGCCACGGAGACCAGCCGCGTGATTTCGTCGAGCGCCTCCTGGGCATTCGGTCGTGCGGTGAGGAAGGCACGCACGCGCTCGCCCATCTGCGTGCCGCTTTCCCCGCCGAAGGCCTGAAGGAAATGCGCGAGCGCCTTGCGCAGCCGCTCGCGGGCGGCGTCTCCGGTGTAAGGCGCGGCGCTCGCATTGAGATTCACCACCCAGCTCAGCGACACCTCCTCCGCGAAAGCCCGCCACGCCTCGTCGCCGTCGAGCTGGTGCAACTCGAAGCTCAGCCGCCGCTCCGAACCCGTCCTCGCGAGGCTCGCCGCCGAGCGCGGATAACTGCCCTCGTAGCCCGGCCAGCACAGCCGCGGCAGCATCCCGCGCCCTTCCTGCTGGATCGCGCCCTCGCCGTCGCACTCGACGAGCACTTCGCGCAGCGCGAGGTCGAGCAGCTCGCGGCCTTCGTTGTCGTTCGCGAAAGGATTGCCTGCGAGCACCGCGGCGAAACATTCCTCCGGCGTGATCCTTTCATTCGCCAGGCCGAGCGTGCGGACGATCGACTCGCGCATGCCCTGCCGCTTCGCGCCGCGGCGTGCGAAAGCTTCCCAGACGCCGTGCTCGCTGCCGGCTTCGGCGAGCTTGGCGCGGATGGGAAACACGCGCCCGCCCGGATCGCAGGCGAGCGCGAGAAGGCAGAAGACGTAGTAATTCACCGCGTCTTGAAACAGCGCGTGGTGCTCCCACAGCCGCGAAACGAAATCCCAATCCGAGGGAGTGAGATCGTTGCCTTGGTCGTCGAGAATCTGCGCGCCGCAAACGCGGCCTTGGTAAATGCGGTTCATGTTTGAAAGCGCCCATCGGAGACGGGCGGGGAGACCACTTATTATGACGATCGCGGCGTCAGCGTCCACCCGACTCCCGCCAATCTACGACGCCACTCGTGTGGCGAGCAGGCCGCCGCTACTTCGGCCACCGGAGATGACGGTGCAGGAAGTCGAAGGTGCCTTCGCCGCGGATGCTATGGCCGCCTTGGAAGAACTCGATCTGCGTGCGATCCGCGAGGCCGAGTTGCGCGTAGAGCCAGCGCACTTTGGCGTATTCGTGCGCCACCCACTCATCGCGCCCCACGCGATCGAGATGCCCGCGTTCCACCATGAAGGGCCGCGGCACCATGAGGTAAGCCATCTCGGCGTAATCAAAGGTGCGGCCCAGATTCCAATACGGCATCTCCCACTCGATGGAGCGCATGAAGCTGAACGGTTCGTCGGTGGAGGCGACTTTTCTCGTCCACTGATTGAAATCGCCGGAGCAAATCGAGAGGCAATATTTTTCCAGGAGCGGCGGCACACGCACCGCCGTCTCGCCGCCGTAGCTCAGGCCGTAGAAGGCGATGCGGCTGCCATCCACAAAGGGCTGCGCGTCCAGCCAGCGCAGGATTTGTTCGTGCTGCGCGAGGATGAAGGAGAAGAGCGTGGCCTTCACCGTGTTGGCCTTGCGGTCGAGCCAGCGGTAGCGGTCTTCGCCGCGGTAGAGATTGTGCGGGGCAAAGGTGATGAAGCCGCGCTCGGCGAGGGCCGCGGCGAAATGATTGTAGGCGGTCTTGTCGCCATCGAGCGTGTCGCGCGGCAGTCCGTTGCGTCCATGCTGGCAGACCACCACGGGGCGGCGCTCGCCGGGCTTCAAATCTTTCGGCAACACGAGCACGCCCCAAGCGAAGACCTCCGGCCACACATCGAGCACCACGTCATAGGCCGTCCACCGATCGGTCTCGGCCACCTGGCGCGTGCGCGCGTCGGGCGGCAGCAGCGGCTCGTCGAAGCGGCCCATCGCTTCGTCGCGGAAAAGTTCGCGAAAGTGCTTCGCGCCTTCGATGAATTTTTCGGGCGGATGCGTGGGCAGTTGCTTCACGGTGGTCCACCTGTTGTCAGTCAGCTCGGGCATGACTTGGTAAAGAAACGCCTTGTCCCGCACGTGCTCGGACTCGCGCAGCAGCCGCTGCACGTGGCCTTCCATCTCCTGAAAGTAGCGCCGATGTCTCGCCGCCGGATCGAATGAGGCGCGCCGATCCACGGGCGCCTCGCTCGATAATGGCGCGAGCTTTTCCACACCGAACCGAGCCGCAAACTTCGCGAGCGCTTCCTCGGAAAATGGACCGCCAACGACGAGGTCGGGTTTTTCAAAAAGCGAACCCGTTTCGATGCGCTGCACTTCCGCCCTCACGCTTGCAAGCTCCGGCGTGTGCACTTCGCCTTTGTGCCCGGTGATCTCGGGCGCCGCGCTGTGCTCGATGACGAGGAGTCGCGGCAGGATGAGCGAGGCGAGTTCGGCGTCGCCAAATTCCCGGAGCAGTCCCCACACATTGCGGTAGATGGGCTCGGCCCACACCTGCTGCCGCGAGCCGAAGTAACCGCTCACCAGAGCCGCGTCGATGCGCGGATCCGAGGCCGCCGCGTAGAAAGCCGTGAGCCCGCCCTCCCCGTAACCGCACACACCGATCTTCGCCGCCCCGCCGTTCCGTGCGCGGAACCAATCCACCGCGGCCATCACCGTCTGCACTTCATAACCGATGACGTGGCGGCCCATGGGAAAGGCCTGCCGGTAAATCCATTCGCGATGCGTCTGGTCCGAGGTCTTGAGCTGCTTGTCGTCGGTCGCCAGCTTTTCGCGGCTGATGGTGACGGGCACGATGACCTCACAGCCATTCTCCGCCAGGCGCCGCGCTGCTTGACCAGCCAGCGCTTGCTCCGGCGTCTGGTCCCCATCTGGGACCAGCACCACATGCGCGACCGGCGGCGTCTTCGGCTCCGCGAGCAAGCCGCAGCCCCAGAGCCCGTCGAGCACCGGCCAGCGGACTTGGTAGATGCGAACCCGCGCCGTCTCCGCCACCAGCGCCGGATTGGCCTCGTCGCCGTAACGTTCCATCGCCGCCGGCTGCCGCGCATCGACCGCGCCGATGATCGTTTTGAAGTGCTCGCGATTCGCCTCGACTGATTTCGCATAATTTTCCGGCGAAGAAAAATCGCGAGCCCAAAGCGCACCGCGCGTGCCGACGGATTCCGCGATCTTGCGCTCCACAAAGCGGTGCGCACCATCCATGAGCCGCGCGGAGAGATCGTCTTCCGCCCACTCCAGCGGCCGGGTCTCCGGCAGCGCTGCGCCTTGGGAAATGGCGCCGGAAAAGGCCGCCAGCGCCCAAGCGGCGATCGCCTGCGCGGGGCGGAGAAATCTCACGCCCCCATGCCTTCCTCGAAGCTGCCGCCGGCTTGTGGGAAGCAGAGATGGCGGGCCACGTAGGCGATGCCGTCGGCGCTGCAGTAGTCGAGTTCCTTGTGCGCGCTTTCGGCTTCGACCACCAGCGGCGCGCTCTTGGTTTTGTGCAGCCGGCAATAGCGATCCTGGTAACCGATGGCGAGCAGCAGCTCGGCGTAGCGTTGCATGTTGAGATCGCCCGAGCCGAGGTCGGTGAATTGCATCGCGCGCCGCGGCCACGCCGGTTCCATCGCGCGCAGCGGCAGGCCGCGGCGGACGACGAAATTTTTCACGTGCGCCGCATACACGCGCTTGCCGACTTTTTGAAAACGCGTTTCCCAGTCTTCTCCTTCCCAGCAGTGCGAAGGGTCGGCATTCACGGCGAGGCATTTGTCGTCGTCGCAGATATCGACCAGCATATTGAAGTCGTCCGCGGTGGAAGCGGCGGTGCCGGGATGAATTTCGTGACAGAGATAAATGCCGAGTTTGCGCGCGTGGTCGCGCAGCTTGCGCGTCTTTTTCACGAAGCGTTCCTTGCCTTCCGCGAGGAGATCGTAGCCCGGCCCGGCCCAGAAGCCCCACGGGTAGCCGGTCGCCAGTTCCCAGCCAAAGGCGACGCCCCAGAACATCGGCATCGACTTCACTCCGAGCTCGGCGGCGAGGTCCATGAGCTTTAGCAGATACTTCTCGTGCCACGCCTCGATCTTCTCCGGCGACATCTTAGCCACGTCCGGCGCGATGAAGGGGTGCCCGGATTTCGTCCTCGTCCAGATCGACGTGTGAACCCAAAACGGGCAGTGGGACGAGATGCCATCGAGCCGCATCCCGCACGAGTCGAAAGCCTCGCGGATTTCCTTCGCCTTTTTGAAGCCGCCCTTGCCGTCGTGCAGCATGTAGTTGCTCGGCTGCGCGCCTTTCGCGCCGGCGGCTCTGGCGTAGTCGAGAAATTGCGCGAGCGACTTGGCGCCGTGCTGCGCGCCTTCGATGGATGCGTGAAATGCGTTTTGGGGCATGGGCTATGGGTCTAGCGAGAGAGCGTGTGCGGCGCAACGGCCAAACTCCAAACTCCAAACGTCAAACCCCGGCAAGCGCGCGAAACCATTCTGGTTTGGAGTTTGAAGTTTGGAGTTTGGAGTTAAGCCGATTAGTCCGTTCATCCCGCCATGCTCGACGACGTCGAACGCATCCTCTTTCACGAACAAACCATCCTCAGCCGGCTCGACGAAATGGCGGGCGAGATTACGGAGCATTATCGCGGGGAAGAGCTCACCATCATCGCCGTGCTCAATGGCTCGCTCATCTTCACTGCCGATCTTCTCCGCCGCATTCCGCTGCCGCTGCAACTCGATTGCCTGAGCATCGCGAGCTACCACGGCGGCACGGAAAGCACGGGCGTCGTGACCTTTCAGCAACTCGCGCTGCCAGACATCGAGGGACGCCACGTGCTCATCGTCGATGACATCCTCGACAGCGGCCGCACGCTCCACGCGATCCGCGCAAAATTACGGAGCGCCGCGAACCCGAAGACCGTCCGCATCTGCGTGCTGTTGCGGAAAGAGAAGCCGCGTGCGCTGGAACTCGAGGCCGACTATGTGGGCTTCGACATCGCCGATGAATTCGTGGTCGGCTACGGCCTCGATTACGATCAGCGCTACCGCAATCTGCCCTTCGTCGGCGTCCTGCGGCGCGAGGTCTTCGAGCGAAAATGACGCGCGGCAGCAAAGCTCCGGGGAGCACACGCGTGTTGGTTTCGGCGTCTCGCCGAAACGAACTTTCCGTGACGCCACGATCCGGGAGAAAACCTCCGCTGCCCGCAACCATGGGATGGGGGAGCAAACTGCGGCTCGGCTCTCAGCTTCGCTTCCAAGTCCTTCAACGACTCCTCGGTGAGGCGTTGTTTGGCCGGGCGGCTGTGGAGGATTGAGTGCCGCTACCGCAGCCGGTAGAATCGCTTGATGCCTGTGGCCGTAGTGTCGAGGAATTCGAAATTCCCGGATGAGGTTTCCGTGGCGAGTCCGAGATCGGTCCAACCGTTTGGATCCGCGAGGTCGATGGAAGTTTGAACGGTGTAGCTGTGGCCCGCGCAGCCGAAGAACAGGATGCGGAATTAATCGGCGGCTGGTCGCGCGACTTGCGTGATGTGCGGAGTGGTCGCGAAGGGAACGGTGAAGCTGCCTTCTGCCGCAAAGGGCGAACCCATGTAAGCGGCGTCCACGGCTTGGACGCTCCAAAAGTAGATACCGGCGGGCAGGCGCAACCATGCGGTGCTGCCGAGTTGCACATTGCCCATCTCCACCACGCGGCGCGCGCCGGTCGAGGGGTCGGCTTGCGGCGACATGATCTGCGAGCCGCCGGGCGTGGTGCCGACGCGCAGGTTGTAGCTGAGAGCGGCGGCGGGTGTTTCATTGTCGCTCGCGGCGCTCCAACTCAGCATCACGCGATCGCATTGCACATTGCTGGCGAGATTGCCGGGCGCGGTGGGAGCGGTGTTCGCGACCGAGAGGTTGAAAAAGACTTTGGTGACTTTTCCCCCGCCGGCGCTGCGACCGGAGAGGGCGAGGTCCAGGGCGCCACCGCCCGTATAGTCGTCGCCCTCGAACACGCCGGTGCGGCGCGCCGCTTACTTGTCGTCGTCGGCGCCGAAGTCCTTGTGCCCTTTTTCTTTTTCCTGGCTGAGCTTTTCGAGCGCCTTCTTCGCGTCGTTCTGGTTGTCGGCTTTCACCGCGGCTTCGAGTTCATCGTAGGTCTTTCCGAGATCGGCCATCTGCAGCTTGAACTTGCTGAGATACGCGCTCTTCTCGGCGGCCGGCACGTCCTTGGTCTTCGCCGGTTCGAGCTTCGAGGCGGCTTCCACATTCTTTTTGATGGACTCGAGCAGCTTGAGGTTTTCGTCTTTTTTCGAGGAGTCGGCGACCTGCCGCTTGAGGGTCCGCAGGCTCTTGTTCATGGATTTCATTTCCTTGGTGAGCAGCGTGTCTTCTTCCACGGCGAGGGCCGTGTGGAAGCCAAGGGCGAGGGTGGCGAGGAGGGCGAGGATGGATTGCAATTTCATGGTGCGTGAAGTTTAGGAACTCAGCGCGCAATGCCAAGCCTGATGTTATTCGACAAGCGTCGGCGGCTCGTGCATTCGTCTGCTCCATCATGAGCCGCTCTTTGCCCGTCGTCTTTCTGGCAGCCGCGACCTTCGCCGCCGCGGCACCCAAAGCTCCCGATCCTGCGCGCTCCGCCGATGCTGATGCACCCGCGCCCGCCGCTCCACAGAAGATCACTTTCAGCCAGTGCCACGTCGATGGGCCTTTCATCGCGATGACTTTTGATGACGGCCCACACGCGCAGAATACCCCACGGCTTCTCGACATGCTCAAGCAGCGCGGCATCAAGGCGACCTTCTTTGTCATCGGCCAGTGCGCGGCGGAATATCCGCAGATCATGGCGCGCATCGCCGCCGAAGGGCATGAGGTGGGCAATCACTCCTGGTCGCACCCGCAGCTTTCGAAAATGGGAGAAAACTCCGTGACCGAGCAGCTCGAGAAAACGCACGAGGTCATCGCGCAGACCACCGGCGCGGCGCCCCGGCTCATGCGCCCGCCCTTCGGCTCCTTTACCACCAACCAGCGCGCGTGGGCCGCGCACCGGTGGGGTTACAAGTGCATCCTGTGGGATGTCGATCCGCTCGATTGGAAAGTGCGCAATGCCGAGCACGTGAAGAATGAAATCCTCAAGGCCACCGTTGCCGGCTCGATCGTGCTCTCGCACGATATTCACAAGACCACCGTCGATGCGATGCCGGCCACTCTCGACGCGCTCACGGCTCGGGGATTCAAATTTGTGACCGTCTCCGAACTCATCGCCATGGATCGGCCCGTGCGGCCGAAGTCCGCGCCCGCGCCTCCCGGGGAGCCCGCCAAACCTGCGGAGCCGGTGGAGTAATGAGCGGAACGTGGAGTAAACAGGAAGACAGGAATCGGAGATTTTTCGTTTCTTCCTGTCTTCCTGTTTTCCTGCTTAAGACGGAGCGCGTGCTGGATGGGTGCTTGGAATTCTTAACGTGTGGACAAGACGCCGCGCGCGCTGCTTTCCTCGCGCATCCCCATGTTCGGCGACGCCTACATCCGGTTGCGCGCCCAGGCCGGCACCGCGCTCTTTTCGCTCGTCCGGCTCGCGCAGGAATTCGATGCGCCCGCCGAGGTGCTCGCGGAGGTGCGGCAGCTCCAGGATGGGCTGCGCGAGCCGTTTCTCTTCGTCACGCTCGGTGATGCAAAGGCCGGAAAATCCTCGCTCTTTAATGCGCTCTTCGGACGCGACTTCACCGACGCTCCCGACTCGACGCGGGAGATCACCGTCTATCGTTACGCCGCGGAGTCGCGCGATGCCGAGCCGGCGGCCGGAGTCGCCGAGCGCTGGAGGCCGCTGAATTTTCTGCGCGAATTTCTCCTCGTCGATACGCCGCCGCTCGATCTCCGCGCCGAGGTGGCGCCGGAGCTCGCGCCATTTGTCGCGGGCGCGGACTTGCTGTTGTTTGTTTTTGCGGCTGCAAATATCGAGGCCGATCGCGCGTGGCGGCTCCTGCAGCGGCTCGATGAGCAGCGGCTCAAGCGGCTGGTCTTTGTCGTCGATACCCGCGGCGAGAGCACGCCCGACATGGCCGCAAAGCAACTCCGGCAGACGATGCTCAAGCACCTGAGCCAGCCGCGCCCCATCTTTCCCATCGACACGCAGCGCGCGCTGGCGGCGCGCATCGTGGGGGATGAAGCGGGGCTGCCGGCGACCGGGATCGACTTGCTCGAAGAGTTCATCGACCGCGAAGTCGCCGGCGGGCTCACGCGCATGGCGCCGGTGAATTTTGCGCGCGGGCGCGCCCGCGAAATCCTCCAGCAATTGAGCGCAGCGCCGCGCGAGGCCGTGCAAGGCGCGGCGCGCGATGCCGGGCGGCTCGACGCTCTGCATCACTTCATCGAGGAGCGAAAAGATCGGTCGCTGCGGCAAATGGGCGGCATCCTGTGGTCGCTCACGCAAGCGCTCGAGCACGCGCAGAAACGCGGGGAGGAAACCATCTGCGATCACTTCACGCTGCCCGCCCTAGTGCGCCTCGGCCGAGGCTGGCGACAGGCTCTCGACACGCGGGTGGAAATCTGGCTGCACGATGCCATCCGCCTTCAGATCGACGATGCGCTCGAAGCCACCGGCGCGGATCATCGCGCAGTGTGGGAGGAGCTGGAAACCCAGCGCCGGCGGGCCTTCCCGGCCGCCGGCCCCACGCCGCCGGACTTCGCCGTGGCCCGCGACCACTTGCGCGCGCAGCTCGATGCCGCGATCGAGGTGCACGCGCTCGGCGAGGGCTTTGAGCAACGGATGCGCGCGCTTTTTTTTCGCGCGGCGGTGTGCATGCGCGTGGCGGTCTTCTCAGTGGGCGGAAGCATCGTGCTCGTCGCCTTCGCCGCGGTGGCCAGGCCCTCTCCGTTTCCGCAGGCTTTTGGCGGCGCGCTGCTCGTGCTCTTTCTCTGCGGCCTCGCGCTGCTGTTGTGGCAGTCGCGGCTGCTCGCGGAATTTCGCCGCTTCGCCACGGTGCGGCGGGAGACTTTCATCGGCGCGGTGGAAGATCATCTGCGCGCGGAGATCGACCACTTTGCCGAAGACCTCGCCGATTCCCTCGGGCCGCTCGAGATGGAGTGCGCCGCGCGCCGCCGCGCCCACGAGCCCATGCTGGCGCGCGCCGCGCAGCTCGATGAGCTCTTTGCGAAGAGCGACGCGCGGCCGGCCGCGGCGTCATGAAAGTCGATGTCCTCGTCGTCGGTGGCGGGCCCGCGGGTCTGGCGGCGGCCGCGCGCGCGGCTTTGGCGGGCAGCGTGCTGGTGGCGCACCGGGATCGTGAGATCGGCCGGCCCGTGCGCACCAGCGGCGCGAGTTGGAAAAATCATCTCGATGAATTGCAGATCCCGCCGGCGCTTTATCACGAACTCGATTCGCTCTTGTTTTCCGCGTCGGGGCGCAACGTGGTGACTCGCTTCGGCGCGGACCGGCCCGTGGTGCTCGATGTCACCGGCACTTACCGCCACCTCGCGCAGCTCGCGACGCAAGCAGGCGCGGAAGTTTCCTGCGACACGACCTTCCAGCGCATCGCGCGGCAGGACGCCGGCGGCGTGGTGTGCGTGACGAGCCGCGAGGGCGAGGAGCGCGAGGTGGCGGCGCGCTTTGTCATCGATGCGTCGGGGCATCATCGCGCGGTGGTGAGCCAGGTCGGCGGCCCGCGCCGGCCCGAGCGCATCGCAGTGGGCGTGGAGCACGAGTATCGCAACATCGGCACCGACCCGCGGCGAGCGGTGCTTTTCGTCGGAAGTGAATTCGCGCCCTCGGGCTACGGCTGGATTTTCCCCACCGGCGCGGGGACGGTGCGCGTGGGCGTGGGCGTGATCCGGCCGGACACAAAGGCGTCGCCGGCCGATTTGCTCGGCGCGTTTCTGCGCTCGGAGCAGGCGCGCGCGATGGGGCTCGATGTCGGCGAGCTCCTCGAGAAACACTTCGGCGCGATCCCATCCGACGGTGCGATGTCGTGCTTCGTCCACGGGCGCGTGGTCTCGGCAGGAGACTCCGCGGGGCAGGCGCTCGCGCTCGTGGGCGAAGGCATCCGTTACAGCATTGAGGCCGGTCGGCGGGCGGGCGATGCGCTCGCACGCGCTCTCGCTGAACCGGCGGGCGAGGCCAGCGATGCGCTCGCCGGTTACGAGGCGTGGTGGGACGGCCGCTACCGCCGGCGCTTTGCCCTCGCGCAACTTGCCAACGAGCGCATGGGCGCTTTCGGCGACGCGGAGTGGGACGTGCTCGCCTCGCTGCTCGATGGACTTTCCGGCGACGATGTGGCCGCGCTGCTGCGGGTGGAATTTGGAAAAATGCTCGCGGCCCGGCTTGCGCTCAAAGGCGGGCGGCGCGCCGCGCGATTCTTTCTCCGCTCTTTATGAGCAACGTGGCCGAACGTCTCGATACCGTGCGCTCCGCGATCGCCGAGGCCGCCGCGCGCGCGGGCCGGCAGGCGGAGGAAATCGAACTCGTCGCCGTCTCCAAGAGCCACCCGCCCGAGGCCGTGCACGCAGTCATCGACACCGGACAGCTCCTCTTCGGCGAGAGCCGCGTGCAGGAGGCGCGGGCAAAAATCCCGCTGCTCCCCGGCCGCGCTCGCTGGCACTTCATCGGTCATCTTCAGAAAAATAAAATCCGCCACGCGCTGCCGCTCTTCGAGCTTTTCCACGGCATCGACTCGCTGGAGATCGCGCGCGACCTTGACCGCGTCGCGAGCGAGACCGGCGTCTTCCCGCGCGCGTTGCTCGAAGTGAATGTGGCGGGCGAAGGCAGCAAGTTTGGTTTTTCCCCGACGAAGCTGCGCGAACAGATGGAGGCGCTGCTTGGGCTCGAGCGCTTGCAGATCGAGGGCCTCATGTGCGTCCCGCCGCCCGTCCCGAAAGCCGAGGAAGCGCGCCGCTATTTCGCCGCCCTGCGCACTCTGCGCGACCAACTGCAAGGCGAGTGCCGCGTGCCGCTGCCGCGGCTCTCGATGGGCATGAGCGGAGATTATGCCGTGGCCGTGGAAGAAGGCGCCACCCTCGTGCGCGTGGGCACCGCCCTCTTCGGCGAACGCTCGGGCAAGACATGGAAGCCGACGGCCGGGTTTGACGGCTGACCCCGCAATGCTGCTTACTTGCCTCGTGCCCGCGCGACTTCTCCCCACTCACATTCAGCAGATCGGCGGCGAGCTCGCCATCGCGTGGAGCGACGGCGCCGAATCCTTCCTCACTTTCAAGGCGTTGCGCCGCGCGTGCCCGTGCGCGGTGTGCGGTGGCGAGCCCGATGTGCTCGGCAATCTCGCGCGACCCGAAGTGCACTACACGCCGGAGAGTTTCGCGCTGCGTGGCTGGCAGATCGTCGGCGGCTACGCCATCCAGCCCACGTGGGCCGATGGCCACGGCTCGGGGCTCTACACTTTCCAATATCTCCGGCGCCTCGGCCACGCGCCCGCCACTTCTTGACGAATGCACCGCGCCACCAAGCTCTCCGTCATCGCCGCGCTCGTAGCCGTTTGCGCCGTCTCGGCCCTCGTGCAGCATCGGCTCGAACGGCGTCGCCAATCGGTGCGGCCGAGCGAACTTTACGACGTGGTGTGGAAACAAATCCGCGCCATCCGCGCCGGCGACGCCGCGAGCGCCTACCGGCAGGTCTCCACGAGTTTTCAGGAAAAGTTCAGGATCGAAACCTTCGCGGATCTAGCGCGCACCGAGGTTCCCGGGCTGCTGCGAGCGGAGCGGGTGGAATTTGGCGCGGTGCGTTTCGATGGCGCGCGCGCGCTGGTGCCGGTCTATTTTTTCATGCCCGAGGGCGATGTGGTGCCGTGCGTTTACAGCCTCATCAACGAGGACAACGCGTGGAAGATCGACGGCGCGCGCGTGCTGCGGCGCTGGCCCGCGGGGCGGAGGCTGGGTGGGATGCGGGCGTAGTCATTGCCCGCGTTCGAGCGGGAAGCGCACGACGGTCACCAGCGTCGCGTCGCCCGCGGAGTGTCGCTCGATGGCTCCGCCATTTGCCGCCACCACGCGGCCGGCCTCCCACAGGCCGAGGCCGTAGCCGCCGCGTTTGGTGGAGAAAAAGGGCGAGCGGCCCCAGTCGCCGGGATCCACGGCCGCCTCTTTTCCCTCGCGCAATTCAAAGTCCGCATCCTCCCTCGACGCGCGCGCCAAAGCCATCAGGCGGAAGCTGCGGAATACTTTCGCATTCACCAGCAGCTCGTGCAGGACGCCGGCGATCGCCGTCGCATCCACATTCACCTGCTCGCTGCCAAGCTCCGTGGACCAGGCGATCTCGAGCCCGAGCGGCGCGGCCTGTTCCTGCCAGATGGAAAAGAGTTCCGCGGCGGCAATGGGCCCGCGCTGTGGCTGGGGCTCGGCGAGCCGTGTCGAGAGCGCGCGCAAGCTGGCCGCGAGATTGCGAATCTGCCCCCGCACGCGGCTGACACTTTCCGCCGCCTCGGGATCGGAGACCAGTTCCGCGAGCAACGCGGCCTCGAGGTCCATGCCGTTGAGATGATTGCGCACATCGTGGGTGTGCTGGCGGATGAAGGCGGCCACACACGACCAAGGCAGAGAAGTTTCGTCTCCCACAGGCAACTAGTAACGGGGCGCTGGGGGAGTCCGGCTGTTCCAAAGATTTTCGTGTCTGGGAAAGCGGCGGCGGAGTTTCGGGGAGCACACGCGTCCCGCGTGTTGCTTTCGGCGTCCTCGCCGAAACGGACTTCCAGGAGCGAGCGAACCGGGGCATGCAGTTTCATCGTGCTCGAACGCGTCGGGAAGTTCGTCGCGGCGGGACACCGCGACCAACACGCGAGACGCGCGTGCTCCCCGGAAGCTTCGCTACCTCGCGTAAGCCGCAACCAGCTCGATGAGCGTGCGCACTCCGAAGCCGGTGGCTCCGCGGGCGAGGCCGGCGCGATCTTTCGGTGCGGCTGACCATGCGGGCGATGTCGAGATGCGCCCACGGCGTGGCTTCGGCAAAGGTCTTGAGAAAAGCGGCGGCGGTGCAGGCGCCGCCGAGCCGGCCTCCGCTGTTCTTTACGAGCGCCACGCCGCTCTGGATTTGCTCGTCGTATTCGGCGAAGAGCGGCATCTCCCAGATGCGTTCGCCGGCGCTGGCGGCGGCGGCGAGCACGCGGCCGCGCAACTCCTCGTCGCTGGACCAGAAGCCGGCGGCATGTTCGCCGAGTGCTATGCCGCACGCGCCGGTGAGCGTGGCGAGATCGACGATGGCGGCGGCGCGGCAATCGAGCCGCGAGTAGGCGATGGCGTCGGCCAGCACCACGCGGCCTTCGGCGTCGGTGTTTACGATCTCGATGTGCTTGCCGTCGTAAGCCGTCACGATGTCGCCGGGACGATATGCCGTACCGCTCGGAAGATTTTCGGCGCTGGGGACGATGCCGACGACGTTGCACTTCAAGCCGAGTCCCGCGATGCCGGCCATGGCGCCGAGCACGGCCATGCCACCGCACTTGTCGAAGATCATGGCCTCCATGTCGGCGGCGGGTTTGATGGAGATGCCGCCGCTGTCGAAGGTGATGGCCTTGCCGACGAGCGCGATGGGGGCATGGCCCTTCGGTCCGCCCCGATGATCGAGCACGATGAGCCGCGGCCCGCGCTCGCTGCCGCCGCCGACCGCGAGCAAGCCGCCGAAGCCACCCGCGCGAAGCTGCCGCTCGTCGAGGATTTTGATTTTCAATCCGGCGCTCTTTGCGAGCTTCCGCGCGCGCTCGGCGAGGGTGGCGGGGTAAAGGAGATTGCCGGGTTCGTTGGCGATGGAGCGCGCGAGGTTGGTGGCGTCGGCGACGATCTGCGCGCGGGCGCCGGCGCGCTTCACGGCAGGGAGATCGCTCTCGAGTGCGCGGATGTGGATGCTCGCGATGTCCTCGCCGGGCTTTGCCTTGAAGCGCTCGAAACGATACGCGCCGAGGACGAGCCCTTCGACCGCGGCGCCTGCAAATTGCGGCCACAGATCGAGATCGACGCTGCACCGCGTGCGCCCGATTTTCCGCAGGTAGAGCGCGGCGGCTCCGGCGGCAACGCGGAACTTTACGGCATCCAGTCGGCCACGTTCGCCGATGCCGGCGCAGAGCACATCCTCGTGGCGTTGGTGGAGCAGCGCGCCGGCGTTGCCGGAGAACTCGGCATCGCTGACCAGCGGCGAAATTTTCGCCCGCTCATCGCGCGAGACAAAGCGCACGACGACGTCGCCCTTGCGCGCGGGCCGCGCGTCGAAGTGGAGCTTCACAACTCGACGACCTGTGCGCTCTTGATGTCGCCTTCGCTCAGCAAATCCGAGATGAGCGGCGCGGCGGGAGCGGAGTCGAGATTGAGCACCGTGAGGGCCTGGCCGCCGGCGGCGTCGCGGCTCAACGACATGCGCGCGATGTTCACGCCGTGCTTGCCGAGCAGCGTGCCGATCCGGCCGACGATCCCTGGGCGGTCGCGATTTTCGAGCAGGAAGATCACGCCGTCGGGCTTGGCTTCCACGTGCTGGCCGTTGATCTTCACGATGCGCGGCGTGTTGCCAAAGAAGGTGCCCGCGACCGACACCCAGCCGCTCTCGCCCGTGGCGGTGAGCTCGATGAGCTCGGTAAAATCGGCCGACGTGCTCTCGCGCGATTCGGTGACTTTGAGCCCGAGCGTCTCGGCCAGCGCGGGCGCATTGACCACGTTGACATCGCCGCCGCCCGCCTCGCGCAGAAAGCCGGTGAGCACCGCGCGCGTGATGGCGGTCGTATCGACCTCGTTCATCTTGCCACTGAAATTGATGTTGAGGCTGTCGCAACGCCGCGCGGCGATCTGCGAAAGAAAGAGGCCGAGCTTGCCGCCGAGCGCGAGGTGCGGGCCGATGATGGCGAGGGTCTTCGCGTCGATGTTTGGCATGTTCACGGCGTTGCGCACTTCGCCGCTGAGCAGCGCGGCGCGAATCTGCTGCGCGACTTCGATGCCCACGCTCTCCTGCGCCTCCGCCGTGGATGCGCCGAGATGCGGCGTGAGCACGAGATTGGGCGCGCCGCGCAACGGCGAATCCGCGGCGAGCGGCTCGACTTCAAAGACATCGAGCGCCGCCGCCGCGACCTGCCCGCTCGTGAGCGCGGCGGCGAGCGCGGCTTCATTCACCAGCCCGCCGCGCGCGCAGTTGATTACGCGCACGCCTTTCCTCGCCCGCCCGAGCCGCGCGGTGTCGAGCATGTCGCGCGTCTCCGCGGTGAGCGGCATGTGCAGGGTGATGAAGTCCGCCTGCGCCACGATCTCGTCGAGCTTTTCGATGAGCTCGACTTGCAGCGAGCGGGCGCGGCTCGCGGAGAGGTATGGGTCGTAAGCCAGCACGCGCATCCCAAAAGCCATCGCGCGCCGCGCGACCTCCGTGCCGATGCGGCCCATGCCGAGGATCGCCAGCGTCTTGCTGTAAAGCTCCACGCCTTCGAAGCTCTTGCGGTCCCACTTCCCCGCCTTCATGGAGGCATCGGCCGCGGGAATTTTCCGCGCGATCGACATCATCAGCGAGAAGGCGTGCTCAGCGGTGGAGATGGTGTTGCCGCCCGGCGTATTCATGACGATGACTCCGCGCCGCGTGGCCGCATCCACATCCACATTGTCCACGCCCACGCCCGCGCGCCCGACCACCTTGAGCTTCGTCGCTGCTTCGATGACTTTCGCGTTCACCTTCGTCTGGCTGCGCACCACGAGGCCGGAAAATTCGCCGATGATCTCGAGGAGCTGCTCTTCCTTGAGCCCCGTTTTCACCGTGACCTCGAGCAGCCCGCCCGCGGAGAGCTCGGCGACACCACGCTCCGAGACGGGATCGGCGACGAGGACTTTTGGCTTGTTCATGGAAGAGGAAAAAGAGCGGGAATAGTCGGCGGCACCGGGGGCGAAGCGCAAACTGAAAATCAGCGGTGGCCGGGGACCGCGCTCGCGCCGAAGACAGCCTTGCCCCACGGGTGCGAGCGATGTTCACATTCAGCGCATGAGCGTCGTATCTCACTGGCACCCGCAGACCGCGCGGCACTTCGCGCTTGCGGGGCTGGCGAGTTTCGCGGTCGGCTTCGCGATGGTGCGCTGGCTGGAGCGCGGCGCGCTCACGTTCCTCGAAGTCAACGGCGTCGAAACGCATTCCGCTTCCAGCCAGTTGCACAGCGCAATGATCGTCATCGCAGAGCGATCGCCGACACGGCAGGGTCTGCCCGAGTTGCCGCGCCGCTTGCTTTCTGCCCCTTGAGCCTGCGGCTCCAGATGCTCCAGGTCGCGCGCGTCGCGCCGAAGATGCTCGGCGAATCGACGCCTTTGGTGCGCGCGTTTTTCGAGCGGCAGTTCACGGCGCGCGGGGGCGCGTGCGATCGCGCAGGGCGGGCCGATCTCTACTACACCCTCTTCGCGCTCGCTGGCTTGCAGGCGCTGTGCTCCGAACTCTCAACTCTCAACTCTCAACTCTCAACTTGCCGCAACTGGCTCGCGGCGTTTGGCGACGGCGCGGGGCTGGACCTCGTGCATCTGAGCGCACTCGCGCGCTGCTGGGCCGCGGTGGGTTTGGAGAAAATGCCGGCGCACCATTTGGCGGCGCTGTCGGCGCGGATCGAAGCGCACCGCTCCCGCGACGGCGGCTACGACGCCGACATGGATGCGGCGCACGGCAATGCCTACGGCTGCTTCGTCGCGCTCGGCGCGTATCAGGATTTGCAACGCAAACTCCCCGAGCCGCTGCGCATGGTGCAGTGCCTCAAATTTCTCGAGACGCCCGACGGCGCGTGGGCCAATGCCCGCGGCCTGACAATCGGCTCGACAAATGCGACCGCGGCGGCGGTGACCCTGCTTCATCAACTCGGCGTGCCGGTGAACGCGAGCGTCGGCGACTGGCTCCTGGCTCAAGCGCATTCCGACGGCGGCTTCCGCGCGATGCCGGCGGCGCCGATGCCCGATCTGCTCTCCACGGCGACCACGCTCCACGCGCTGGCGTGCCTCGAAAAGCCTGTGCCAGAGCCGATCCGCGAGCGATGCCTGGATTTCATCGACACGCTCTGGAGCGCGGAAGGCGGCTTCCACGGCCACTGGGCGGACGATCATCTCGACGCCGAGTACACTTTCTATGGCCTGCTGGCGCTCGGACATCTCAGCATCTAGCCTTTGCCCATGAACAAACACATCGTCCTCTACGACGACGAGTGTCCGCTCTGCACCTTTCAGATGAAGGTCCTGAGCTGGCTCGATTGGTTTGGGGTGCTCGCGCTCATGCCGCTCTCCGATCCGCGGGCAAAGGAGGTCGCGCCGCAACTCACGCGTGAAGATTTGATCGAGGCGATTCATTGCGTGGCTCGGCAATGCTGTGTTTATCGGGGTGCGCGGGCGATTCGCTTTGTCGGGATGCGGCTGCCGCTGCTCGTGCCGGTGGCGCTTTTCCTGTGGATTCCCGGGCTCATCTGGATCGCGGAAATCGTGTACGGGTTTGTGAGCCGGCACCGCCTTTTCCTCAGCCGCATCTTTGGGTGCAAGGAGGCGTGCGCGATCCTGCCGCGGCGGGTGCGGGAGCAGGACCGGCTGGCGTGAAGGGAGATCGCGTGGGCGCGGCGCTCGATGCAGCGACTGCGGCGTTGCTCGCGGAGATGGGCGCGGCCGGGCACTGGAGCGGCGAACTTTCCTCGAGCGCGCTCTCGACGGCGACGGCCGTGGTGGCCTTGGCGCTGGTGGACCGGGAGCGGCATGGGGACTTGATCGGCGGCGGATTGGGCTGGCTGGCCACGCACGTGAACGCCGATGGCGGCTGGGGCGATACGACCCGGAGCCAGTCGAACATCTCGACCACGGCCCTGTGCTGGGCGGCATTCGGCACGGCGGAGGCGGATGAGGAATATCGCGAGGTGGTCGCCGGCGCGGAAGGCTGGCTGGCGGCGGCTCCGGGGAGCGCGCCCGTCGCGGGCGCTGGTCGCGGCGTCCTCGCCGCGGCGATCGCCCGACGTTACGGGAAGGACCGCACGTTCTCCGTGCCGATCCTGATGACGCTCGCGCTCGCCGGCCGCATCGGTTGGGAGAATGTGATGCCGCTGCCCTTCGAGCTGGCCGCGCTACCGCACCAGGTTTTCGGCGCGCTGCGCCTGCCGGTGGTGAGCTACGCGCTGCCGGCGCTGATCGCCATCGGACAGACGATCCATTTTCACCGACCGACGCGCAACCCGCTTGCGCGCTGGATCCGCGAGGCGACGAAGCGGCGGACGTTGCGCGTGCTCGAGTCGATCCAGCCGGCGAGCGGCGGCTTTCTCGAGGCCACGCCGCTCACGAGTTTTGTGACCATGAGCCTCGCGTCGATGGGGCTCGCGAGGCATCCGGTGACGCGCAAAGGCGCTGAGTTTCTGCGCGCCTCGGCCAGGGCGGACGGGAGCTGGGCGATCGATTCGAATCTCACCACGTGGGTCACGACGCTCGCGATCAAGGCGCTGCCGCGCGACGCGCTTGCGTCGGAGCAACGGCTCAGGCTGCGCGAGTGGTTGTGCGATCAGCAATTCCGCGATGAGCATCCTTTCACCCACGCAGCTCCGCATGGTTGGGCTTGGACGAATTTGCCCGGCGGAGTGCCGGACGCGGACGACACTGCCGGTGCGCTACTCGCGCTGTTGGAGTTGGGCGCCATTGGGCCGGCAGCCGCGCTCGCGGGAAATCGAGGTGTGAACTGGCTGCTCAATCTACAAAATCGCGACGGTGGGATCCCGACTTTTTGCCGCGGCTGGGGCGCGTTGCCGTTTGACCGCAGTTCACCCGATCTGACGGCTCATGCGTTGCGCGCGTGGAGCGCCTGGCTGCCGCATCTCTCTTCGATCATTCCGAAGTACAGGGAACGCACCGCGCGAGCCATCGCGCGCGGTCTCGACTTTCTCGCTGCGAGCCAACGGGCCGATGGAACCTGGCTCCCGCTTTGGTTTGGCAACGAGCATTCGCCCGACGACGAAAACTTCACCTACGGCACGGCGCTCGTGCTCACCGCGCTGCGCGAACTCGCCGGGCGCGGATACACGATGCCCCATGATATGATGCGCCGCGCGACGGAGCGGCTCGCGGCGATGCAAAATGCCGATGGCGGCTGGAGCGGCGGAGCAGGCGGCCCATCGTCGGTGGAGGAGACGGCTCTCGCGCTCGAAGCGCTGGCCGGCACGGCGCAGGTGGGCGCAGTGGAGAACGGCGTGCAATGGCTCGTAGGGAAAGTGGAAGCCGGCACGTGGCGGGAGCCGGCGCCGATCGGCTTTTACTTTGCCAAGCTGTGGTACTACGAGCGGCTCTATCCGCTCCTCTTCACGGTCGCGGCTCTCGGACGCATCGCAGCGCTGCGGGTTTAGAGGGTTGTTTTGAAACTCTTGGAAGGCCAAAGGCCTGCAACCCGCGATGGAACGGGCTTTTAGACCTCGTGCTCATTTTGTCGGACGATTCCTGGGGCGTTGCCCCAAGGCTACGTTGGGAATTTAGCGGGTTTGAAACTCCGTAGGAGTTCTCTGTGGATTCGTCCGCGTTCTCTTCGGAATTGGAGTCGGCCCCGGGACGAACCGGGGCTTCACGTTTTGGGGGCGCGGAATGGGTAAAGACGATTTCTATTGGAGCGTCGGGGTCTTTGTCGGGGACGATGATCTCCGAACAGAGGGTGGACGCGAGGCGTTGTTTGCCGTCCACGTCGAGCGTGGGCCAAAGGGCGGAGAGGCTGCGGGCTTCGAGAGCGATCGTTTCGACGGAGAGGTCGCCGATTTCAAGCGCGGCGGTTTCGCCTTCGAGTTTGGGCAGTTCTTCGGTGAGTTGGCTGAGCCGCGCGTGAAGCGGTGAGTTGAGTTCTTTGAACTGCTCCACGCCAATTCCGCCTGCGATGTAGAGATCGTAGAGCTTTTTCATCTCCGCACGAACGGCGTCGCACTGCACTTTGCTCGCGGCGGCTTGCACTTTGTGTTCGGCGATCTTGGATTTTGACCGATCCAGATGGGCCGCGATCTGTGCGGTGTCGGCAAGATTGTCGGCGATACTGCCGGTGAAAATCCCTTCAAGCGCCGTGGCGGCGATTTTGTTTTTGCACTTCGCGCATGTGTAATTGGGGCAGCAGGCCGGCAAAGATGTGGACGGGCTTTTTGCCGGGTTTGCGCTTGGGCTTGGAAGCGAAACCCGAAAGCGAATGGGGCACCGTCGAGTGCCCCGCCATCGAGCTGTGGTTCGACCGCCAGGGGATGCCCGATTGGTTTCTCGTCACGAAGCTCCCCATGCTCGACCGACGCGGCCCACCGCAGGGCGTAATGGGCTTTCTCCGCCGCCCCGCCGAACACGAGCGCCGCCTGCCGATCTTCCAAACCGTCGCCAGGGCCGTGGACCTCCTCCGCCGCGATCACGCCAAGCCGCTCAATATCGCCGATGTGGCGAAGGCGTGCGGCCAATCGCTGCGCCAGCTCCAGCGCCGCTTCCAGACCGCCTTCGGCATCAGCCCGCAGGAGTTCCTGATGAAAACCCGCGTACTCGCCGCCTGCCGCTCGCTGCACGGGAGCGACTTGTCCGCCCGCGAAGTTGCCCTCCGCTGCGGTTTCGTGGACCACAGCTCCTTCACGCAGCATTTCCGCAAACGCACGGCGCGAACCCCCGCCGCCTATCGCCGCGCCCGCGGCGCTGTCCGAAATAGGCGGGTCTCGCGTCACGAGCCGCAGGCGAGGCAGGTGATCCCCTGTGTGGGGCCGCTGCTCCGTTAACTACTTCGTGGCGACTTCCTTCTTGGTGCGCTGGGGCTTTTGGCGCTCGCTCTTGCGGGTGCCTCCGGCGCGGCCGTATTCGGTGGAGTCGGGGCCGAAATGGGCGCGGATGCCGCTGAGGGCGCGGGTGCGCAGTTCGTTCAGTTCGCTGGCGACGCCGTCGCGATTGTCGGTGAGGCTGGTGAGTTCGTTTTCCTTTTTCTTCACGAGGGCCACGGCGTCATCGACTTTCTTGTTGAGGGCCTGGGCGGCGGCAAAGTCGAACTTGCCGATCTTGAAGTCGGGATTTGCTCTGGAAGCGGCACGACCAGACTTTCATGACCGACTTCCGCAATCCGGGCCTTGCGCCGTTCACCACCGGCGGCGCGCGCGACGATGGCATCAAGGGCCGCTATGTGCGCGTGACCGCCGCGAAACTTGCGCCGCGCAAAGACGATTTCATTTTCGCGCTCGCCGAAATGCAGGTCTTCGATGCGAGCGGTGCGAACGTCGCGGAAGGTCGGCCCGTGACGGCGCTCGACTCGATGGAAGCTCCGCCCCGCTGGCGCACAACCAACCTGACCGACGGCCTAGCGCCGAAAGCCCGCTCGGCAGAAGACAAACAAAAGCTCACGCAGGAACGCACGGCGCTGCTGCTTAGCTTCGCCGACGCGGAGACCAAGACGAAACTCGCGGCGCAGCGGCGCTTGCTGCACGAGAGCGAGGCGGAATTGAAAAATCTCCCGCCGCCGAGCCACGCTTACATCGGCGCGATTCACAATGGCGGCGGCGCGGCGTTTCGCGGCACCGGTCCCGATGGCGGCAAGCCGCGACCCATCTTTGTGCTCGCGCGCGGTGACGTTCAGCGGCCGGGAAAGCCCGCCGGCCCCGGCGCGATCTCCGCGATTGCCGCGCTGCCCGCGCGCTTTGAATTGCCGCCGGCTGCGAACGAAAGCGACCGCCGCGCCGCGCTCGCGAAGTGGCTGACCGACGAGCGCAATCCGCTCACCTGGCGCAGCATCGTGAACCGCGTGTGGCAGTATCATTTCGGCCGTGGCCTGGTCGAGACGCCGAACGATTTCGGAAAAATGGGCGCACCTCCCACGCATCCCGAATTGCTCGACTGGCTGGCCACGACCTTCCGCGACGAGATGGACGGTTCGTTGAAAAAGCTGCACCGGCTCATCGTCTCGAGCGACACGTATCGGCAGAGCGCGGCGAGCGGCGAAGCATCCGCGGCGCAGAGTGTGGACGTGGACAATCACCTCCTCGGGCGCATGAACCGCCGCAAGCTTGAAGCCGAGGCGATTCGCGACAGCATCCTCGCTGCGGCGGGCCAACTCGACCTCACGATGGGCGGGCCGAGCTTTCAGGATTTCGTGATGACGCAGGCCGAGAACGCGCCGCACTACGAATATCTACTCGCCGATCCCGAGGACCCGAAGATTCACCGCCGCTCGATTTACCGCTTCATCGGGCGCAGCCAGCAGCAGCCGTGGATGGCGACAATGGATTGCGCGGACCCTTCGATCCTCGTGGACCGGCGCACCGAAACCATCACGCCGCTGCAAGCGCTCGCGCAGCTCAACAACCAGTTGATCGTCGCGATGGCAGGACATTTTGCCGAGCGCGTGTCGAAGCTCGGCGCGACACCCGAGGAACAAGTCGCGGCGGCCATTCGCATCGTCTTCCAGCGCGACGCCACCGCCGGGGAACGCGCCGCGCTCGCCGATCACGCGCGTCAGCACGGCCTCACGAACGCATGCCGCGCGATCCTGAACCTCAACGAGTTTGTCTTCGTGGACTGACTCGCAACGCTTCACCGCCATGCCTCGCAACGACTCCCCATTTCATCGGCAGCAAAACGCGCGAGAATTTTCGCGCCGCGAATTTCTCTGGCACAGCGGCGGCGGTCTCGGCGGCATCGCGCTCGCCGCGATGCTCGGCTCGGAGCGCGCGTCGGGCGCGGAAACGGGGGGCGTGCTCAGCGGGCGGCTGCATCATCCGCCCCGCGCGAAACGCGTCGTGCAACTCTTCATGGCCGGCGGGGCCAGCCACATTGATCTTTTCGATTTCAAACCCGAACTCATCAAGCGCCACGGGCAGCCGAGCGATTTCGGCGAGCACGTCGAGGCGTTTCAAAATGGCCTCGGCCCGTGGAAGAAGCCGGTGTGGGACTTCAAGCCGCATGGCCAGAGCGGCAAGCTGCTCAGCGAGGTCGTCGCCGATCTCGGCAGCCTGGTGGATGAGATCGCGTGGGTTCACAATCTCGTCGGCAAGACGGGCGTCCATTCGCAAGGCACGCTGCTCCAGACGACCGGCTTCAACCGGCCCGGCTTCCCCAGCGCGGGCGCGTGGGTGAGCTACGGGTTGGGTTCGATGAACGACAATCTGCCGACCTTTGTGGTGCTGCCCGATCAACGGGGACTGCCCTCGAACGCGACGAAAAATTGGGACGCCGCGTTCCTGCCCGCGCAGCATCAGGGCACCGTCATCTATCCCGGCGCCGACGCGCCGATCGCCGATTTGTTTCCCGACCAGCGCGCCAAGTTCATCACTGCGGAAAGCGAGCGCGCGGGCGGCCTCCTGATGTCGAAGCTCAATGCCGCGCACGCCGCTGCGCGTGTCGGCGACGAACGGCTCGATGCGCGCATCCGCAGTTACGAACTCGCCGCGCACATGCAGCTCGCCGCGCCCGAGGCGCTCGACATTTCCAAAGAACCCGCCGCGGTCAGGGAACGCTATGGCATCCGCGACGACGTGAAGGAATGGCCGCAGCAAATCAACACGGGTCAGGAGATGGATAGCTTCGGCCGCAAATGTCTCGCCGCGCGCCGGCTGCTCGAACGCGGCGTGCGCTTCGTGCAAATCTGGAGCGGCAAAGACAACACGCAGCCGCGCCGCAATTGGGACAGCCACGAGGATGTCGAGCGCGATCACGGCGCGATGGCCCGCGGCTTTGCGCGCGGCGCGAGCGCCTTGATCGAGGATCTGAAACAGCGCGGCTTGCTCGACGACACGATCGTTTTGTGGACCACCGAGTTTGGCCGGATGCCGAGCACGCAGGGCGGCAAAGGCCGCGACCACAATCCCTACTGCTTCACCAACTGGCTGTGCGGCGGCGGCGTGAAGCCCGGCGTCATCGCGGGCGAAAGCGACCAGTGGGGCTACAAGCCGCTCGACCGCGCGAACGTCACGGAAGTCTATGACATCCACGCCACCCTCCTGCACCTGCTCGGCATCGATCACACCAAACTCACCTTCTACCACGACGGCTCGAATCGCCGCCTCACCGACGTGCATGGGCAGGTCATCCGGGAACTGCTGGCTTAGGAGCTGATGAGAAAAACTATCCGAAAGATTGCCTTGACCACTTGGTAGCTGCCGGCTTTATCCGGCGCTCACGGCTATGGATTCCAGCCGGGCGGACGCAAGTCCGCCGAACCGCCAAGGTCTTACCACCGGGCTGATGATTCCTACTGACTCCAGTAGGATCATGCCCGCACCCAAATCCAGCACCCTCCCGAATGAACGCCGCGCTCCCGGCGTTGGTGGTCATGCTCACGAACTCCCGCGTGCATGATCTGGAAGACTTACCTCGCAGTCATGGGAGGCGGCGCTGTCGGCACGGGGTTGCGGCTGTGGCTCTCGGGGCTGCTGGCGGGGAAATACGGGGAGACCTTTCCCGTGGGCACGCTCGCGGTGAATGTCATCGGCAGTTTCATCATCAGCTTCTTCGCAGGGCTCGCCGGGCCGGATGGGCCGCTGCTGGTTTCCTCGCTCACCCGGCAGGTCGTGATGATCGGAGTGCTCGGCGGGTTCACGACGTTTTCCTCGTTCAGTTTTCAAACGCTCAATCTCCTGCACGACGGAGAGTGGGCGCGCGCATTGGCGAACATCGGCTTGTCCCTGGGTCTTTGTCTTTTCGCAGTGTGGCTCGGCCACGCCGCCGCTCAAGCCCTTCACCAACGCTAAATCATGCACCCTGAACCCTACCCACCGCCTTCACCCTCCGCGCCAGTCGAAGCCACGCTGCTGCGCATTTTCATCGGCGACGCCGACCGCTGCGGGCATCAGCCGCTTTACGAAGCCATCGTATTGAAAGCCCGCGAGCTGCATCTCGCCGGCGCCACGGTGCTGAAAAGTCCGATGGGCTTTGGCAAGAACAGCCGCATCCACACGGCGAAGATTCTCCAGCTTTCGAGCGACCTGCCGCTGGTGATCGAGATCGTGGATTTGCCGGAGAAAATCGAAGCTTTTCTCCCCGTGCTCGGCGGCATGATGGACGGCGGGCTGGTGACGCTCAAGAAGGTGCAGGTCCTTCATTACGAGTCGCACACCGCGGGCAAGGAGGCGTGAGTCGCCGCGCAGTTTTCCGAATTCGCCCCTTTAAGCTGTTTCCCCGAAATGAAAAGACCACTGCTCCTTGCGCTCGCCTTTGCCGCGCTGCCGATCGGCTGCGCGAGATTTTCTCCACGCCCGCTCGACGCCGGGCAGACGGCTGCGAGCTTTGGCGGGCGCTCGCTCAACGACGCGGGACTGCGGAAGTTTCTCGCCGGCCAACGCGCGGGCGGTGGCTCGTGGAATGTCGATCGGCTCGCGCTGGCGGCGGCGTATTTTCATGGCGAGTTGGTCGTGGCGCGGGCGGAGTCGCAGGAAGCGGCGGCCGCGATCCAGACCGCGGGGCAGTCGCCCAATCCGGTGCACGTTTTCGCCGGGTTACGATTCGACGACGTCGCCTGCGCTGATCATCGGCGGTTCCCTCGACGTGCCGATCGAGACCGCCGGCAAGCGCGCAAAGCGCATTGCGCAGGCGCGCGCGGCGGCAAACGCGGCGCGGCTGCGCATCGCCTCGGCGGCGTGGATCGCGCGCTCGCGAGTGCGCGCGGCGATGCTCGACCTTTACGCGGCGCGGGAAAACAGCGCGTTGCTCACCACCGAAGTGGCGCTGCACGCGGAGGCGGTGACGAAGCTCGACGCGCAGGTGAAGGCGGGTTCGGTGCCGGCTTTCGAGTTGCTCCAGGAACGGCTCGGCTTCAACCGCTCGAAGCTCGCGCTGCACGATGCGGAAAAACTCGCGGCTACGGCGCGCGCGCAACTCGCCTCGGCCGCCGGCGTGTCCGGCGCGGCGCTCGATGCGGTCACGCTCGATTTCTCCGACTTCACTTCGCTGCCGCCCGCGCCCGGTCCTGGCGTGCGCCGGCGCGCGCTCACGCATCGCGCCGACCTGCTCGCGGCGCTCGCCGACTACGCGGCGGCGGACGCCGACCTGCGGCTGCAAATTGCGAAGCAATATCCCGACGTGCACCTCAATCCCGGCTACCAACTCGACCAGGCCGACAACAAATGGGCGCTCGGTCTCAGCGTGGAACTGCCGATCCTCAATCAAAACCGCGGCCCGATCGGGCAGGCCAATGCGCGCCGAAAAACGGTGGGCGCGAGATTTGAGGCGAAGCAGGCGGCCGTTTTCGGCGAAATCGAAACTGCGCGCGCTGCCTATCGCGCCGCGCGTGCAAAGGCCGCGACCGCCGCGACGCTCGCCGAGGAAGCGGCCCACGCCTCCGCCACGACTCAGCGCATGGTCGAGGCGGGCGAACTTGCGCCGCTCGAGCTCACGCGCCGCCGCATCGAAGCCAGCGCCGCCAACCTCTCCCGCCTCGAAGCCCGCATCCAGGCCCAGCAAGCCGCCGGGCAAATCGAAGCCGCCGTGCAAGTCCCTCTCCGCCCAAAAAAATGAAACCAAATATCCTCCTGCTCATCGCGCTGTTCGCCGTCGCCGCGCACGCCGCGGAGCCGTTGCGCCTCGTGCAAACCGTGCCGCTGCCCGCGGTGAAAGGCGGCTTCGATCTCATGGCCGTGGACCTCGCGGGCCAGCGGCTTTTCGTAAACGCGGAGGACAACGGCACCACCGAAGTTATCGACCTCAAGGCGGGCAAACTCGCGCACACCATTGCGGGAATGCACGAGCCGAAGTGGGTCGTCTTCCGCCCGGAGTTGCACAAGCTCTACATCGCCAATGGCGACGGCGCGGTGCGCGTGCTCGACTCGGCCACGTATGAGCCGCGCGGCGTCATCGAGTTCCGCGAGAAGGCGAATAATCTCCGCTTCGATGCGGCGACGGCGCAGTTGTTCGTCGGCGTCGGCAAAACGTTCGGAGCCATCGCGGTCGTGGATGCAAAGACGGACAAAGTGCTCGCGCAAATTCCGCTCGCGAATTTTCCGAAGCAGTTCGAGGTCGAGGGCGATTCGATTTTCGTGAACGTGCCCACGGCGAATCACGTCGCCGTCGTCAGCCGCAGCAAGCAAGCCGTCGTTGCGACGTGGCCCATTGCCGAGGCGAAGGGCAACATTCCGATGGGCTTTGACCGCGAGCGGCATCGGCTCTTTATCGGCTGTGAACCGGGCAAGCTCGTCGTCTTCGACACGCAGACTGGCAAGTCCGTCGCGAGTCTCGACATCGCGCCGGAATCCGACGGCATCTCCTTCGATGCAAAGCGCCGCCTGCTCTACATCTCGTGCGGCGCAGGTTCGCTCGATGTCGTCAGGCAACTCGACGCAGACCACTACGAGTTTGCGGGCCGCGTGCCGACGGTGAAGGGCGCGGGCACGTCCATCTTCGTGCCGGAACTGGATCGGCTCTTTCTCGCCGTGCCGCAACGCGACGGACAATCCGCGGAAATTCGCAGCTACTCCCCATGAAAAGAAAACACGCACTCATTCACTCCGCGCTCACGGCGCTGCTCATCGTCGTGCCGTTCGTGCGCGCGGAAGAGGAAAAGAAAGTCGAAACCGAAGTCGCCGTCCAAGTGGCAAAGGTCACGCGCACCACGTTGCGCCGCGCGGTTACTGCGTATGGAAATATCGAGCCGGAGCCGCTTGCTTCCGCCCGCCTCGCGCCTGCACAGGCTGGCATCATCGCGGAGGTGAACGCCATCGAAGGGCAGCGCGTGGAAAAGGGCGCGGTGCTTTTCCGACTCGACAGCCGCGCGGTGGATGCCGCCGTTGCGAAGGCGGAACTCTCCATTGAATTCGCGCAGAAAAATGCCGACCGGCAGAAGAAGCTCATCGCCGCGGAGGGCACGTCGGAGAAGCTCGTGCTCGAAGCGCAGCAGGCGCTCGCCAGTGCGAAAACCGAACTCGCCACGGCGAAAGTGCAGCAATCGCTCCTCAGCGGCGAAGCGCCGATCTCCGGCACGCTCGTGCACTTTTCCGCGCGGCCCGGCGAGCCGGCTGACGCGACAACGCCGCTGGCGGAAATCGTGGACCTCGAGCGGCTCACCGCCAGCGTGCGCGTGCCGCGCGCGGACGCCGCGGATTTACAAATCGAGCAAAAGGCGCAACTGCTCGCGGGCCGCGACGCGAAGCCGATCGAGACGCGGGTCGCATTCGTCAGCCCGCAAGTCGATGCGGCGACCGACACCGTGCTCGTGCGCATCATGGTGCCGCAGGGCGCGGGCTTGCGTCCCGGCCAGTTCGTGACCGCGCGCATTTTCAGCGAGGAGCGCAAAGACCGCCTCGCCGTGCCCGTGGCGAGCGTGGTGAAGGACGCGGACGGCGGCGCGGTGATCGCCGTCGTCGAAGGCGACAAAGCGAAGCAAAGGCCGGTGAAGACCGGCTTGCGCGAGGGCGGCTTGATCGAAGTCGAAGGCGAGGGAGTGAGCGAAGGCCAGACCGTCGTGACGGTTGGCGCTTACGGGCTGCCAAAGGAAACCAAGGTGCGCGTGCTCAACGCGGAGACGAAGTAGCACGCCGCGCGCATGACCCGATCCTCCGCGCTGGGCCAGTGGGCCATTCGCCACTCGAAGGCGATCGTTTTCATCACGCTCATCCTCTGCCTCGCCGGTTTCTACGCGGCGTTGAAAATGCCGTCGTCGGTTTTCCCGCAGACGAATTTCCCGCGGTGCGTCATCCTCGTGGACAACGGCGTGATGCCCGGCGACGAGATGATGGCGACCATCACGCGGCCCATCGAAGAGGCGATGAAAGACATCCCCGGCGCGGTCACCATCCGCTCGGCGACGGGGCGCGGAGCGGCGGAGATCAACGTCTTTTTCACTTGGGACGTGGACATGATTCAGAGCGAACTCTACGTGCTCGGGCGGCTCTCGCAGATTCGCAGCACGCTGCCCGCGACGGCGACGAGCACCGTCTGGCGGCTCACGTTTTCCGCGTTCCCGATCCTCGGCGTGAGCCTCACCAGCCCGACGCGCGACACCACCGCGTTGTGGGAAACGGCGCGCTACGATCTCAAGCCGCGTTTCCTGCGCGTGGCCGGCGTGGCGCGCGTGGATATCGTCGGCGGGCGCACGCCGGAGTATCACGTCGTCGCCGACCCGCTGCGTTTGCAAGCCGCCGGGCTGTCGCTTGCGCAAGTCACCGACGCGCTGGTCAAGAACAACCTCATCTCGCCCGCCGGCCTGCGCGAGGAGGACTACACGCTTTACCTCACCGTCGTGGATGGACGCCTGCGAACGATTGAGGACATCGAGAATCTCACCGTCGGCGTTGTTGGCGGTCGGCCCGTGTCGGTGAAAGACTTCGCGCGCGTCGAGCGCGGACCGGAGCCGGTCTTCAATGTCGTCACTGCCGAGGGCGTCAACGCCGTGCTCATCAACGTCCGCAGCCAGCCCGACGGCAGCACGCTCAACATCGCGCGCGACCTCGAAGCCGAGCTGGCCAAGCTGCGCCGCGAGCTGCCGCCCGACATGAAGCTCGCGTTTTTCTACGACCAGTCGCAGCTCGTGCGCGCTTCGGTCGGCAGCGTGTGGGAGGCCATCGGCTTCGGGCTCTTTCTGTCCGTCGTCATCATTTATTTGTTCCTGAAAAATTGGGGCACCACGCTCGTCGCGGTCGTCGTCATTCCGGTCACCGTGCTCATCACGCTCGTGGCGATGAAGCTCGCGGGGCTGAGCTTCAACTTGATGACGCTCGGTGGCATCGCGGCAGCGATCGGGCTCGTCATCGACGACGCCATCGTGGTCGTCGAAGCGATCTACGCGAAGATCGCGCTGGGCCGTCCGCGGCTCGACGCCATCGCCGAAGGTGTGGGCGAAATCTTCGCGCCGCTCGTGGCTTCGACGCTCACGCCGGTGGTCGTCTTTCTGCCGCTGGCGTTTCTCGTCGGGCTGGCCGGCGTCTTCTTCCGCGCGCTGGCGATGACGATGGTCGTCTCGCTGCTCACCTCACTCCTGCTCGCCATCACGCTCACGCCTTCGCTCGCCGCGTGGCTCATCCGCGACCGCGCGCGCCTCGAGCACGGGCATTCGCCGAAGAGCGAGGAAGGCGGGCCGATCCTCCTGCGGCTCATTCGCGTGTATGAATTCGCGGTGCGCCGCGCGCTGCGCTTCTCGTGGATCACGCTCTTCGCCTGCCTCGGCCTGCTCGCCATCGGCGCGTTTTTCTACACCCGGCTCGAAAGCGATTTCCTGCCCGCGATGGATGAAGGCGGCTTTGTCATTGATTACCACGCGCCGTGGGGCACGAGCCTCAGCGAGACGAGCCGGCAACTCATGCAGGCCGAGGAAATCATCCGCGTCACGCCCGATGTCGAAAGCTACTCGCGGCGCACCGGCGCGCGCCTCGCGCTCGCGCTCGCGGAGCCAAACACCGGCGACTTTCTCGTGAAGCTCAACCGCAAACGCAAACGCAGCAGCGACGACGTGATCGCCGAGTTGCGCGGCAAATTTCTCGCGACGATTCCTGGCATCGATTGGGACTTGCACGGCATCCTCGGCGACCTCATCGGCGATCTCACGTGGTCGCCCAAGCCCATCGAGGTGAAGCTGTTTTCCACCGACATCGACTTCTTAAAAAAGAATGCGCCGGACATCGAAGCCGAGTTGAAGAAAGTCAAAGGCGTCGTGGACACTTTCGACGGCCTGACGATGACCGGCCCCTCGCTCAGCCTGCGCGTGCGCTACGCCGACGCCCAGCGCTTCGGTCTAAATGCCGACGACATCGCCGGCGCCGTGAATACCGCGCTGCTCGGCCGCATCGCGTCGAGCGTGCTCGAAGGCGACCGCATCGTGAACATCCGCGTGCTCGTGGATCGCGCGCAACTCGGCCGCATCGACGAACTCCGCGCGCTCCCATTGCACACGCCGACCGGCGGACTCGTGCAGCTTTCGCAAGTCGCCGACCTCAGCGAGACGCCCGGCCAGATCGAGCTCCGGCGCGAAGACCTCCGCCAGGATGTCGCCATCACCGCCCGCCTCGAAGGCCGCGACCTCGGCAGCGCGATGGCGGAAATCCGCGAAAAGCTCGCGCAGGACAAATCGCTCCCGCCCGGCGCGATCGAGTTCGGCGGCCTTTTCCAGCAGCAGCAGGAATCCTTTCGCAACCTCCTCCTCGTCCTCGCCACGGCGATCCTTCTCGTCTTCACCGTGCTGCTCATTGAGTTCCGCCATTACCAGGAGCCGATCGCCATCGTCTTCGGCAGCGTGCTCTCGCTGCTCGGCACCGTGCTCGCGCTCTGGCTCACCGGCACGACGTTGAACATCGTCAGCTTTCTCGGCGCGATCATCGGCGTCGGCATCGTGGCAAAGAACGGCATCCTCATGCTCGACTCGGTCGCGCACTTGCGCGCCGAAGGCGCGAGCCTCGATGAAGCCCTCGTCCGCGCCGGCCACCGCCGCCTGCGCCCCGTGCTAATGACTTCGCTCGCCGCCGGCCTCGGTATGTTGCCGCTGGCCTACGGCATCGGCAGCGGGGCCGACATGCTCAAGCCCCTCGCCATCGGCGTCATCGGCGCGCTCTGCTTCTCGATGCTCTTTTCATTGATCGCCACGCCCGTCGTCTATCGGCTGTTGCAGCGGGACACTACAGGGCAGCTTATGGCGCGTTGAAAGCCGGGGAGCCATGTCCTCTGCACATGTCCCGAAGCCTTACAATAATGCCGCGCGCCTTTACTGGTGGTCGCAACGGCGACTCCAACCTGAGCGCGACGCGCGAGGCATGGGCAAGGATGCGCCGAGCAAAGCCTTCGGTGTCTCGCGAGAGATGATCGGCCGAATCCAGGAGGATGATTCCCTTCCGGGCAAGGCGCTCGGGGCGTTCCTTTGGTTTGATTGTGAGTGGTGTCGCATTGCGCATAGTCTTTGTCGTCACAATGGCAGGGCGGTCTTGTTAATCTGCAAGACCATGTCAACCAGCAGTTCCATCATCGACAAGCGTGATCACGACCACTCAATCAGACGCAGCGGCATTCGTCCCTCGGATGAAGCTGCCCGGTTCGCGGATGAGTTCGCTCTCATGGAAGTGTCGGAATTGGCGTCGCAAGAATCGCGAAACATATGTCCCTCGTGAACCGCCGGCAGTTTCTTGAGACGTCGGCCAGGTGCCTGCTGCTAGCCGGGGGGGCGGGATTATCCTTGGCCGACCTCGCGCAGGCTGCACCGGAGTTGAACCCCGTCAACGACGTGAGCGCGATCTCGCTGCGGGGAAAAGTGCTGTGTGGTTATCAAGGATGGTTCCGTTGTGAGGGCGACGCGGCTGGGATGGGTTGGATTCATTGGAGCGGCGTTTCCAAACGCATCGCCCCGGAAACGCTGACGTTCGAGATGTGGCCGGACCTACGCGATTACTCCGTGGCGGAACGTTTCTCCGCTCCCGGCTTCACTCACGCCGATGGCAGCCCGGCGGAGCTATTTAGCTCCGACAATGCGGCAACTGTCTTGCGGCACTTCGAGTGGATGCGCGATTACGGAATCGACGGAGTGTGGTTGCAGCACTTTTGCGTGGACCTGCCCGGCGGGCGCCAGGCGAAGCGTTACCCGTCACGCCTGCGCGTGCTCCACCATGTCCGCGATGCGGCGCGAAAGACAGGTCGCGTGTGGGCGCTGGCCTATGACATCGCGGGCATGAAGAGCGACCACATTTTCGACGTGCTCACCAATGATTGGAAGAAGCTGGTGGATGATAAGATCACGGAAGATGGGCGCTATCTGCACGAGGGCGGTCGCCCGGTGGTGCAAGTCTGGGGCTTCTATGCGCACGCTGGACACAATGACATGACGGCCGAACTTGCCAATCGGTTGATTGATTTCTTTAAGGCACCGGGAGGTTACTCGGCTTTCCTGGTCGGTGGTGGCGATTGGAACTGGCGGCGCAATCCCGACCCCGAGTGGCAAAAGTTTTACCGTCGTTTTGAAGCCTACTCTCCGTGGAATGTCGGGAACTACGGGAAGGACCAATCGGGCGAGGCTCACGCTTCAACAAGCGCTTGGGCCGAAGACAAGCGCGACTTCGAGCAGCGCGGGGCGCTTTGGATTCCGGTCGTTTATTCGGGATTCAGTTGGGACAACCTTCGCAAGCTACCGCCGGGCACGAGCCTGATTCCGCGGCGCGGCGGGAAGTTCCTCTGGGAGCAATTCCACGCACTGTCGAAGCTCGGTGTCGATTCGGTGAACGTGGCCATGTTCGATGAAGTGGACGAGGGCACGGCGATTTTCAAAGTGACCAGTTCCCCGCCCACGCAGGGCCGCTTCGTCGGCTACGAAGGTCTGCCGAGCGATTGGTATTTGCGGCTCGTCGGCGAAGGGACACGGATGCTGCGGGAGAAGCTGCCAATTCCTCGCGAAATACCCATCAAGCCGTGACGCGAGCGCTGGAGGTTCTTACAAGATTACTCAACTTATGAAACTGACTCACTTTCTCGTCTGGACGGTGCTCACCTGCCAATTGATCTGCCCGCCATGCTGGGCGAGACTTATGCAAAGCCACTGCGGCCCGACATGATCGTTCACAGCGCCGATGGGGTGTTTGCTATGCGCAAAGGTCCGTGGAAGTGGATCGAAGGCGTGCCCGCGGACGAGATCAAACCCGGCGCCCGCAAGGCCAAAGCGGATGAGTTCCATCGTCAGCTCTACAACGTAAAAGACGATCCTGCCGAAACGAACGACGTGAGCGCCGCGCAGCCCGAAGTAGTCAAGGAACTGGAAGCGCTGCTCAATCGCTATCGCAATGCCGGCCACAGCCGCGAATAAGGAGCTGGAGGTTGTACTGTCACATTCCATTAGCAACCTTTCCCCCGTCGTGCTCGCGATCGTGTCTGCTTTGACGGTAATTCCCTTCTGCGCACCCGCTGCCGAAGAAATGAATGCGACCATGAAAGTAAAACTCCACCACTCCCTCGCCCCGTTCCTCGCGCTCCTGTTGCAATCCGACGAGATTCTCGACCTGCTCGCCTACTTGAAGAGGAGATTGCAAGAGCCCTGAGCAACCATGAAACGATCCTCCCTTTGCTTGTCAGTAGCGTTCGTTATCATCGCGTTCTTTGTCGGCGTCCACTCGGCGACTGCCCAGAATAGCTTTCGCGATTACCGTTTTAACAATCCATTGCCCAAGGCAAAAACAGAGGAACTGCAAACGCAGGGCCTTGTTCTCGGAAAAAACATCGTTCACGACCAGTTTGACAGCGCCTCAATGGGGGAAGCGGATCAACCTTGCACCGTAGGCTTCAATGTCTATCTACCCGACGACTATTACGCGGCTGCGAGCAAGGCGAAGCTATACCCCGTCGTCTATTACCTTCACGGAGGTCGCGGCAATGAGAACTCGCTTGTTTCGGAGATCGCGAATGTGCATCACGCCATCCAACGAAGACTCGTTCCGCCGATGATCTATGTGATGGCACAGGGAGGGAGCGGCGGTTGGTTTTATCACGACCATTGCCGAAGCAGCCCGCGGGTGATGATTGAGACGTGCATCTGCATGGAGCTTGTTGCCGTGGTCGAATCTCGTTACCGCGTCCGGAGAAATCGCGGAGGTCGGGCGATCCAGGGTTTTTCCATGGGCGGTTTCGGTGCTTTGAAGTATGCCATGACTTACACGAAGATGTTCTCGTCGGTCGTGGCGTTTTCGCCGGGGCTGGATGGACAGGGCAATGGCCTGTCGCAAGCCCAGATTGACGCCGGCATCACCGACCACAATCTTGAGATCAGTGACCTCGTAAAACGGAACCGGAAAGAGGTGGCGACCCTCGGCATCTTTTTCACCCACGGCGCCAAAGGGAAGGAGTTGATTTCAATCATCAAAGGAACCGATGCGCTGGTCACGCAGTTGCGCGAGCTGAGGATTCCGTTCACGTTCTACGAACTAGATATAGGTCATGGCCAGTCGCCGAACTGGCGGCTGAAAGGCGACGAAGCCCTGCAGTTCATCGCGGCGCATTTCCAATGAAACCTAATCCCACTCTTTTCCTTTTCGCTCTGCTCCTCCTCGTGGTTCAAGCCCAGGCGGCTGAAGCATCGCGGCCCAACATTGTTTTCGTCATCACCGACGATCAACGGTGGGATTCACTCGGCTGCACGGGGCATCCCGCGGCGAAAACGCCGAACATTGATCGCATCGCGAAGGAGGGTGTGCTGTTCAAAAATTTCTTCGTCTGCACGCCGCTGTGTTCGCCCAGTCGTGCAAGCTTTCTCACCGGGCTTTACCCGCACAAGCATCAGGTCATCAACAACGACAAGCTCGGTCTGGATGTCGTGAGCCACACCTTGACGACTTTCCCTCGTCAGCTTCGTGAGTCGGGCTATGAGACGGCGTTCATTGGCAAATGGCACATGGGCCTGGATGATTCGCGCCGCATTGGATTCGATACGTGGTTCAGCTTCAAAGGCCAGGGTGTGTATATCGACGGCGTGGTGAATGACAACGGCGCCGAACGCCAGCTCGACGGTTACATGACGGACACGCTAAACCACGCGGCGGTCGAGTTCGTCAAGAAGCCGCACTCGAAACCCTTCTGTCTCTACCTTGCGCACAAGGCAGTGCATTTTCCTTACCTGCCTGCAAAGCGCCACGAGTCGCTTTACTCTGACTACCAATTCACACCACCACCGCGGGATAAGGACGACCTCGCCGGCAAACCGGTGATGCGCGAGCGCGGGGCCAAAGTGAATGTTCTGGAACTCGAAGGCGTAGCCCCTGAACCGGGGGAGCCCCGCCGCGGCCGTGGACAGCAGCCGGAAGCGATCGTGCGCGACCAGTTGCGATGTCTTGCGGCGGTGGACGAAGGCGTGGGTGAGTTGTTCGCAGAACTGGAGAGCGGCGGACAACTCGACAACACCATTCTCATTTACACGAGTGACAACGGCTATCTCATGGGCGAGCACAACCAGATGGACACCAAGCGCTGGGCCTACGAGGAAGCCTTGCGGGTTCCGCTCCTGGTTCGTTACCCGAAGCTCATCGCGCCCGGCAGTGTGCGTGAGGCGATGGTCCTTAACGTGGACCTTGCTCCCACCCTACTGGAGCTCGCCGGCGTCAAATCAATCGTGCCACTGCAAGGCCGGTCATTCGTTCCACTATTGAACGACCCCAAGGCGCCTTGGCGGGAAGCCTTCCTCGCCGAATACTTTCTGGAGAAGTGCGCGCCCAATGTGCCGACGTGGCAAGCCATCCGCACCGAGCGCTGGAAATACATTCACTACCTCACCTCGGACAGCCTCGACGAACTCTACGACCTACAGGGAGACCCGCATGAGTTTCGGAACGTAGTTTCGGAACCAAACAATCAAAGCACGCTCGATAAGCTAAAGACGCAGCTTGAAGGCTTTTTGAAAGAAACAAAGTAGCGCCGGACCTACACCATTCCACCCATGAAACAAATCCCCAACTTCATCGCCTGCCTGCTCTTTCTTGCGGCCTCGCT
>JBBRXP010000032.1:0-41452 GCA_038238555.1 Chthoniobacterales bacterium | reverse complement strand
CTCTCGGTAGGCGCGGATATTCTCCGCAAGCACGTCGCGCAAATCTGGTTTCGCCATGCGCGGCTTTTAGCGAAGCTGATGACCATGGTGCGACAGACTCCAAGTAGCGCACGATCTGAAGGGTGCCCCGCGGGCGCTGCCCGATTGCGGATGCCCGATGGACTTTTACTCCGCTCAATTAGAAACGCGTAGCAGCGGAAGAAGCCGTTCAAATCCTTTACGTCGGCGGCATCGCCGAATACCGCCGCAAAGCCAGCCAGAGCCGTGCGGAGTGGGAGCAGCGACTGAAGGATCATGTGCTCGGCGAACTGCGCACGCTCACCGAACGCGCCAAGAGCGATTTGCGCGAATTGAACAACACCCTCGATCAACCTATCGGACACTTCCGCTATCGGCTCGCACGCCACGAGCGCCGTGATCGCGATTTCGATGTGCTTTGGCAGCTCATCAAGACGGGCTTTGAGCCGACCGACGAACTGGCCGCCGCGATCCACGATCCCGACGTGGAGCACGCGAAAAAGCTGCTCATGGAGGCGGTCGGCAACCCGGATGATACGGAGCTGCGCCGCCGCTTGGATTACCGTGAGTATTTCCGCTTCGACATGGAATGTCGCGACACCGCGCTCTCTGACGAGGACGCACCGTGGACCTCGCTCACTTTCCACGGAGGCAAGATGAGTGGCGGCGAGAATCAATCCCCGTTTTTCCTCGCGATGTGCGCGGCCTTCCTCCGCGTTTACCGTCGCGCAGAGCCGGGTCGGCTCGGCCAGCGTGAGAGCCTCGGCTTGGTAGCGATGGACGAAGCGTTCTCAAAGCTTTCCGGGGAAGGAGTGGAGAACTGCATGCAAACCGCTCGCGGCTTCAATCTCCAGCTCGTGCTCGCGATGCCCGACAAAGACGCAGCCTCAGCGTTGCACGGTGCCAACACGATCCTGATGGTGACGATTGAAAAGCGGCGGGAGGACGGGCGCACCATCATTGAGAATTGGGCGCAGCGCGCCGACGCGAGTGAGACTTTGGCGGAGTTGGAAACGACGTGAATCTCGCGTGGCCATATAGCTCGGCCGTTGCGCGCGTCATCTTTGCCAAGCTCGTCGCCTCGCGACGGCGCGCTCCTGAGCCGCGTGTGCCGTGGAGTGTAGAATGGGAGAGACTCCTCGAATGGTCTGGCGCACATTCGGCGGAAGATCGCAGGGAAGCGGGCGAAGCTGTGGCCGCGCTGGAGAAATGCAAGGTCGCCTTCGTCAAACCCGGGCCGCACAAAACCCGGCGTGTCGCGGTCCCGCTGGCCTCCGAAACCGACTGGTTCGAAGCATTCGGCGAGAGACACCCTCGTATAACGCGCCTCGGGATTGCGGACTTCACACGCGAGGCGGCGACGTGGCGACACGATTTGCTCGGCGAGCGGTGGCGCGACTGGTGCCTCGCTCTCGCTGACGCAATGACGGACGGCAAGTTCCCGAGTTTTATCGACCGCCACGACGAAGCGGACTGGCAACTGACCCTGCCGATTTTTTCTGAATTGACCGGTCGCGCGTGGCCGGCTGGAACTCTCGTGCGTGCAGCAAGCGCGGAGATCGCGGCGAATTCCAAATGGATCGACGATCGGCGTCCCCGTCTCGAACGGATGCTGCACGCACTTGCGCCCGGAAAAATATCCACGCTTGCCGACATTGGTCTCGCCGATCCGCCGCGACTTTGCATCGCACACGGTCCGCTTCGGCTCAATGTCTCCGGCGAATGGCTCGATTTTGGCCTTCTGCGAAGCCCCTTCGCGGTTGGCGAGCAGGACATCAAGAGCGGTGAAGTTTCGGTGCGCAGACCTGCGCGCGTTCTGACGGTCGAGAATGAGACGACGTTCCATCAACTTGCGCAGCTCGCGAGCGGCGAATTGCTGATTCACACGAGCTATCCAGGCTCCGCCACGCTCGCTCTCTTGCGTGCATTGCCAGCGGACTGCGAGTGTTGGCATTTCGGCGACAGCGATCCGCAGGGCTTCGACATCTTGCGCGACCTCCGCGAGCGCAGCCGCCGAGCATTCCGCGCTTTGGCGATGCGCTATCGGGAGCGGTCCACCGCTCCCGCGCTGACCTCCCGTGAAAAGCGTTTCGCGGAGAATCTAAAGGCCGACACGGGGCTTTTCCCGGAAGAACAGGCGACGCTGCAAGCGATCCTCGCTGGAGGCAGCAAAGGCGACTTCGAGCAGGAGCGCCTGCCGCTCACACGCCCTGCTTGGCCATTCGGTCTCGCCTGAGAAACTCAATTGGCAGTCCGAGCTCGTGGCCACCATGAGTATAAAACGTGGGTCTAACCTTTGGAGATCCGCACTCAATCGGAGAAGGATTAGCGAGGGAAAGTAGCGAGAATTTGCGCGCGGACTTTGGCAAGCTGGTCCGCGTTGAAGTTGCATTGATCCACCTGCGATACTTTAGCACGATGCTCGCGATACCATTGACCCACACGCTCTCGTCTCGTCAGGCCGTCGCGCGCCAGAAGTTTGCGCGCTTTTACGACCGTCGATGAAAGATTGAAGAACGTGATTTTTCCCGTGCTCGCAGCTTGATCGACGGCAAAGCCGTGCGTGACGTAAAGCGCATCGGCATAGCACGAGAGGATGCGCTCTGCTCGATGGCCGTCGGTGAGGGAAGCAAGCGCAAATCGGAACGCGGTTCGGCTGGCAAAGGTGACTTTGCAGTTGTCCCAGTGACAGCCGGCGAGCGGCTCCAACATCGCAAAGGCTCTTTTCCGCAGCGCGGGAGCGGCTTTTCTCCTCGCCGCGTCTTCTTCCCATCCTCGCCACTGCGCAACATCGCGCCCGGCGCCGTATTGATCTGACTGCTGTATTCCGTAGGAATCCTCTCCAGTATTAGCATTGTCACAGACTCGGTGATTTTTGGCTGATTCTTTTGGAGGCGTTTCGGGGCACGCTGAAGCCTCTACACGACTCAGCGCTGGTTGTGGATTTGCCGCAGGGGGAGACGCCAGCGGGCGAGTCTTCGGCGGACGGCCGCGCGGACGCTTCGGTAATGTGAATGCGATTGTAGGTGTGATCTTCTCTCCGCCAGTTCCGAGCGTCGTGTAGTTGTGGAGCCGCTTGCCACGGCGGTCGTAGAAGAGGGAGTGCTTGTCGAAACAAAGCTTCGCCAGTTCGGCGACGATGACGCCCCATTTCTTCGCGCCGCGCCCGCCCTTGGTTCGCATCTTGGTCTCGAACTTCAACTCTCCTTCGCGGCGCAGCTTCGACAGTTCCCGCGTCGCGTGTTCGCGGCTGTAGCCCGTCTTCCGGCAGAAAGCGCTGAGGTCGATGTCTCCCCAAATCGGCGAACGCGCCGCAACGTTTTCGATCCATCCTTTCAAGCGGGCACGGCACGTCGCCACGTTGCCGCGACGACGACCGCGGCAGCGACGAGCACAGCTCTCTTCCTTCCGGCATGAGGGCAGACCCCACCGGTAAGAAAAACTCGGCATTTTTCTTGACTCCCGGCGATCGGAAGCCAAGTTCGTCGCTAACTACTTCGACTCCTTGGCTCCCAAAAAGCCTTCGGGGATTGGTGAGCGACCAACTCATCAATCCCCGTTTTTTTTGGATTAGTGGATGGTTGTTAGGTAGGCATAATGGTCACCTCCTCGAAGTAGGGGATGGGCGTCGAAAAGCTGCGCCGTAGGCGGAGCAGCTTTCACCGGGATACCTTCTAGTGGCTTAGTTGCGCATCGCCTGAAATCGGCTGCGCAATAGGCAAAGGCTGACTCTGGCTACTATCTGCACATTGCTCCGCGCACGGCGCAACCTTGTTGCCTGCCTCGCGCTAAGGTGCCGCCCACTATGAGCCAACAGACCTACAAGAATGTGGTGGGGCCGAAGATCAGGAGTTTGCGAATCCAGTTCTCCTGGACCCAAGATGCGCTGGCGAAATACCTCCGACGCATGGGTTGGAATATCTCACGCAGCACGCTCGCCAAAGTCGAAGCGCGCCTCGTCCACGTCAGCGATTCGGATCTTCTGTATTTTGTTCGGCTCTTTGAAGTAGAGCCGACCTACTTGTTGCCCGACCTCGACCCTCAAGAGCACCTAGGAACCGCCGTGCGCCGCCTGCTGACTCGCGCCCAGACTGTTTAGTCCAAAACGAACGGCATGGCTGGCGAACCATACAACACATCGAGCTTGAGCGAGGAAGACGCCATTGCAATCCACACTCGCGCAATCACCGATCTCCTGAACGAGCATCTGGCGCGCACGCTGGGGAGGTTGCGTGAAGCCGAGCGGGAGGCGTTGGAACGCATTCAACAAATCTGTCCCAAAGAATACGACTACGACGAAGCCGCCACTTACCTCTCCATTCAACGTCGCACTTTGGAACGCCGCGTCGCCGATCGGGGGATTTCGTTTCGTAGGGAAGGCAAACGCGTGTTCTTCACGAAATCCGCCCTCGATCAATACAAGGCGACTCGCACCACGAACCGCCGTGAGCAACGCGCTCTCACGCTTTAGCTGTTGTGCGTTTGGACACCACCTTGCGGGTGACTTTTGGCGCGATAGCAAAGAATGCCTTGCCCTCTTTTTGCGTCACCCGTTCGAGGTAGTGGCGCTTGATGATCGCTTCGCTGTTTCCAGCCCATAGCGCGACCTGCCCGATTTGTTGCACGGAGGCCACCGCGTAGCTGATGAAAGAATGCCGCATCACGTCGGGAGTCCATCGGAAGCCCTTCGCCTTGGCAAAGGCAGACAGCTTTTTGTAAGCGTTCGCTGGCGCAATCAATCCGACGGACTCGCGGTAAGGAGCGAGCCATGCGGCAAGGTTTGCTTGCATTTTCGTGAGCCGGCGGAACCCCGTCTTGGCCTGGTCTGCACGGATTTCGATGTCGCCGAAATTCCAGCGAAGCGCTTCCTCGAAGCGCAGCCGGATCAACTCCGCCGGCCGCACGCCCGCGAAAAAGCCGACGGCCGCGTAGGGCACCAATTCAGGCTTCTCGGCGAGCATAGCCGCCATGAGTTTCGCAACCGTGGCGACCGGAAAGATGGTGATCGTGGTGGGTGCGTCGAGCTTCTTGATCTGGCTTGCTTCGACAGGCGTACCCAGGGGGAGATATTTCTGGTTTTGCGCCCAGCGGGAGAAGGCCACCAAAGTTTCCCGCTCGTTGTTCCGTGCGCGCTTGCCGAGGTTGAAACCTTTGATCCATGCCTCCATGTCGCTCGCGGTGACTTCGTGAAGCGCACCGGTGAAGCGCGCGGCGAACCGCTCCAACCGGTTGCCCACGCGGGAGCGGTGGGAAGTGCTCATATCATCGGCGAGGCTCACGGTGTAATCCGCAACCAGTTCGGGAATCTTCCTGCCGGTATTCTGAGGCGTGATTTTCCTGAACACCTCGACCGCATCCAGGAGGGACGCGCCTCCAAGCCGCTGCATCGCGACGGCCCACTCGCGGCAAGCCACATCGACCGGGGCGAGTCCGTTGAGCACGGTATTCGCGGCGAGGTAAACTGTCGCGTCTTCGGTTTGGGAGAAAACCGGCGCACGCTCGTTGAGCATGGCGAGGATGCGACCGGCGTCGGTGTGAGCCTCGCGCTCATCGGCGCGGGTTTTCATCCGGCGCTTTCCCGCCACGTAATACTCAATGCGGAAAGCCTCGGTGTCGTGGTCGCGAACTTTCCGAATGACGACTCGCTCACCGTGCTCTTCGAGCGCCACCGGATACTTCTTCGTTTTCACAAATCCACAGTAGGCGACGCCCGCCCGCGTGACAACGAATTTGGTAGGAAATCTGGTAGGAAAGTCCTGAAACCATTCATAAGTTCCTTAATCCGTGTGATTAAAGAAGTGGAGCCTAGGGGGTTCGAACCCCTGACCTCCGCAATGCCATTGCGGCGCTCTACCAACTGAGCTAAGACCCCTTCACTTTCGCGGCGGGAAAATGCCGTGCGCGCATGGTGGGGGCAAGCGGAATTTCAGTGCCTCGACATGCCAACCGAATTCTGTCGGGGGCGCTCAAAATCCAGGAGCGGCCCGCGCTCAGTCGCGGAAATTTTTGAATTCGAGGGCAACGCCGAAGTCCTGGCTGCGGCAGAAGGCGATGACTTCCTGGAGATCGTCGCGCTTCTTGCCGGTCACGCGGATTTGGCGGTCTTGCAGGGCGTTCTGGACTTTTAGTTCGCGGGCCTTGATGGCTTTAACGATGTCCTTGGCCTTGTCGCCGTCGAGGCCCTGCTTGATCACGAATTCCTGCGTGGCGTGGCCGAGCGGGGAGATGGCGGGGTCTTTGCGCTCGACGTTGCGGAGATCGACGTTTCGTTTCGCGAGCTTGCCGGTGACGATGTCGTGCAGACCTTTGAGGCGCGAGGCGTCTTCGGCTTTCAACTCGATCTTCGAGTCCTTTTCATTCCACTCGATGCTGGCGGTGGAGCCTTTGAAATCGAAGCGGGTGGCGAGTTCCTTGCGCGCTTGATTGATGGCGTTGTCGATTTCCTGCGCGGCGACTTCGGAGACGATATCGAAGGAAGGCATGGCAGGAGAGTTGGCTTGAGAGAATCGAAATGCCAATTTCGAAAATGCCGCGCCGCTTTGCACAGGTCATTGTCTTCGTGGAGAAATACGTTCTCTCGCTCTTGTTCCTCTACTTCGGAATCGAGCAGGCGACGGCCGTGCATGCGGATGCGGAGTTTCCTGCGCTGGTGAATCATCTCCTCCGCGGTGTGCTCCAACTCGTTGCGGGTATCGCCTTGCTCTGCAATTCAGCGCCGAAGCGGCTTCCGGCAGATCTCGCCGAGATCGTGGTGCCGCTGCTGGGGAGCTACTTCTATCTTCTCTACAATTTCGCCGCGGCACTGCCGCTGCCGATGCAGCAGATGCTCGGGCCGCAATCCTGGCGCGTGCCGTTGGCGGCCATTGCGCTGGCGATGAGTAGCGCGGGGCTGGCGATCGCGGTGTGGGCAGCCCTCACCCTTGGACGCTCGTTTGGGGTGGTGGTGGCGGTGCGTGAGATCGTGCGGCGCGGGCCGTACCGGTATGTGCGGCATCCCATCTATCTCGGCTACCTGCTGCACATCGCGAGCTTGTGGCTGGCGATGCCGAGCGCGGGGATGGCGCTGCTGGTGGCGGGGCACGCGCTGCTCACGCTGTGGCGCGCACGGCTCGAGGAAGCGGGCCTCTCGGCGCACAGCGACGAGTATCGCCAGTATGCGCACCGCACGGGCTTTCTGCTGCCGCAACCCTTCACTCATAACGCAACGCCTTCACCGGATCGAGCCGGGCCGCGAAGTAGGCGGGGATGAGCGCGGCAAGCGAGCAGATGACAAAGGCGCTCACGCAGATGGTGGCCACGTCCGCGGGCACCACTTCGGCCGGGATAGCGCTGAACTGGTAGATGCCCGGCGGGAAAATCTCGATGTGCAGCGCGCTGGCCAGGAAGTCCTTGAACTCATTGCGCCAGCGGATGAGCGCGAGGCCGAGGGCGAGGCCGCTCAAGTTTCCGAAGAATCCGACGATCATGCCTTGTGCGAGGAAGACCCACACGATCTGTGCGGGATTGGCGCCGAGGGCTTTCATCACGCCGATCTCGCGCGTCTTTTGCACCGTCACGGTGATGAGCGTGCTCATGATACCGAAGGCGGCGACGATGACGATGAAGAGCAGGAGAAAGAACATCGTGTTTCGCTCGAGACGGATAGCATCGAAGAGCTGCTTGTTCATGTCGATCCACGTAAAAATTTTCAGCGGCTCGGGGACGATGGCCGCGAGAGTTTCCTTGAGCTGGGCGGCTTGATACGGGTCTTCGGTTTTGATGGTGATGCCGTGGAGCGCGTCGCCCAACCCGTAAAGCTCCTGGCCGATGTGCAGCGGCACGAGCAGGTATTCGGCGTCGTATTGATAGCGGCCCGAGGCGAAGATGCCGGTGACCGTGAGCTCCTGCGGCAGCACCATCGAGCGCAGGTCTTTCAAGGTCGTCTTGTTCTCCGGCTCTTTCTCCGCGCGATTCAGCGCATCGACGATCTCGCTGATGTTGCCCGGCGAATAGACGATGACTTTGTCCCCCACGTGCGCGCCGAGTTGGAAGGCCAGTTCGGTACCGAGCACGCACTCATCGCCACCGAGCCGCAGCTCGCCTTCCTTGATGGCTGAGCGGATGTCGGTGACGCGCTCCTCCTGCTCGGTGTCGATGCCGCGGATTTTCGGCGCAAGCCGGCGGCCCTCGAACTCAGCAATCACAGGCCCCTGCACGAAAGGCGCGGCGGCGACTACGTGCGGCGTGCGGCGGATGGCATCCATCAAGCCGCGCCAGTCGTCGATTGCCGTGTCGCTGGTCACCAGCAAATGCGCGTCGAAGCCGAGGACCTTGCGGCGCAGTTCCTGGTCAAAGCCCGTCATCACCGAGATGACGAGGATGAGCACGCAAATGCCGAGCGTGACGCCGAGCACAGAGATGACCGTGATGAGTGAAACAAACGTGCGCTTTGGGCGGAGATAGCGCAGCGCGAGGAAGAGACTGAATGGAGCGTTCAGGAGAAGTTGAGTGTTAAGTGTTGAGTGGCGCGAGTAGTGAGGGATAAACCCGCGATACAGCGCCACTCAACTCTCAACACTCAACTTAAAGTTTGACGCCGTGGACACGCGCGCATTGATTGCCTGCCATGAAACAAGTGCTCTCCCTCCTCCTCGCTTACGTGTTTGTGCAGACGCAGTCTTGGGCGCTCAGCGGCGGGCCATTTGGCAACACCAACACCGTGCAAAATGTGGTGGGCACTTACTCGGGTGTCCTCACCCCGCAGGCTGCAGCGGTGGTTGGGGGCCCCTCTACCTCCGTCGGCCTATTCAGTCTCAGCCAGGCTGCCACGGGGAATGCAACGGGCGGAATCGTGGTCTTTGTCAATGGGACTCCATTCAATGGCACCATTGTCGGTTTGATCGATCCCTCGAGTGGAACCCTCCGCGGCATCGTCGATGCGCAAAGTTCTTTTCAGGTCGTCTTTTTTGTTCCGCAGACGACGATTGTGAACGGCGTGACTCAAACCACCTTCACGCGGCAGACCTCCTCAATTTTCGCGACGGGCAATATCCAGGCAAGAGTGCAACGGCAATCGGCGAGCCAAACTTTTACCTCGACTGCGACCACTCCCGCGCGCCTGACGGGCACATCCTCCATCGACATCTTTTCTGCCATTGGCAATAACGGCCAGCCAAATATTACCCAGACAGTCGCTTTCAGGGTCGATGGATTTAAGCAATCCGACACTCCGGGGGGGGCGACCACTTTCACCGTCGGGCCGCAGCAGAATAACAATAACGGCACTCCCTAAAGTGGCGGCGGCGCCCTCGCCGCCGGGAGCGGGCGGAGCATGGCCGATGCAATTGCCGTTGCGTGCATTTACGCTGCTCGAAGTGCTCACCGTCCTCGTCATCGTGGCGATCGTGGCGACGATGATCATCCCCGTGTATCGGGGCTTTCAGAATCACGCGGAGCGAGCGAAATGCACCGCCAATCTCCGCACGCTCTACGTTGCGGCCGATGCCCACGTGCAGCAGCAGGGTTATTGGCCGCAAATTGCGCCGGGCGACGCCTACGGCCTCGAGCACGCGCTGGCGTGGATCGCAGCGCTGGAGCCATACACCGTGGGCCGGGTCAATTGGATTTGCCCCAGCGTGCAGCGGCAATTGCGGAATCCGGATTTTTCGCGCAATGAAAATGCGCGGATCGACTATCTCGCCACGCCCTTCGACACCGGTTCGCGCTCGCCTTACAAGTGGCCGACGCAACCGTGGTTCATCGAGCGCGGCGATGTGCATGGCGACGGCCAGATGCTGATCTTTGCCAACGGCCAGATCAAGTCGCTGCGAGAAGTGCTGCTCGATCAGACACCACAGGTCATCGAGTGAACCTTAAGCCAAGGCGCGGCAGCCGGCGCGTCATGCCACCAACTCGTAGATCTTCGCCGGTCCCGTCAGCCACGGCTGCTCGCTGTTATCGGTGATCTTGGAAGGCGGTGAATCGGGGATGCCCTTGGCGCGGCGTGCGGCCAGCCGGCTCCCTGTTATGACGCATCGAGAGACGGAACTCATACTCGCGACGAATCCAGGCCAGCGGCATGCGAAAGAGTTTCATCGCGCAGACAATAGCCCGTCCCCTCCGCACTTGGCACCGCATCCGGGCCAGTTGGATGTTGAATGTTGGATGTTGGATGTTGGATGTTCCCCGCCCGCGCCATGAGCAATGCCGAACGCCGCAAGCCTTATCCCTTTGACCAGCTCGAGCCCAAGTGGCAGACGCGCTGGGCGGCGGAGAAAACTTTCCACGCGCTCAATCCAGGCGACCCCGGCTTCGATCCCGCGCGGCCGAAATTTTATGTGCTCGACATGTTCCCCTACCCGAGCGGCTCGGGCCTCCACGTCGGACATCCCGTTGGCTATCTCGCCACCGACATGCTGGCGCGTTACAAGAAAATGCGCGGCTTCAATGTGCTGCACCCCATGGGCTGGGACGCGTTTGGCCTGCCCGCCGAGCAATACGCCATCAAGACCGGCGAGCATCCGCGCGTGACGACGGCGCGCAATGTGGCCGTCTTCAAGAGCCAGCTCACACGGCTCGGCCTGGCCTACGATTGGTCGCGCGAAATCAATACCACCGACCCCGGCTACTTCCGCTGGACGCAGTGGATTTTCCTCCAGCTCTACCATGCGTGGTTTAATCCGGCGACGAATCGCGCCGAGCCCATCGCCACGTATTCCGGCGGCGATCCCGATGCCGTGCGGCTCGCATACGTGAGCGAAGCGCCCGTCAATTGGTGCCAAGCGCTCGGCACCGTGCTTGCAAATGAGGAAGTCATCGACGGCCGCAGCGAAGTGGGCGGCCATCCCGTCGAGCGCCGGCCGATGCTCCAGTGGAAGCTGCGCATCACCGCCTTTGCGCACCGGCTCCTCGACGAACTCGACGGCCTCGACTGGCCGGAATCCATCAAGGCGTTGCAGCGAAATTGGATCGGGCGGAGCGAGGGGGCGGAGGTGGCCTTCCGCCTTGCCGCAATGACGAATGACGGAATGACGAATGACGAACGCACCGGGGACATTCGTCATTCGTCATTCGACATTCGGGTTTTCACCACGCGGCCCGATACGCTCTATGGCGCGACATACATGGTGCTCGCGCCGGAGCATCCATTGATCGATCGCATCGCCACAGAAGATCAAAGGCCCGCCGTGCGCGAGTATCGGGAGAAGACGGCGCGCAAGAGCGATCTCGATCGCACCGAGCTCGCGAAAGACAAGACCGGCGTGTTCACCGGCGCCTTTGCGATCAATCCCGTCAACGGCGAACGCATCCCAATGTGGATCGCCGACTACGTGCTGCCCGGGTACGGCACCGGCGCGATCATGGCGGTGCCGGCGCACGATGAACGCGACTGGGAGTTTGCGAGAAAATTCGCGCTGCCTATCCGCGAAGTCGTCTCGCCCGAGCCGCGGCTCGGTCTTGGCGGCGAGAGCCCATGCTCCGCGGAGCCGCTTGAATGCTACATCGGCGAGGGATTCGCCATTCACTCCGGCCCGCTCGACGGACTGCCGACTTCCGAAGCCAAGGCCGAAATCACGCGCCGGCTCGAAGCGCTCGGGCTCGGAAAAAAGACGATCACTTACAAACTGCGCGACTGGCTTTTCTCACGGCAGCGCTACTGGGGCGAGCCGTTTCCCATCGTGTGGGAGGAGGGAAAACATCGCGCGATCGAGGGGTGGGAACTGCCGCTCATCCCGCCGGAGCTCGAGGACTTCAAACCCACCGGCACCGGCGAACCGCCGCTCGCTAAAGCCACCGAGTGGCTGCGCTACAGCGACAAAGCCACGCGCGAAACCAACACCATGCCGCAGTGGGCCGGCTCGTGTTGGTATTACCTGCGGTATTGCGATCCGCTGAATGCAACGAGATTTGTGGGCCGAGATGCCGAACGTTACTGGACCGGCGCGGCGGACGGGCGGGATGTGGCGGTCGTCGCTGCTTTGCGCGGCCTGTGGCGCGAGGCCGATTCCCGGCAGCCTGGACCGCTGCGGCTCCATGCGCTTTGCATTGGAAGGCTCGATGAAACCGAAGCGGCGGCGCTCTCTGCGGCCACGGGCATGGAGCTCTCCGGCTATGCTCACTACGCCGACAACCAATCCTTCCGCCATATTCAAAAGAAGCACGGGAGTGAAAGCGGCGAGGCAAAGCGCGGGCAGCTCGCGATTACCGAAGAGGATGTCGCGCTGATTCCGGAAATAGTAAGACACCCCGATGAGGTTCGCTCCGGCAGCCCCACTGGGCGCGGAAGGCCCGCGATCCTCTACTCCAAACGCATCAATGGATGGGTAATCTACGTCGAAGAATCGCTCGTCTCCCAACGGCGGCTGCTCATCAAGACGATGTACAAAAAAGCGGCGACGGGGAAACGTGCCACTGCCGAAGCAGGCTTCGCTCACACGTCCGAAACGTTCCGTCGCGCGCAGACATTTTCGTCGCGAAAACCCGCGCCCGTCAAGGGTGGCGTGGATCTTTACGTGGGCGGCACCGAGCACGCCGTGCTGCACCTGCTCTACGCGCGGTTCTGGCACAAGGCGCTCTTCGATCTCGGCCACGTCTCGACGCCCGAGCCTTTCCAGCGGCTCGTCAATCAAGGGCTCATGCTCGGCGAAGACGGACAGAAGATGAGCAAGAGCCGCGGCAACGTGGTGAACCCCGACGAGGTCATCGCCGAATACGGCGCCGATGCGTTGCGTTGCTACGAGATGTTTATGGGCCCGCTCGAGCAGACCAAGCCGTGGAGCATGACGGGCGTGGAAGGCGTGGCGCGTTTCCTCGCTCGCGTGTGGCGGCTCGCGATGGAGGAGAACCAGGCCGGCGAGTGGGTGGTGAGCGCCGCCGTACAGGACATCGAGTGCCCGCGCGCGCTGGCGAAGGTGATGCACGCGACCATCAAGAAAGTGGGCGAAGACCTCGAGGCCCTCAGCTTCAACACCGCCATCGCGCAGATGATGATCTTCACCAACGCGCTCACTGCCGCCGCGCCGCGTCCGCTCTCCGCCGTGCGCGCGCTGCTGCTCGTGCTCAATTCTTTTGCGCCGCACCTCGCCGAAGAGCTGTGGGAGCGGCTGGGCACCGGGGAGATGCTTGCCCGCCAGCCGTGGCCCGCTTTCGATCCCGCGCTGCTCATCGAAGACGAGATCGAGCTTCCCGTGCAAGTGAATGGAAAAGTGCGCGACAAGATCGTGGTGAAGAAGGACGCGACGGCCGCCGAGATCGAAGCCGCCGCCCTCGCCGCGCCGCGGATCGTCGAACACACGGCGGGCAAATCGGTGAAGAAGATCGTGGTGGTGCCGGGCCGTCTCGTGAACATCGTGGCGGGCTGACGCGCCGCGCACTTACTCACAACAAACCGGGGCTCGCGGGGTTGTCGCAGCCATGAATCGAACGCGCATCCTTCTCATCGCCGCGGCCGTGCTTCTCGTCGGCGATGTCGCTTACCGCACTTGGGCTGGCTGGGGCTTGCTCACCATTCACGCGGTGGATCGGCCCGTCGGCGAAGTCATCCGCGAAGTGGAAAGCAAAGGCCGCGTCCACATTCAAACCAATCTCGATCCCGCAAAAAAGATTACCTTGCACGTGATCAAGGCGCCGCTGGCTTACGTTCTGGAGGTGCTGGCGAGTGCGTCGGAAACGCACTGGCATGTGAGTTACTTCCTCGCGCCGAACAAGCCGGAGATCGAGCGTGTGCTCGCCACCGTCACCGGCGGGAGCAAGCCCGAGGGATGGAAGAGCTGGCATCTCGATTTGCGCGGCGGCTTCGGTGGAGAAGAACCCGCGCCAAGCGATCCGCGCCGCGAGCGTTGGGAGATCAAGCCCGCGGAGGAAGGCACGCTGCACGCCTACCTCGAGCAGGGCGCCATCAACGTGGGCGCGCGCTTCGCTGCGCCCGAGGCATGGAACCCCGCCATCGCTTCCCCGCCCAGGCCCGGACCTCTCTCCAGCATCATGCCAAAGCTCGCCAAGGCGGCCGGTGGGGAACTCGAGGAAGTCATCCTGCTCCTGGGCCGGCGGCGCGATACCGCGGACTCCGGCTCGGGCGATGGAGACCGGGTGCGCGGGCTCTTTTCCAGCGAGGCCGGCAGCGACAAGGACAAGGAGAGTGGCAAGCGGGCCAAGGCTTACGAGCAGCGCATCGAGGCCGAGATCGCCCGACTGCCCGCTGCCCAGCAGGAGCCGGCGCGGCGGGAGCACGCGGACCGCAAGGCATTCTTCGAGAGCCTCAAGGATCTCTCCTCCGAAGAGCGCCGCGCCAAGATCGAGGACCGCATGAGCCAGCCCGGAAATATGGATCGCTTCAGCAATGGAATCGCCAAGCGCGATGCGATGAAGACGCCCGAACAGCGGACCGACAAGTACCGCAGCTACGTGGCCACCAAGCACGCATCGGTGGGGCAATGAAGTTCCGCGCATTTCATCCCAGCGCGGCTTTTACGCTCATCGAGCTTCTATGCGTGATCGCCATCATTGGCTTGCTGGCTTCCATCCTCTCACCCGTGCTCGGCAAGGTGCTCGACAATGCAGACAACATCCGCTGCATCACCAATCTCAAACAACTCGGAGTGGCCATCCACGCCTACGCCAACGATCACGAGAACCGGCTGCCGCTCGTGGAGACCGATCCCGCCAATCCCGTGTACGAAGCCGACGCCGAGGCCAAGCCGCTGACCGAAGTGCTGCGGCCCTACAATCTTCCGCCCGACATTTTCATCTGCCCCGCAGACAAGAAGGCGCGGCTCAACTACGCGGACGGCGGATCTTTCTTCGACAAGAAAGGCACCAGCTACGAGTGGCGTCCGCTCTTCGATGACGAACCGATCACCTCCGCGAAGATCTACACGCCCACCCGTTCCGGCTACAACGTGCAAGGGCGGGAAATCCCCCAGAGCCGCGTGCGCTTGCTGGTCGATTACGTGAATGCCGGCGAGGCGCCGCACTCCCGCACCGCCGAAGGCAGCGGCTACAATAATCTGTACGCCGACGGCAGCGTCCGGAGCCTGACGATCCGCAAGCAGTGAGGGCAGCGGGGGAAGTTGAGAGTTGAGAGTTGAGAGTTGAGTGATGAATAAGAGGCGCTGCGTGCGGACATGAACGAGGATCGCGCGAAGCGCCTCTCTCAAAACACTCAACACTCAACTCCCATCACTCAACTTTTCTCCATCGACGGTGACCTCGACATGCACCACGCCCCCACCGTTCGCGACCGGCTCGCGCCGCTCCTCGCTGCAAAGCCGGCGAGCCTCCTCGTGGATCTCACGGGCCTGACTTACGCGGACAGTTCGGGCCTCGCGTTTTTCATCGAGACGCTCCAGCGCGTCGAGAGTTACGGAGGCAAGTTCGGGCTCTTCGGGCTGCGCGAGAATGTGCGCCACATCTTCGAGATCGCGCGCCTCGACCAGGTCTTCGCGCTTTACCCCGACGAGCCCTCCGCACTCGCCGCGCTCTCGTCGTAGCGGCGACGCCCTCGCCGCGCGGCTGGCAAGCCGGCCCTCGTTGAGCCCGAATCTTGCGACGATTGGTTTGCCTCACGGGTTATCCGTCCAGTCACATTCATGGACATCTACATTTTGCATGATCGCAAGGAGAGCGGCCCCTTCACGGCGGAAGCGGCTCGCGCGCTGGTCGGGCAGGGCAGCGTGCTCCTCGACGATCTCGCATGGCGCAGGCACATGCCCAAGTGGCTGCCGCTGGCCGAAATTCTTTCGGCCACCGAGGAGCCGCACCCGCTGCCCGCGGCGGTCGAAGATCCCCTGCCCGCGCCAGACCTCGTTGCATCTCCAGTCGATCCGACTGTTTACGAGCCGGCCACCGCAAGGCAGAAGGCGCTGCTCTCCTACCTCGGCCTCGCATTCACCGATGAGTTGAACCGCACCACCGCGGCGCTCCTGATGGACAACGCGATGGAGCATCCGCACCATTCGGAGCGCTTCGAGCAGTGGATGCGCGATCGTCTCCGGCAGCATCCCGATCTTTTCGCGGCCGAGATTCGGGCGCGCAAGGAGCAGCGTGCCGATCGTCTGCTCCGACAATGCCAGGAACGAGGCGCGGAATATTTTTCCCAGACCACCAAGGCGCACGTGCAGGTGCTCCTGAATTTCCTCGACGTGAAATTTCCAAACTGGGACGCGCACGAGGACTCGGCCATCCACGACTATTTCTTTCCCGCGATGGCGGAAAAATTTCCGCAGCTCGTGAGGCGGCTGTGGAAGGGCCGGCTCAAGTATCCCAGTTCGTCGAAGATCGTGCGCGGACGCTCCAGCGCGGAGCTGTGGTGGCACCGCGCTCCGGCGTTCGGGTTTGCCGCCGTGGCGCGCGGGGTGTTGCTCGGGCTGCTGCTTCTTGCCGCGTTGGGCATCGTGAGGATGGTCGTGAAAGATGGCTCGCCCACGAAATCCAGCACGACCGTGAAGCATCGCTTGATCGCTCCGGCCACCGCTGCGGAGGAGGAGGAGGAGCCGGAAACAGCGATTCCAACGCCGTAAGTATCGCCGCCCGCGCTCCACTTTCGGCACGGAACTAGCGTCTTCTTTCCGCGCCACCATGAACTTCTCCCAGCCACTCGCCGACGCGGCGATCTTGCAATCCCCATGACTGCGAGCCCGCTGACCACAGAGGAAATTTTCGACGCGGATGAGAGCGCGATCGAACCGATCCTCACGCTCCACTCGCTCCTCGCGCCGCAACCCGAAGACCGCTCCATGCAGCGCTTCGCGGGCGCGGTGGGACGCATCCGGCATTTCGCCGGAATCTTTCGCGCAGAGTCCGACGCTGCGATGCGCCAGCGCGCGCAGGCGCTCGGCATCGAAACGCGGGGCGGCTCCACGCGTCCGGACTTGCATCCCGAAGCGCTCGCCCTGGTCTCCGAATCGGTGCGCCGCACGCGCGGGCTCTCCGCTTACGATTGCCAGCTCGCCGCCGGGCTCGCGCTGGTGGAAGGTCGGCTCGTGGAGATGGCCACCGGCGAAGGCAAGACGCTCGTCGCGCTGCTGCCCGCCTTTTGCTTTGCGCTGCACGGCCTCGGCGTCCATGTCGCGACGGTCAATCCGTATCTCGCCGAGCGCGATTTTGAATTTGCCCGGCGCGTCTTCCAGCGGCTCGGTCTCTCCATCGGCCTGCTGCCCGCTCACTGCGACCGGGCGCAGCGGCACGCGGCCTACGCGTGCGATGTCACCTACGGCGTCGGCACGGAGTTTGGATTTGATTTTCTCCGAGATCGCGTGGCCGAACGCACCGCCGCCGCGAGCGGCGCGCCGGCCCCTGCGCTGTTGCAGCGAGGCCACGCCTTCGCAGTGATCGACGACGCCGACAGCGTCCTCATCGACGAAGCCGGCAGCCCGCTGTGCGTCGCAGCGGGCGAGCGCGCTCCGAACCGCGCGCCGGAGCGCTATCGGCTCGCAGACCGCATCGCCGCGCAGCTTGGCGCGGGCGATCACTTTTTCCGCGATCCCTACACGCAGCGCCTCACCCTCAATGCGCCGGGGAAAAAGCGCGCGATCGATCTGCTGCCCGATCCTGTGCTCGAAAGGCTCGACCGCGATTGGACGCATTACGTGGAGTGCGCGCTGCACGCTCGACTCCGGCTACGGCGCAATGCGCACTACGTCGTCGAGCAGGGAAAGGTCATCGTCATCGACGAATCCACGGGCCGGCGCTGCCCGGATCGCACCTGGCGCGACGGCCTTCATCAAGCCGTCGAGGCGCATGCGGGCGTGGAAATCAGCGACGAAAATTTCACCGAGGCGACCATCACCCGGCCCGCGTATTTCCGACTCTACCGCCGCATCTGCGGCATCACGGGCACGGCCTTTGAAGCCGCCGCGGAACTGCGCGCCAACTATGCGCTCGCCATCGAAGTCATTCCGCAAAATCGCCCGGCTCAGCGGGCGGACTTGCCAGATCGCGTCTTCTCTTCCCGCAACTCACGCCTCGCCGCACTCGCCCGCGAAGTCGCCATGCGACACGCGCGCGGGCAGCCCGTACTCGTCGGCACGCGCACGGTGGAGAGCAGCGAAGCCGCCGCCGTCGCGCTCGCGCCGCTCGGCATCGCCATCCGGATGCTGCACGCCACGCAGGACTCCGAGGAAGCTTCCATCATCGCGCAAGCCGGCGAGCCCGGCGCCGTGACCATCGCCACCCACATGGCCGGCCGCGGCGCGCACATCCCGGTGCACGAGCGAGCGCTCGCCGCGGACGGGCTCCACGTCATCGGGATCGAACGTTATGAGTCCGCGCGCATCGATCGCCAACTCATCGGCCGCACCGCGCGCCACGGTCAGCCCGGGAGCGCGCAATTTTTTCTCTCTCTCGAAGATGAACTCCTCGCACGCCACGCGCCGGACGCCGCCGCCCGCCTTGCGCAACTTCGTTCCGAGCGAGAAGGCGAGGTGCCAGGCAGCGCCGCCACGCATTTCCAACGTGCGCAGCGGCGCGCCGAACTTATCGATCGCGACCGCCGCCGCGCTCTCGCGCGCTTCGACGGCTGGCTCAACGATCCGCGTCACTCCCTCTGCCCGCCCTGCATGTCCGGCGGGACGATTGGTTCGTCGGGCAAGATGGAACTCAACGGCGGCAGCGCTTCCCCTGTTCCGCCGTAACCCGGCGGCACGATGGGTTCCGCCGGAAGAAATGAGCTGGCCGGCGCGGGCGGCCGTGCCCCTGCCTGCACGACCTGAAAATTCTGCACCGCCTGGCCGAGGAGCTGCCACAGACGCACCACGCCGGCCGGCGTCATCGCGATGCGTGTGTGGATGGGCAGCACCGCCCCTCCCGAAGCGCGATCGACGACCACGCCGGAGGAAAACTCGATATAGACCTCTTCGTTGCCATTGTTGAGCAGAGCATGGCTCGCATAGCGCGCGGTCATGTCATCGTACTTTATCTGCACCGAGACGTTCTGGTTTTGCGGTTGAGAGGATGGGGTATCGAGGGACATGGGCGCAATAGCTAGCAGCCTGCCGGAACTTTGCAATGGCCCCCTCGCGAAGATCCCGGCCGCGCTTTTGACTGTCCGAATTCCGCGCCAGCCCGCTATTACCCCAACGTCGCGCGGCCTGGAGCCAGCGCGCGCTTTCAACCACAAACTCGTAACAAAAGATATGACCATTCGCTCACTCCCCATCGCGCTCGCTCTCGTTGCACTTCTTGGAGCTTCCACGCCCGCCCAGGCAAAAAAGAAAGGCGGCAAAGGCGCTTCCCGACTCCTTACCCATTTCGACAAAAATCATGACGGCGTGATCGCCGGCCCGGAAGTCGAAGCGGTGCGCGCCGCCTTCGCCTCGCTCGTGGCGCTGGATACCAACCACGACGGAGAACTTTCGGAATCCGAACTTGCCGCCGCGAAAATCGGCAAGGGCAAAGGTGGAAAGAAAAAGAAGAGCTAGTCTCGTCACGCCGTTGGATTCTTGCGGCGCTTCCAACGACGTGGAACACTCTGCGGCGCGCGGGGCGCCGCTGGAGATCTTCCGACGCTGAGCAGCGGTCTCGCGGCTCGGCGCCGCGCGGGCACTTTCGACGCGCTTTAATGCACGCGACGATGACAAGTCACAGATCGACTTGCTTGTAGCCGTAACACGCAAAGATGCGAACGGGCCGCAGCGGCAGACCGCGGCGCGATTCCTCGAAGGCGGCGACCATCTCGACGCGCTCGAAGCCACGCTTGATCGCGGAGGGCGGGCGCTCCTCGGTGCGGTCGGTGATGTAGAGCGCGGTGCGGCCGAGGAAGGCGTTGGCACCCATCTCCTCGGTGTAGTACTCCTCCCTCGGCCGCGCCCCGGGCGGCAGCGCCACGTTCTCGTCGTAACGCGGCCAGAAGAAATATTGGTTCTCGGGGAAGGCCGACTCGGGCACATACACCGGCGGATGGCCGGGGCCTTCCACTCGCGGATCGCGGAGGTAAAATGCGAGGCTGGCAGCGGTGCCATACTTGTTGGCGATGAGGAACGCGGGCGCGCCTTGCCGCGCTTCGAATTGGAGGCGGAATGCTTCGATCCGCTCCGCCGCCGAACGCCATCCGCGCAGCCTCGCCGAGGGATCGCGATCGTAGGGCCACGCAAAGCCGGCGGCGCGCACGACATCGACATCCAGTGTCATGAGACTCAGCGCCGCGCCGACCCCCAGCGCGGCGATGGCAAACACGCGCGAGGCGAAATTCTCCCGCGCCCGCTCGTGCCACAGCGCGGTGGCCAGCACGCCGAGACTCAGCATCGCGGGGGCCGTCCAGTTCGGTTCGCCCGAATGCTTGAGTGTCAGCGCGAAATACATGGCGAGCAGCGGCAGCGCGAACGCGAGCAGGAAGCGCGGCTTGAAATGGACGCGGGCCGCGCGCCAGCCCCACCAAATCGCGACGCAAAAGCCCGCGAAGAGCAGCGGCGAATACACTCCGAAGTGCGCGCCGAGGAAGCTCCACCATCCGCCGAAATCAAAGAACACTCCATTGCGCAGTCCGCCGCGGGCGCTGAGGTGATCGAGCGTGATCCAGTCGTGCCGCGCATTCCACACGAGCGGCGGAATCGTGCAGAGCGCAAAGACCGCGAGCATCCAGTAGAAGCCCGGCCGCCGCAGTTCGTGCCGGTATTTCCGGGTCAGGGCGAGCAGCAGCACGATGGAGAGCAGTTGCATCGCGTTGGTAAATTTTGCGAGGAAGCCGAGCCCGATGAGCGCGCCCGTGGCCGGCCACCACGCGCTGAAGCGCGGGCTGCGCTCGAGCGCGAGCCAGAAGGTGTGGAGCGCGGCCATCCAGAAAAATATCGAGAGCGGATCGATGGTCATCACCAGCGCGCCGACCTGGAAGATCGGCGTGCACTGAATCATGAGCACCGCCCAGACCGCGACCGATTCGCCGTAGAGCCGGCGCGCGAAGAAGAACAGCAGCAGGCTCGTGCCCAGCGCGAGCAGCGGGCTCAACACGCGGATGCCAAATTCACTCGCGCCGAAAAGATGCGTGCTCAGCCACATCGCCACAGCCACGCCGGGCCCCTTGGAAAAGTAGCCCCAGTCCAACCGTTGCGACCACTGGTAGTAATACGCCTCGTCCGGCGAGAGCTCGACCTGCGCGATATACACGAGCCGCAGAACCGTGAGCGCCGCGAGGAAAACGAAAAGCAGTCGGCGCGGATTCATGCGGCGAGCAGGCTCGGATGCGCCGCATGCAGGCGAGGCAGCCACCGCCCCCCGCGCTTGCGCCAGAGCCACTCGAGCGCCGCCAGCCACAGCAGCGTCGCGCCGCATCCGAGGAATGCGGACGTGATCACATCGCTCGGCCAGTGCGAGCCGGTGTAGATGCGCGAGTAGCCCACGAGACCCGCGATCACAAAACCCCACCAGGCGCGCCGCCCAAAAAAACACGCGGCCACCAAAGCCGCGGAGCAAGTATTGATCGTGTGCGACGAGGGGAAGGATCTCCCCGCCACGCCGCCAAATTCCGCCTGAGAAAATTTCACCCGCGCCGGCTCGAACAACGCCAGCACTCGCGGCGTCGCCTTTGCGAGATCCACCTGCCGCACCGCGTTGTGCGACTGGTGCGGGCGCGGGCGATCAACAAGGTGCTTGAGCGAGTTTGAGATCACCGCGTCATTGACCGCCACGACGGCCACGGCCGTCGCGAGGAAAGCGCGCGCGCGAAAATTTCCGAAAACCAAAATCATCACAGCGAAGAGAATGATGAACGGCGCCCAAGCCTCGAAGCAGGAGAGCGCCGCCATGAAAGAATCCATCGAGGCATTCGTCCATTGCCGGTTGATGAGAAAAAGAAGCCGCTGGTCCATTGGGGAAAGTTGAGAGTTGAGAGTTGAGAGTTGAGTGATGGAGAAGTGGCGCTGCGCGCAGCATTTCAAAACCAACCCCGCGCGCAGCGTCATTCTCTGAATCACTCAACACTCAACTCTCAACACTCAACTTCCCTGAAACACTCAACACTCCAATCTCCACTCTCCACTCTCCTCGCCGCGATCCTGTGCTGGAGCGGCCTGGCAGCCGCCGCGGAGAAGCCGGATGCGCACGCCATTCTCTCGACCGTGCGCGCCGCGCAGACTTCGCAGCACCAGGTGCTCCGCGGCCATCTGCGCAATGGCGGCACGAAGATCCCCTTCCGCCTCATCGCCAGCGGCAACACGCTGCGGTGGGAATTCACCGACCCGCCGCAGACTCTGCAACTCCGGCTGCTCGACCGGGATTCGCGGCTCGAAGAAATCACCGATGCTGGCGCCAAAAAAGTAACGAGTGCGAAGTTCGACGCAAAAGTGCGCGGCACCGACATCAGCTACGAAGACCTCGCTTTCAAGTTCCTCTACTGGCCGGACGCGAGCGTGGAAGGCGAGGACGTGATCGCGCTCACGAGTTGCTGGCGCCTGCTGTGCGTGCCGCCGTCGAAGAGCGATTCGCAGTACAGCAAAGTCCGCGTCTGGATCGCAAAAGAAACGGGCGCCTTGATGAAAGCCGAAGCCTACGGCCACGACGGCCGGCTCGTGCGCAGCTTCACCGTGCGCAGCGGACAGAAGATCGAAGGCGCATGGATGCTCAAACAAATGCGCATCGAGCAGCCCGACTCCGGCCGCGCCGGAGACCGCCAGCCCACCTATCTCGAAGTGGACGGCGTGGAGAAAAGTTGAGTGTTGGGAGTTGAGTGTTGAGTGACGGAAGAATCACGCTTTGCCCGCTTCGTGAATTCCGCGCGAGCGCCTCTTGGAAACACTCAACACTCAACTTCACTCACGACAGATTCGCATCCCGCCGTACGCTGCGCAGGTGGATGGTCTTCTGCTCGAGATCGTGGATGGCCCGGATGTAGCGCACCGTGCGGCTGCGCGAGCGCATGAGGATGGAACTGGTGATCGCCTTTTTCCCCACGAGCTTTACGCCGGGCAGCAGCGTGCTGTCGCTGATGCCGGTGGCGCAGAAGATCGCGCTGTCGCCGCGCACCAGATCGTCGCAACGAAAGATGCGCGCGAGTTCCTCCTCGCTCACTTCGCTGAGCAGGCGCGCGCGCTCCTCGGCATCGCGCGGCCACATGCGCAGCAGCATCTCGCCGCCGAGAGCCTTGAGCGCCGCCGCGGTGAGGATGCCCTCGGGCGAGCCACCGATGCCGATGTAGAGGTCGATGCCGGAATCCGCGAGCGAAGGCGAGACGGCGGCGGTGATGTCGCCATCGGTGATGAGCCGTAGCGACGCGCCGATCTTGCGCACGCCGGCGATGAGCTCGGCGTGGCGCGGGCGATTCATGGTCATGACCACCAACTCCGTGACGCGTTTGCCCAGCGCTTCGGCCACGTGCGCGAGCGTGGTTTCAAGTGGATCGTCGAGCGAAAGCGGGGCCATGCCTTTGGTCATCGCCTCGACCACTTCCGGTCCAAACGCCATCTTGTGCGCGTAGAAGCTCGGCAGGTTTTGCATCGTGTGGCCGGTGTCTTCGAGCACTTCGCTGGCGGCCATCACGGAGATGGAGTTGGGCATGCCGGCGGCGATGTTGCTGGTGCCGTCGATGGGATCGAGGGCGATGTCAAAACGCGGCGAGCCCGTGCGCCACGTGCCGAGATGTTCGCCGAGAAAGATGCCGGGCGCGTTGTCCTTGATGCCTTCGCCGATGACCACTTCGCCGGCGATATCGACGAGATCGAATACCCCGTAGATCGCGTCGCACGCGGCGGCGTCGGCCAGTTCCTTTTCGCCGCGGCCGAGCCACGGCAGGGAATTGAGCGCGGCATTTTCCGTGGCGCGCACAAATTCAAATTCGATCGTGCGCTCGGGATCGTTGGAAGAATGGGAGATCAGGGGGCGGGGAGAGTTGAGTGTTGAGAGTTGAGTGGTGAGTGATGTCAGAGAATGGCGCTGCGCGCAGCGCCACTTCTCCATCACTCAACACTCAATACTCAACACTCAACTTCCCATGTACGATCTCGCTCGCGAAGCTTACGCCGCGTTGGGCGCCGATACCGAGGCGGCGCTCGGAATTCTCGCGCACACGCCGGTGTCGCTCCACTGCTGGCAGGGCGACGATGTCGGCGGGTTTGAAAAAACAGGCACGACGCTCGATGGCGGGCTTGCGATCACGGGAAATTTTCCGGGCAAGGCGCGCACCGCGGAGGAATTGCGCGCGGACCTGGATCAAGCCCTCAGGCTTATTCCCGGCCGGCACCGCGTGAATCTGCACGCCTCCTACGCCGAGCTGGGCGGCGCGAAAGTGGACCGCGACGGCTACAGTTCCGAGCACTTCCGCGGCTGGATCGAGTGGGCGCGCGCGCGCGGGCTCGGGCTGGATTTCAATCCCACGTTCTTCTCGCATCGCCTCGCCGCCGACGGGCTCACACTCACTCATCCTGAACGCGGCATCCGCCAATTTTGGATCGACCACGGCATCGCCTCCCGGCGCATCGGCGCGGAGATGGGCCGCCAACTCGGCTCGCCTGCGGTGACCAACGTGTGGATTCCCGACGGCTCGAAAGATCTACTCATCGACCGCAAAGCGCCACGCCAGCGGCTCGAAGAATCTCTCGACGCGATCTTCGCCGAGCCGCTCGATCCCGCGCTGTGCCTCGATGCGGTGGAGTCGAAGCTCTTCGGCATTGGAAGCGAAAGTTACGTCGCCGGCTCGTATGAGTTTTACCTCGGCTACGCCATCACGCGCCAAAAGCTGCTCTGCCTCGACACCGGCCACTTTCATCCGACCGAAAATGTCGCCGACAAAATCTCCAGCGTGTTGCAATTCGTTCCCGCCCTGCTGCTCCACATGAGCCGCGGCGTGCGCTGGGACAGCGATCACGTGGTGCTCTTCGACGATGCGACGCGGGCGATTTGCGAGGAAGTGGCGCGCGGCGGATTTCTCGGGCGCACGCACATCGGCCTGGATTTTTTCGACGCGAGTATCAGCCGTGTCGCAGCGTGGGTCATCGGCGCGCGGGCCGTGCTCAAGGCGCTGATGCTCGCACTGCTCGAGCCGGCCGCAAAGCTGCGCGCACTTGAAGCCGCCGGCGACCGCACGTCGCGCCTCGCGCTGCTCGAGGAGTTGAAGACGCTGCCCTTTGGCGCCGTGTGGGCCGAGCACTGCCGGCGCCACGACACCCCCGCAGGCCCCGGGTGGCTCGAAGAAGTGAAACGCTACGAGCGCGACGTCCTCGCCCAGCGCGGATAAGCCAGTGTTTCATGCCGCTCGGTGATCCACATACGCCGCGCCCAGCCGCGCAAACGCCTTCGGATCGTGGCCGACCCACGCAGCCGTTCATTTGGAGGGCAGTCGCCGCCTGCCACGCGTCATTCTCACCCATCCTATGCGGGTTGCGCCGCTGGAGCAGCGCGGCCATTTCCGCGTGTGCATGGTGCAATCCCTGCCAGCGGTAACGTCGCAAATGGCCGCGCACCGCTTCCATATCCTCGGCGCCTTCCAATACCTCCGCGTAAGTCACCGGGCTGATTGAGGAGGTCGATCACGAACGAGGAGTCCAGCAGGCAGGGCCGAGTCATCTCTTCCGGCGCACGCGCAGAGACCGGTCGCCCATGCGACGTTCCATTTCCTTGAGCAGATCCTCCGCTGAGGTGAGCGGCGACTCGTTGAGCAGGCGCCTCACCAGCGCGCCAGCCGAAACTCCCGACTCCTTCGCGCGCCGCGCGAGGTGCGCTTTCTCTTCTTCGGAAATCCGGATGGTGAGGACGGACATGGTATGACCTGTGTATGACTTCCCCCAAGTCCCTGTCAACCTCACACCGGGTTGCCTTGATCCCGATGCCGGAAAGCAGGAACCGATTAAGAATGCGCTCGGGATCGAGGTTAAGGAAGGACGCCATCCATGCCTCTTCACAGATTCCTCTCCATCGCTTCCCCGCTCCTCCTCGCCTCGCTGCCACTGCGCGCGGAAAACTGGCCGGAGTGGCGCGGGCCGCGGCTCGATGGCACGAGCGCCGAGCGCGGCCTGCCGACGAAATGGAGCGCCACGGAAAATGTCGCGTGGAAGACAGCGCTGCCCGGCGAGGGCCATGCCTCGCCCATCGTGTGGGGCGACAAGATTTTCATCGTCGCCTCGCGCACCGAGAGCGAAGAGCGGCTGCTATTGTGCCTGGACCGAGGGACCGGCGCGATCGTGTGGCAGGCCGTGGTGCTGAAGTCCGGCGCGGAGCAGATTCACAAGCTCAACAGCCGCGCCTCGAGCACACCGGCCACCGACGGCGAACGCGTGTTCACGACATTCCTGGACAATCGGGATGTGGTCGTCTCCGCGCACGATTTTGCGGGGCAGCAGCTCTGGGTGAAACGCCCCGGCACCTTCTCGAGCGTCCACGGATTTTGCAGTTCGCCCATTCTCTTCGAGGACAAAGTCATCGTGAACTGCGACCAAGACGGCGAGGGCTACATCGTGGCTCTCGCGCGCGCCGACGGTCGCGAGCTCTGGCGCATCGCCCGCCCAAACAAAACGCGCAGCTACTGCGCGCCGCTCATCCGCGAGGCGGCGGGCCGCACGCAGATGGTGCTCTCGGGCTCGAAGTGTGTGACGAGCTACGACCCGCGCACGGGCAAGCTGCTGTGGACCATCGACGGTCCGACCGAGCAGTTCGTCGCCTCGCTCGTCTTCAACGAGCGCGCCAATCTTTTTTTTCTCACCGCCGGATTTCCCGAGCATCACATCCTCGCCATCCGCCCCGACGGCAGCGGCAACGTCACGCAATCGCACATCGCCTGGCGCACCACGCGCGGCGCCGCCTATGTCCCCTCGCCCATCTCGGCGGGCGATTATTTTCTCGTCACTTCCATCGGCGGCATCGCGCATTGCTTCGATGCAAAGAGCGGCGCGATCGCGTGGCAGGAACGCCTCGGCGAACAACACGCCTCGATCGTGCTGGCCGACGGCCTCGCCTATTTCCTCAACGACAAAGGCGAAACCAACGTGGTGAGGCCCGGACCGAAGTTCGATCTCGTGGCCATGAACGAAATCGGCGAGCGCTGTTTCGCGTCGCCCGCCATCAGCGGAGGTCAGATTTTTCTGCGCACCGAGAAGAGCCTCGTATGCATCGGCCAGCGGTGACTTACGAGGTGGGAGGTGCAGACGTTTACGTCTTGCTGCCCTCCGATGACCAATTGGCCCGCCGCTGGGTGCAGTTCGTCACGGAACAAACCAAGCTCGGACGAACACTGAGCTTTGCCGACTCATGGATCGCAGCCACGGCGTTACGCCACCAATTGCCGTTGGCCACGCACAACCGGAAGCACTTCGAGCAGGTGCCTGGGTTGAATCTCATCACTTTTGCTCCTAGGGCTTGACTCTGGAGCGTTGACCTTCTCCTTCGCGCGGGGGAGTCTGGGGGCGTTCTTTCGAGGCGCTCGCGACCTTGTGGAATACGAAAATAATCCGGAGGGGTGGCAGAGTGGTCTAATGCGCCGGTCTTGAAAACCGGAGAGCCGCAAGGCTCCGTGGGTTCGAATCCCACCTCCTCCGCCAGAGTCCTTGTGATTGGTGAATGGATGGGCCTCATTCACCAGTCACCATTCACATTCCCTCAGCCGCACCCAATGCCGACCACTCCCGCTCCCCCTCAGCGCCCTTCTCTCCGGCGCAAAGTGCTGGTGGGTTTTGGGCTCGTCATGGTGGTGCTCGCTGCGATCGCCGTCATCAGTTATCGCACCGCGCGCGGCTTCATCGAGACGGCCGGATGGGTCGTGGAGACTCAGGAGGAAGCGCAAGTGGAGGCGCATCTGCGGCACAGTCTCATGGACGTGGAGAATCAATGGCGTGCATTTCTTTTGACCAATGAGGCCGCGTATCTCGATGGGTATTACGAGGCCCGCACAGCGATGGATGCGGACCTCAAGCGGCTGCCGGAATCGCCGCGGCTCGCGGAGGTGAAGAGCTTGCTGCGGGAGCAAGCAGAAAAGCAGCAAGCGGAATCCGTGGCGCGCCGCAGGGGGCTCGGAGGCGCGGGCAAGGCCATCGCGACCGACGGCTCCATAGAGACTGCGAGTAGAATCCAGGCGCTGCTCGAGGAATCCGAGCACGAGCAGCAAGCCTTGCTCGCCGGGCGCTCGGAACTCACCAAGAAGATCGCCAGGAATAACGCGGCGGCCATTCTCACGGGAACGGCCATCGCCTTCCTCGCGCTCCTCGTGGCCTGCTTCATGATCCTCGGGGATCTCGGCGCAAGGCGGCGCGCCGAGCAGGCGCTGGCCAGCGAGCATAATCTGCTGAGCTCGATCATCGACACGATGCCCGACCACGTCTTCGTGAAGGATGTGAAGGGCCGCTACATTCTCGACAATGCCTCCCACCGGCGCTTCCTCGGCGTGCCGGACGATCACATCCTGGAAGGCCGCACCGCCGCGGATTACTATCCGCCCGAGATCGTCGAACGCTTTATGGCAGACGATCGCCAGGTCATCGAGACCGGCAAACCCGTCATCAATCACGAACTGCCCATGGGCCGCAACGGCGCCGTCGAGCGCTGGGTGGAGACGACCAAGGCGCCGTTGCGCGACACCGATGGCACTATCGTGGGGCTGGTCGGCGTGAGCTCCGACATCAGCGAACGCAAGCAGGCCGAAGAGACTCTCAAAAGTTTTGCCGCCCAGCTCGAGCGCTCCAATGCCGAGCTGCAGGACTTTGCCAGCGTGGCCTCGCACGATCTGCAGGAGCCGCTGCGCAAGATCCAGGCTTTTGGCGACCGGCTCAAAGCGAAGTGTTCGGACAGCCTCGGCGAGCTCGGCCTCGATTACCTTGAGCGGATGCAGAGCGCCGCGCAACGCATGCAGGCGCTCATCCAGGATTTGCTGAAGCTCTCGCGAGTGACCACGCGCGCGCAGCCTTTCGAGCGGTGCGACCTCGGCGGCATCGTGCGCGACGTGCTCTCCGATCTCGAAGTGGCAATCGAGAAAAAGGGCGCCAAGGTGGAAGTCGGCAGCCTGCCCACCATCGACGGCGACCCCGTGCAATTGTGGCAGCTTTTTCAAAACCTCATCGCCAACTCACTGAAATTTCATCTGCCCGGGGCCGCGCCTCAGATCCGCATCTTCAGCCGCGAGTCGAGCACGCGCGCCGTTGAGAAGACGTGCGAGATCACGGTGCAGGACAAAGGCATCGGCTTCGATGAACAATTCGCCGAACGCATTTTTGTCGTCTTCCAACGACTGCACAGTCGCGATGAATTTGAGGGCACCGGCATCGGCCTCGCCGTGTGCCGCAGAATTACCGATAGGCACGGCGGGCGGATTGTGGCAAAAGGCGCGGAGGGTCTCGGCGCGACGTTCCTGGTAACGCTGCCGATCACACAGCCCACCTTGAAAGCTCATGAATAACGAAGCCATGCCAATTACCATCCTGATGGCCGACGACGACGGCGACGACCGCCGCCTCACAAAGGAAGCGCTCGAGGAAGGGCGGCTGATGAATGAACTCCGATTCGTGGAAAACGGAGAGGAGCTCATGGACTACCTGAAACGGCGCGGAAAATACGCGCCGCCCGCGGAGGCGCCGCGGCCGGGGCTCATCCTGCTCGATCTCAATATGCCGCGGCGCGACGGCCGCTCGGTGCTCAAGGAAATCAAGAGCGATCCCGACCTGCGCACCATCCCCGTGGTGGTGCTCACCACCTCAAAGGCCGACGAGGATGTGCTGGGCAGCTACGACTTGGGCGTCAATAGCTACATCGTCAAACCCGTCACCTTCGAAGCGCTGGTGGATATCTTGCAGACTCTGGAAAAGTATTGGTTTCAGATCGTGCAATTGCCGCCGGTGAAGGAGTGAGCGGGGAAAATTTGAAATCCGAATTTCGAAATCCGAAACAAATTCAAAACATAGGAAATTTCGAAAGGCCACTCCGTCGGGGACCGCGCGCTCAAATCCGTTTTCTGATTTCAAGCATTTCGGATTTCGGAATTCGGAATTCGGATTTTTGATGGCGGCTGGAGTCGATCAACCGCCCAGGAATGCTAACCGCCTCGCAACTCGCCGCGCTCCGTCGGGACTACTCGCTCCGCGGCTTGCGGCGCGCGGAGCTCGATGCGGATGCTCTCGTTCAATTTCAGCGCTGGCTCGGGGAGGCGGTGCGAGAGCAGTTGACCGAACCCAACGCGATGATCCTCGCGACGGTCGATGCCGCGGGTCAGCCGTGGACGCGCACTGTCTTGTTGAAGGGTTGCGACGAGCGCGGCTTCACCTTCTTCACAAGTTATGACGGCGCCAAGGCTCGCCAACTGGCGGCCAATGCCCGTGCGGCCGCGACCTTCTGGTGGGGTGCCCTCGAGCGGCAGGTGAACATCGCCGGCACGGTGAGCAAAGTGTCGCGCGAGGAAAGCGAGCGCTACTTCCGCACGCGGCCCGCCGCCAGCCAGATCGGCGCGTGGGCCTCGCGGCAGAGCGAAGCGATCGCCAGTCGCGCGCAACTCGAGCGGCAATACGAGGAGGCGCGCGCGAAATTCGGCGAGGCCGACATCCCGCTCCCGCCCCACTGGGGCGGCTACTGTCTCGCGCCCAGCGCCGTGGAATTCTGGCAAGGCCGCCGCAGCCGGCTGCACGATCGCTTCCGCTACTCCCGTCGGCCTGCCGCGGAGTGGAAACTCGAGCGACTCTCGCCGTAGTGGCGACGCCTCGCCGCCGGAGGCCGTCGCCTCCTTCACTCGTCCTGCAAGACGGCGATGTCCCGCGGCTGCACGGAGCAGAAGACCCGCTCTCCTTTTTCCAAACTCTCCGCGTGGACACCTTCCTGTGTGAGGTTCAGCCCCTCGCCCGTGCGGAGTGTTAGCCGCCGGGTCGCGCCTTTGAATATCTCCTCGCAGATTGTGGCTTCGAAGACGTTTTCACTCACAGCGGGCCGTTGCTTTTGCAGATGAATGTTTTCCGGGCGAATCGAGACCCACACCGATCCGCCGCCGGCGGGAAGAGCGTCGGCGGCGAGGGTGAACTCAAGATTTCCACCGAGCCGGATTCGAGAGCTGGAGACGATTGTCGCGGGCAGGATATTTGCCTCGCCGATGAAGCTGGCGACGAAGCGCGTGCGCGGCTCTCGATAAATCGCAGGCGCGTCGCCAATCTGCTCGATGCGGCCTCGGTGAATGACTGCGATGCGGTCGCTCATCGTGATCGCCTCCTGCTGATCGTGGGTGACCAGCAGGAAGGTGATACCGAGCCGGCGCTGGAGGCTCTTGAGCTCGAGCTGCATCTGCTGCCGCAGCCTGGCGTCCAGCGCGGAGAGCGGCTCGTCGAGCAGCAACACCCGCGGCTCGCACACGAGCGCACGCGCCAGCGCCACGCGCTGCTGCTGGCCGCCGGAAAGTTCGGACGGCTTGCGCGTTTCCAGGCCGCCGAGCGCTACGAGCTCTACGCCGCGGCGCACGCGCCCGGCGAGCTGCGACCCCGGAATCTTTTTCATCTTCAGGCCAAAGGCGATATTCTCCGCGACGGTGAGATGTGGGAAGAGCGCGTAACTTTGGAAGACCTGATTCACGTCGCGCCGATAGGGCGGCAAACGCGTTACGTCCTGGGCCGCGAGATGCACCGTGCCCGCGCTCGGCGTCTCAAAGCCGGCGATCATCCGCAGGATCGTGGTCTTGCCGCTGCCACTCGGCCCGAGCAGCGTGAGAAATTCCGCCGCGCGGATTTGCAGGCTCACATCGTCCACCGCGGTGAAGGCGCCGAAGCGTTTGGTCACGCCGCGGAGTTCCACCATGGGAAGCGCGGGGTCGGTGCTCATTGTGGATGGATGATGACGCAACGATGGAGAACTGCCTCCCAAAAAAACTGGCGAGGCGCCAGGACCGAGGAGTAGGAGCGCACTTGCATCTCCGACCCGCGCGCTTATCGTCGCGCCTCAAATCACCAGGGGAGCCGACACGGCTGAGAGGTTTCATTTTCGCATCCGCGGAATGGGACGACCCTTTGAACCTGACGCGGATAATGCCGCCGCAGGGAGCGAAGCTCAGCCGTGCCGCACTCCCAGCGCACGGCTTTTTTTTAATCCTATGATCGCCCCCAAAGACTCCCTGCTCCCAAACAACCGCCGCGTGTATGTGCCTGGCGCTTTGCATCCCGCGGTGCGCGTGCCCTTCCGTGAGATCGCCCTCTCGCCCACCAGGAGCATGAGCGGACAGATGGAGGTAAACGAACCGGTGCGCGTCTATGATTGCAGCGGGCCCTGGGGCGATCCGGAGTTTTCCGGCTCGGTGGAAGAGGGAATTCCCGCGCTGCGAGCGAAGTGGATTTTGAACCGCGCCGACGTCGGGGAATACGAAGGCCGTGATGTCAAACCCGAAGACAACGGTTACCTCACACGCGGTCACGAAGAGTTTGCGAGCCAGGCCCAGCGCCACAATCGTCTCGACCATTTCCGCGGTGCCCGGCGCCCGCCACTTCGCGCCAGCGCCGGCCATCCCGTCACACAACTCTGGTATGCGCAGCGAGGAATCATCACGCCCGAGATGGAGTTCATCGCCATCCGCGAGAATTCGGGTCTCTCCGCTCTCAACTCTCAACTCTCAACTTCCCTCCACCACCAACATCCCGGCGAAAGTTTCGGCGCCTCGATTCCGAAAGAAATCACACCCGAATTTGTAAGAGCCGAAGTCGCCCGCGGCCGCGCCATCATCCCGGCCAACATTAACCATCCCGAGCTCGAGCCGATGATCATCGGGCGCAACTTCCTGGTTAAGATCAACGCCAACATCGGCAACAGCGCCGTCGCCAGTTCCATCGAGGAGGAAGTGGAAAAGATGCGCTGGGCCACCAAGTGGGGCGCCGACACTGTAATGGACCTTTCCACCGGAAAAAACATCCACGCCACGCGCGAGTGGATCATCCGTAATTCGCCGGTCCCCATCGGCACTGTGCCCATTTACCAGGCCTTGGAAAAAGTAAATGGCAGAGCCGAAGAACTAACGTGGGAAATCTATCGGGACACTTTAGTAGAACAGTGCGAACAGGGCGTCGATTACTTCACCATCCACGCGGGTGTGTTGCTTCGGTTTATCCCACTGACCGCGCGGCGCATGACGGGGATAGTTAGTCGCGGCGGCAGCATTATGGCCAAGTGGTGCCTAAGTCATCACAAGGAAAGCTTTCTCTACACGCATTGGGACGACATCTGCGACATCATGGCGAGTTACGATGTAAGCTTCAGCATCGGCGACGGACTTAGGCCCGGCTCGATCGCGGATGCCAACGACGAAGCGCAGTTTGCCGAACTCAAGGTGCAAGGGGAACTAACCCGGCGCGCGTGGGACAAAGGCGTGCAAGTAATGAACGAAGGGCCAGGCCACGTGCCGATGCACCTCATCAAGGAGAACATGGAAAAGCAACTCGAGTGGTGCCACGAAGCCCCCTTCTACACGCTGGGTCCACTTACCACGGACATCGCGCCTGGTTACGACCACATCACCAGCGGCATCGGCGCGGCGATGATCGGCTGGTTTGGCTGCGCCATGCTTTGTTACGTTACTCCCAAGGAACACTTGGGCCTGCCTAACAAGCAGGATGTGAAGACCGGAGTAATCACTTATAAGTTAGCCGCCCACGCCGCTGACCTGGCCAAAGGCCACCCCGGCGCCCAATATCGCGATAACGCTTTATCCAAAGCCCGCTTCGAATTCCGCTGGGAGGATCAATTCAACCTCTCACTCGACCCCGAGACCGCCCGCGAATTTCACGACGAAACGTTGCCGCAAGAAGGCGCGAAGACCGCCCATTTCTGCAGCATGTGCGGCCCGCACTTTTGCTCGATGAAGATCACCGAAGACGTCCGCAAATACGCCGCCGAACAAGGCATCGCGGAAGAGGAAGCACTGCAAAAAGGTCTCGCTGAAAAATCCGCTGAGTTCGTGGAAAAGGGCGCGGTGCTTTACGCGGAGGCTTGAAGCGCGTTTGCACCCCTGCGGCAACTTTACTCAACACTTCCACTTCGCCGCCCTCACTCTTCCCCTTCCTCGCGGACGGTCGCGAGACTTACGTCGAGACCAAAGAGTTTCCACTTCGGCAACTCGTACATGAACTTCAAAGCGAAGAGCACTCGCAGCGGTTGCGTGAGGTAATAGCCACGCACCGTGAGCAGACCTTCGGTGCTGATTGCCGGCGCTTCGTCGAAGACCGGCTGCACGCCGTGGATGCCGGCGAGGTCCACGTGCTGATCGATGAATGGCTGGAAGGTGCGCGTGAGCTGGCCCTTGGTGAGCTGGTCCTGCCAGCCGCGCGCAATGAGCTCGTAAAAGTTGTCGAACGACGCTTCTTGAATCCCCGCGCTGAAGAGCAGCAGGGATTCTTCGACGAGCTTGCGGACTTCAGCTTCCGTGGGCATCGGACGGCTCAAGGCGTCGGTAAACGCCGGCCCCTTGCCGACCGTGCCGAAGAGATTTCCCGAAACGCCGGTCTCCATGCTCTTGGGCGTGCGAATGGAAAAGACGCGCCACGCGCCACGCTCATCGACGAGCGTGACGATGAGCGTTCTTATCGCGCCCGACCTGTGGGTGATGTCGATTTTGAGCTTTGCCGTGTTGCGTTCAAAGGTGGGCAGACTCGCGGTCATCGCCGCGTATTCGCCGAGGCCGAGCTCCTTTGCCGTCTGCTCAAAGAATTTCAAGCTCTGCTGCGCCTTGAGCCCGAGCGCGGCGTCCCGGTAGGCCTCTTCCATCCTGCCCGCTTCGATGAGCGCAAAGAAGATCTTGGCGGTGGTCGCCGGATCTTCCTTTTTGCTGCAACCCGTGAGGACGAGCCCGCACGCGAGGGCCGCGCAATGAATCATTCGAGCGATCGGCGCCCTCACGCGCTCAGCTCCAGCATCCGGCGGATCGGCAGCTCGGCGCGGGCCCGGATGGGCTCGGGGATCACGATCTGCGGCTCGAGGCACAGCAGGCAGTCGTGCAGTTTTTCGAGCGTGTTCATTTTCATGTAGCGGCAGTCGGCGCATGCGCACGCGGCGGTCGGGCCGGGGATGAAGGTCTTGCCTGGAATCTCGCGCCGCAGCCGATGCAACATGCCGGATTCGGTGACGATGATAAACTCGCGCGCGGGCGAGCGGCGACAGTAGTCGATCATCTTCTCGGTCGAGCACACCTCGTCGGCCAGCAGGCGCACGGCGAAGGTACACTCCGGATGCGCCACCACCGGCGCGTCGGGATATTGAGCGTGGATGCGCTCGATGGAGTCGCGGGTGAATTCTACGTGCACGTAACAATGCCCGCGCCAGAGATCCATCGCGCGCCCCGTCTGCTCGATGACCCACGCGCCGAGATTTTCGTCGGGAACGAAAAGGAGGTTGCGGTCCTTGGGCGCGGCGTTGACGATCTTCACCGCGTTGCCGCTCGTGCAGATCACGTCGCTCAGGGCCTTCACACCGGCGGAGCAATTGATGTAGGCGATGACGTGGTAATTTTTGTCCGCGTGCGCGCGCAGGTGGGCCTCGAGCTTTTCCGCAGGACACGAATCGCTGAGCGAGCAACCTGCGGCGAGGTCGGGCAGCACCACGATCTTGTCTGGATTGATGATCTTCGCCGTCTCGGCCATGAAGTGAACGCCGCAAAAGGCGATGACATCCGCCTCGGTCTCCGCCGCCCGATAGCTGAGCCCGAGCGAATCGCCGACGAAATCGGCGAGCTCCTGGATTTCCCGCACCTGATAATTGTGCGCGAGGATGACGGCGTTGCGCTCGCGTTTGAGTTCGCGGATTTCTTCGACGAGATCGAGGCCGAGGGCGGGCATGGAGCTAAACGGTTTGCCGCGGCGCAACGGACTCGACGCACGGCATGGGTATCTTGGAAGGCACCCGGCACATATGCCACCGGCCGGCGGCGGTCGCAATGACCGAAAGCCGTCCCAAGCTTCAATGAAGAGAACCCGGTCAGGAACCGCAGGCCCGCTGGCACCATTCGCGCCAGATCGTGCGATAGGCTGTTTCCACATTTCGTGCGAAGCGTGGGGCGTCCATGAGCGGGGATGCTTGCAGGCGGGCGCGGAGCGTCGCGCGTAACTCAATCAGCTTGGATAAGTCGTTTGCCAGGTCCACTGCGATTCGCACATAGTCTTCTTCGGAACTGGCTACTAACTCGGTTAGCCCCACCGTTGATAAGAGGCTTAGGCCGGCGCGCGATACCGGTGTGTTACCCGGAAGAGTAATCACGGGAATGCCGAACCAAAGGTTATGGCAGGTAATAGTCATCCCGTTGCACGGGTAGGTATCCAGGCCGATGTCGATGCGCCGGTGCAGCGCGGCGTAGTGAGCCCAAGGGCCGCGGCCGGCAAACTCCAGGCGATCCGCAGCAACACCGGCGGCATCGAACAATTTGGCCACTCGCTTCCGGGTTTCGCCTGCCGGGCAATAGAGCAGGAGCCTGGAATTCGGCGTCGCTGCCATCACGCGAGACCAACATCTGAGCACCGCCTCGTTGACTTTCGCGAAGTTATGCAGGGAACCAAAAGTAACATAACCTTGTTTCGCAGCGGGCAGGCTGCCGACCTCTTCCTGGTCATCGATGGGTTGGTGACAACACCAGGAATCCGGCAAACGCATCGGGCGCTCCGGCGATGCCTCAGCAATGTCCGCGGGTTCCATCAATGCATCCGTGAGCCGGTAGTCCATCGTCTCCAGGCCGGTGCTTCCGGGATAGGCGAGCCATGAGATTTGGCACGGAGCAGGTTTCCGCGCGAAGACTAACAGACGGTTATTTGCCGTGTGCATGGTAAGATCGACTAGTAAGTCGATGCCATCTTCCCGGATTCGCTGGGATAACTGTTCATCGGAGAGCAAGCGAGCATCGCACCAGACGTCGCTCAGACCGCGCAGACGCTCGGTGATGACATCCGGATGCTGCACGCTGGAGTAACAGTAAACTTCGACTTGCGCGCGGTCATGCGCGGCGAGCAACGGCGCAATGAAGAACGCGATGGAATGGCCGCAAAAATCCGGGGACACATAGCCGACCTTCAAACGGCGCTCGAGGTCCGGCTTGTTTTTGTGCGGGCGGCGCTCCGCGGCGAGCGGCGTGGCGTGCTGCAGGTTCCATCGCTCCTGTTCTTCCCGGATCGCCCGGCCGCTGTAACCTGGATGAAAATGCAGGGTATGGACGAGGTTGCTATGAAACGCGGCGCCGGACGGACTGAGGCGCATGCTATGGCGGTAACATTCGATCGCTTCATCCAACTTCCCTTGATCCTTTAATGCGTTACCCAAGTTACTGTGAGTCTTCGGATCGTTTGGCTGCAGCAGAAGCGAAGCGCGGAACTCGCTGACGGCTTCCTCGGTCGATCCTTGAAACATCAAGGCAGTGGCCAGATTGTATCGGGCTTGCGCAAGGCTGGGGTTGACTTCGACCGCCTTGCGATACGCGCCGAGCGCGGATTCCCGATCGCCGGCGCTGTTGAAGGCATTACCTAGATTATTGTAAGCTACGCCCCACTCCGGACGGTGCTTAAGCGCGGCGTGGAAGGCGTCGATGGCTTGTTGATTTCGGTCTAACTCAAGCAATGAATTGCCGAGTAAGTTAAATGCTTCGGCAAAATCGGGTCTTAATCGCAGGGCGTGCCGGCACTCGGTAATGGCAGCCTCCATCTCTCCGAGTTCGTTCAAGACATGGGCGAGGTTGTAATAGGCTTCCGGAAGATTGGAATCGAGCGTGAGCGCGGCGCGGAATTCGGCGGCGGCCGCGGTGAGTTCTCCAAGTGTGACGAGCGTCCCGCCCAAGTTACTGCGCAACGGCGCCGACCCGGGGTGCAGCCCGATCGCACTGCGATAGATGACCACCGCTTCCTCGCAACGGCCGGCGGCTTCGAGGACACCGGCCAGGGAATTTCGATACTCCAACACCGAGGGATGAAGTGCGATGGCTCGGCGGAGTAACTCCGCTGCAAGGTCGGAGCGGCCCACGTGGCCGGCAATCATGCCCAGTAAGTGCAGCGCATCTCCGTGATCCTTATCGACGCGCAATATCTGGCGGCAGATGCTTTCCGCGTCGGCCAGCCGGCCACCTTGGAAATGCTGCAGCGCGGAGGTGAAGGCTTGCGGGGTGGTCAACTTTTCCATGCGACCACCGCCATGCTCTCGCGCTGGCGCTGCCGCACAAACTCGCGCGCCTTGGCCGCTGTCGCCTTTGCCGCGGCGGGATCCTGCGCGAGCGCGAGCACGGCGGGGATGACGCGCGCCACGTCTTCCTCGTTATCCAGGTCGAAGAGCCAGTCACCAAGGCCGATGTCGCGCCACATAATGCCCTTGCTCGTCTGCTCGGCCCAGCGGCACACGATGGCGGGGATGCCGTTGCCGATGCACATGATGGGTGAGTGCATTTCATTACCGAATAACCCGGCGCTGCGCGAGTAAGTGCTCAGCGCTTCTCCGGTAAGCCAGTAACTCTCGCGCCACACGGCTCTGGCTCTTACATCGCCGGGTAACTGATCGAAGAGTAACTCCTTGCCGACGGTCATCTGCGTCCGATCTTCGGGGCAGATAAGTATCTTCATGCCGGTTTGTCGTGATACTTCCACGATGGCCTTTCTTAGTTGCGCATGATCGTGCTCCTTCATCTCCTCGTTGCGCGCGTGTTTCGTTTTGTCGAAAGCGGCGTGCTTCTCGGGAAGAGTCCAGTATGGGGTGTAACGCAGCCGCGGAATGCAGCAGAGAAACTTTCCGTCTGCGAGAGCGTGCGCGCGCAGAAAGGCTTCTGCCTTTGCGTCGTCGCGCAGATCCACGGCGAATGCGGCGTCGGGCGCAAACTCCATTACTGGACTATGGACGCCGTGCTCCTGCGCGAACTTCAGCGACACCGAGTCGCGAAAGAATACGAAGCGCGCGGCGCTGAGAAGGTCGAGGGTCTCCGGCTTTGGCGAGGAGAAGGTGATGCCATACACGCCGTAGGGCTTGCCCGTGGACTTAACCCAGCGCACGACATCGGCCTCGGCCACGAGCGAAGGGCCCGAGCTGTGCAGGAGAAAGTCACACTCCGCAAACGCCGTCTGTAGCGCCTCCGCGCCTTGGACGATGTCCACCTTTGGAAACCGCGCGCGCAACATTTCCGCGACTCCATTGTCCACCTTGCTCGGCCAGAGCCGCACCTCGGTGTCTGGTAAGTACTCTTCCAGCAACCGCAGCAGACCCGGCGTGTGGCCGATGTCGCCGATGTTCACCGTCTGCCACGACGAGCGGAGCAGGACGCGGCGCGGCCCACTTTCAACTGCGCGGACTGAGGTGAGAAAAGCGCCCGCGAGAGTGGCGAACGATTGGGTGAGGAACGTGCGGCGGTTCATAGCGTATCGAGGCTCGTCGTGTGTTCGTTATACATCGAGTCCGGCCGTGCGCAGGCGTAGCGCGTTGGCGATGACGGAGACAGAGCTGAGGCTCATGGCCGCGCCCGCGACGATGGGGCTCAGCAGCAGGCCAAAGGCGGGATAGAGCGCGCCGGCGGCGAGCGGAATGCCCAGCGCGTTGTAGAGGAAGGCGAAGAGGAGATTTTGCCGGATGTTGCGCATGAGTGCGCGGCTCAAGGCCACGGCGCGGACGAGGCCGCGCAGGTCGCCGCGCAGGAGCGTGATGCCGGCGCTTTCCATCGCCACGTCGGCGCCGGTGCCCATCGCGATGCCCACGTCGGCGGCGGCGAGCGCGGGGGCGTCGTTGATGCCGTCGCCGGCCATCGCCACGCGCGCGCCTTTGCGGCGGAGTGCGCGGATGATGTCGTGCTTGTCGGCGGGGCTGACTTCGGCGGTGACTTCATCGATGCCGAGCTGCCGCGCGATGTGCGCGGCAGTGGCGGCGTTGTCGCCAGTGAGCATGAGAATTTTCAAACCGAGCGTGTGCAAGGCGCGGACTGCGGCTGGCGCGGAATCCTTGATGGCATCGGCCACGGCGAGGAAGCCGGCGGGTTTTCCATCGAGTGCGAGGAAGAGGACGGTCTGCGCCTGCGCTTGCAACGGGGCGGCTTCGGCGGCGAGCGCGTCGAGGCCGGCGATGCCGCGCTCGCGGAGGAAGTCGACTTTGCCGATGAGCACTTCGCGCCCGTCCACCCGCGCGCTCACGCCGCCCCCGGTGGTGGATTGAAAATCGGTGACGGGGCGCAGCGCGAGGCCGCGGTCTTTGGCTCCCGCGACGACGGCGGCGGCGAGGGGATGTTCGCTGGAATGTTCGACGCTCGCGGCGATGGCGAGCAGTGCGCTTTCCTCGATACTTGGGAGGGCGCGGCACGAGAGGAGGCGCGGCCGGCCCTCGGTGAGCGTGCCCGTCTTGTCCACGACGAGCGTGTCCACTTTCTCGAGCCGCTCGAGTGCTTCCGCATTCTTCACGAGCACGCCGAGCTGCGCGCCGCGGCCGACGCCGACCATGATGCTCATGGGCGTGGCGAGGCCGAGCGCGCACGGGCAGGCGATGATGAGTACGGTCACGGCCGCGACGAGCGCGTGGGCAAAGCGCGGCTCCGGCCCGAGGAACAGCCACAGCGCAAAGCTCAGCGCCGCGATGCCGAGCACGGCGGGGACAAACCAACCCGCCACGCGGTCGGCGAGTCCCTGGATGGGCGCGCGGCTGCGCTGCGCCTCGGCGACCATCTGCACGATGCGCGCGAGCATCGTCTCGCCGCCCACGCGTTGCGCGCGCATGAGAAATCCGCCGGTGCCATTGAGGGTGCCGCCCGTCACGGCATCGCCCGCGCCTTTCGCCACGGGCGCCGGTTCGCCGGTGAGCATGGATTCATCGACGCTCGATTGCCCTTCGGTGACGACACCATCGACCGGCACTTTCTCGCCGGGTCGCACGCGGAGCATTGCGCCGGCGCTTACGCGGTCGAGCGGCACTTCACGCTCGGTGCCGCCCTCCACGAGCCGCGCCGTGGCAGGCGCGAGATGGAGCAGCGCGCGGATGGCCGTGCCGGTGCGGGCGCGGGCGCGCAGCTCAAGCACCTGCCCCACGAGCACGAGCACCACGATCACGGCCGCCGCCTCGAAATAAATCCCGACGCTCCCTTCCATCTGCATCGCCGCCGGGAACGCGCGCGGCGCGAGCATCGCCGCCACGCTGTAGGCGTAAGCCGCGCCGACCCCGAGCGCGATGAGCGTGAACATATTGAAGTGCCCCGTGCGGAGCGACCGCGCGCCGCGCACAAAGAACGGCCATCCCCCCCACAGCACTACGGGTGTAGTGAGCCCAAACTGCGTCCAGCGCGACGTCGCGCCCATGACCCAATGCGGCGCGCCGGGAAAAAGATGCGCCATCGCCAGCACGAAAACCGGCGCCGCGCAGAGCGCCCCGATCCATAAGCGCCGCGTCATATCGCGCAACTCGCCGTCTTCCTCCGGCTCGCCGGCGGTGGCAACTTTTGGCTCCAAAGCCATGCCGCATTTTGGGCACTCGCCGGGATGATCCTGCTCGATCTCCGGGTGCATCGGACACGTGAAGATCGTCTGCCCATCAGGCTTCCACGCCGGATTGCGCTCCAGGGCCATCTCACACTTCGAACATGCACCCGGCTTGTCCGACTCCACGCCGGGACACATTG